>JAIXLE010000012.1 GCA_026931725.1 Bacteroidales bacterium
ATCATCAGCACACTGCGGCTCATCCAAAACAACCTGAATCATGCGAAGAACCACGCTACGGCCTTCCGCTACGCAGAGGAAATCGTCCCGCGATGGAAGAAGCAATCACCCGCGATGGTTCAGCGATTAGCGAACTGCTTCTATCAGGCGATCTTGCGACACGGGGAACCCACGGACCTGCCCCGCTTTCGTCGCACCTTCGGTCCACCGCTCGATGATCCATCGTTCTTCCGGTTGGAAGCGGACGTAATGGAGTCTTGCAACGCACTGGACGTATCTGTTGAAAAATGGATCAAGTATTCGCAATGGTTGGAAACCAAACCGGCGGGTTGGCCGCTGAGCGTCTTGGTCCGCCTGCGCGCCATGATCCATCTGCGTATCAGCAACATTCTCCAAGATCTACCGCCCGACGATTCCGTCCTTGCACCCACGAAGCCCAAACGCAAACCGGCGAGCGCCAAAGCTCAACACCGTCAACCGGAGGTCGATCCGCTTTACCATCTGCAACTGGCCGCGACTTTGTCCCCAGACTGGATCGAACCGCAACTCGCATGGGGTGGCACGTTGTTCCAATTGGGCCGCCTACTGGAAGCGGAGGCCGTGCTGCAGGCGGCTCTGAACTGGCATCCAAAGTCCGTTGCTATCTTGAAATCGTTGGTGCTGCTGAGCCACAAATCCCAGCGATGGGATGCGAAGTTGGACTACCTGGCACGCGCAATCGCAGCGGACCCACTGAACCCGGTTTTCCGCTCGCTCGCAGTTCGGACCCATCAGACGTACGCTCGGCAACTGGGACTGGCAGGGAATTTCACCGAAGCCGAGCAGCATCTGCAACAGAGCCTCTCGCTCAGTCAGCCCCAAGAAACCGCCCCGATTCAGACGATGATGGCTGTGCTGGCTCGCAAAGTCGGACGCACCGCGGATGCAGAAAACTGGAGTCAACAAGCCCTGGCCAACACCAGTAATAACCTCACGGTCGCACTTATTATGAGTGTCGAGTCGCAATTGTTCAAACTGAAGCCAGCGGACAAACGGCCGATCGATCAAAAACTCAAAGAACTCTTGGCCACGAACCATCCCCAGGCACACGCCGTCACCACGACAATCAAATGCCTGGTCATGTACCGCGAAGATGGTGTCACATACCGCGGACAGACTACTCACGAAAAAACTCTGTTGGCGCTCGCCCTCAAAGCGGCCCAATCAGACACGGCCTCACCCGAAATCGTATTCGAGAACTTAGCCGAAGTCGCTCGATACATCGAGAATCGAACCGCTGTCACAAAAATCCTGCGACAATTGGAATATCGCTTCCCCGAAAACCCCGTCTTTCCCTTCATCCAAGCCGAATGGCTCTTGGAACAGTTGGGCCCCGACCGTTCGCGTTACCAAATTGCAGAGATGTTAGACACCGCCTACGATTTAGCGAAGACGAGCTCGGAAGCCCGCCATCAAAACCTCTTGAGTCGTATTGAGGAACTCCTGGAAAAAGTACGCCCACAATCGTTCATGGACATATTTTTTGATTAAACTGGAGCGAC
Source organism: Bacteroidales bacterium (assembly GCA_026931725.1). Taxonomy (GTDB): domain Bacteria; phylum Planctomycetota; class Planctomycetia; order Gemmatales; family Gemmataceae; genus JAIXLE01. The sequence goes on from JAIXLE010000012.1 coordinate 1,542, forward strand.
TCATGTCGGATCCGTTTCAAGTATTAAACCTGCCGACCGATGCAGATGACCAAGCGATTCGCGCGCGGTATCTGGAACTGGTTCGCCAGTTCCCCCCTGAGCAGTCTCCCAAAGAATTTGCCAAGTTCCGGGCCGCTTACGAGAAGATTTCCACGCTCGATGCGCGCGCCGCTTACTTTTTGGCTGGCATCGGAAACGACGATTCGATTGATGCGATCATCGAGGATTTGACATGTTCTACATCCCGGAGTCGTCTGAAACTGAATCAACTCCTCGAAATGGCGCTCCGCAAGTGACCGAAACGACCAATACGATTGAGGCCATTCTGTCAGAATTTCGGGAGTGGCTGTCGGTTCACTCTTCCGCAGCGGGTTCCTCGACCGATCAGCCATCGCCAACGGTTCCGGTTGATCTGTTCACGCTCCTCGCCCAGTTCACGGCACTGCGGCACGAAGTCAATATGCAGACCCGCGCGATCCGCGCCGCCAACGAGCAAGTCGGCGCGGTTCTCCAACGCGCCCAGGAAGCGGAGTCCGAACCCGAACCCGATCCCAGCGCGGCCTTGCTGCCCATGGCCAAGGTCATCTTGGACATCGCCGATGCTCTGCAATTGTCGCTACGGCAAGTCGAAAAAGCCCGCGAAACCGCGCAATCGCTGCTCGCGGATCTGGTTCCAGAATACTCCGAAATCTCTACCACAGATACGGACTCCGCAGAACCGGATAACGTTGACGGTGAAAGCCATGCCGAAACCCCACCACCTCCGGCCCCCCGAGGTTTCTGGAGGTGGTTATGGGGCGGTACTCCATCCGATGTCCCCGCACCGCCACCCGCGATTCCCGAGCCTCTCTCGGTTCCAGATTTACGTGAGCGGCCCATGGCGGGAGAGAAACTCTCGGCACTGTTGGCGGGCGTGGCCGATGGATACACTCTGAGTATCCGTCGTGTGGAACGGGCCTTGCCGCTCCTGGAACTGGAAGTGATTGCAACAGTCGGCTTGCCGTTTGATCCCGAATGGATGGAAGCTGTGGAAGTCGTGAATGGCGCAGGCATCCCTTCCGGCACCGTCCTCGAAGAAATCCGCCGTGGGTATCGGCGACACGGTCGCCCCTATCGGTTCGCACTCGTCAAAGTCGCTCGATAAGCCCTGGGAGCAGGAATATGTCGGAATTGATTGTGGGAATCGACCTCGGCACCACCAATAGCGAAATCGCGGTTGTCGAGAATGGCCGACCACGCGTGCTTCTGGTCGATGGTGACCCGATTCTTCCGTCCATGGTGGGTTTGACGGAAGATGGTCGACTCCTGGTCGGAAAGACCGCCCGCAACCAATGGGCACTGGCCCCCGAACGCACCATCAAATCCGTCAAACGGAAAATGGGCCGCGACGAAAGGGTTTCTCTCGGCGAGCAGCACTATCGCCCCCAGGAAATCTCCGCGATGATCCTGCGGAAACTCAAGGACGCGGCCGAACAGGAACTCCATCTGCCCGTGCGGAAAGCCGTCATCACGGTGCCCGCGTACTTCAACGACACCCAACGGCAAGCCACCCGCGAAGCGGGCGAACTGGCCGGACTCGAAGTCGTCCGCATCATCAACGAACCGACCGCTGCGGCTCTGACCTACGACCCCAGCCAGACCGGAACCGAACTGTTCCTCGTCTATGACCTGGGTGGCGGCACCTTCGATGTCTCCGTCGTGCGAGCCGAAGCGGGCATCTTCGAGGTTCTCGCCAGCCACGGGGATACCGAACTCGGTGGCGATGATTTTGACGAACTCTTGGCGAAACATGTGGCCGAAGAGTTCCTCGATTCCTTCGGAGTCGATCTGCGGAACGCCCCCTCTTCAAACGCCCGCCTGCTCCGCGCCGCGGAAGCCGCCAAACGTCAGCTCTCCGATCACCCGTTCGCACGCATCGAAGAGGAGTTCATCGCGGAAAAAGACGGCGTTCCCTTGCACCTCTCCACGGAGATTGCCCGCGAAGACTACGAAGAGTGGATTCGTCCGCTCGTCGATCGCACACTCACTTGCCTGCAACAATCTCTGGATGATGCCAAACTGAGCGCGGGCCAGATTCAGCAAGTCGTACTGGTCGGCGGTAGCACGCGCACTCCGTTAATCGGCGCGCTTCTGGAAGAACGTCTGGGTCAGCCCGTCCATCGGGAAATCCATCCCGATTTGTGCGTGGCCATGGGAGCGGCCATCCAAGGGGCCATCATCGCCGGGGAATCCATCGGCTCCGTGCTGGTCGACATCACGCCGCATACCCTCGGCATCAAGTGCCTGGATATTCCGAGTGACTATTCCTTCGCGTACAACGAATTCAAATTCGCCCCGATTATCAAGCGGAATACCCCCCTCCCCGCCAACCGAAGCGAGGTATTCTGCACGGTGTCCGACCATCAACCCTGTGTCGATATCGAAGTCTACCAGGGCGAAAATACGGATGTTCGCCGGAATCACCGCGTCGGAAAGTTCGTCATTGAGGGACTCGCACGCGTCCCGGCAGGAAACCAGATTGTCGTGCAACTCGATCTGACCCTGGATGGCACCCTCAAAGTTTCGGCCCGCGAAAAAGCCACTGGGTTGTCCAAGCAGATCACGGTCGAAAACGCCATCGCGCAGTTCGCCGTGGAAGAACGCACCGCCGCCCAAGCCCGCCTGAACCGCATGTGGAATGACTCCGAAGCAGGGCAGGCAGAATCGTCGTGGCAGCGGGAAGAAGAAACCCCGGCCCTGGCCACCGGCCCCGCCGAAGGCGCACGCGAAACCGTCCAAGCGGTGGCGCTGCTGGAAAAAGCCGCTCGCCTCCGCGACAAAGCCCCAGAAGACGATCGTGCGGACCTTGATCGCATCATGACCCGCGTGCAAACGGCCCTGGTCGACCAAGCCTGGGAAGAGTTACGCTCCGCCAGTAATGAACTATCGGACATTCTGTTCTACATGGAATGACGAGTCGTTGCGATGTTTACAGAGTGGGAATCGCTGATCGCCGCCATTGCTGTCACCCCATCGGATGACATGCATTGGCTCGTCCTCGCGGATTGGCTCGACGAACACGAGGAATTTGAACGAGCCGAGTTTATCCGAACCGAAATCGCGATCAAGAACCCCCAACCCGAAACCCGGCTTGAAAGCCTGATCGCACGGCGGAAAGAGTTGTGGGAACGCCGACATACACAATGGCTGGCACCGTTCTACGACCGTGCAAGAATCTTGACAATCCAATGCGGATTCGTCACGGGAATCAGTATCGATGCGACCCAGTTCCAGGCCCATGCTTCCGAATGGTTTTCAAATAATCCTATCACACAATTGCAGATCACGAATTTCTGGTCGACCGAGAATCGAGAAGTTCGAGAATGGCACGCCCTCACCGTCTTCGGGTGTCCTTATATCTGTCGAATCCAACAACTGATACTGAACGAGGTATCATTGGACACGAATGATCTGAGATTCTTGTGCCAAACAACGGATCTGAGAAACCTACGACTACTCAGTCTGATTCGCAATGACATATCAACGGAAGGGGCTGTCATTTTGGCCGAAACCCCCACACTGGTGAATCTCGTCGAACTGGATTTGAGTAATAATTTTATCCGGGATCGCGGAGTATCGGCATTGTTGGATTCGCCTTATCTGGGGAATTTACGAAATCTCCACTTGGACCAGGACGCGCTTTCCCATCGCATGCTTGGGAAACTGCGGGATCGTTTTTCCCCAAGTTGGCAAAACCCAGAGTTGCAGTTTGGAGATCCATGAGTTCAACTGGATGCAGACTTATCTCGGATTCACAATGACCTGCACCACGAGCGGCTTGCGGTTGGTATCCTACACGCAATCGCCAGACGATCCCGCATTGGAATAGGAGATTGCGTGAGCGCATAGCGAAATTTTCCACCCTGGAAAGGAACATCAGCCCCCCTGGCACACACCATGATCACCTGCCCCTGTTGCCGAGCTACCAACACCGCGGGACCAGCTTGCCGACGCTGCAAAGCTGACCTGTCCTTGCTGTTCGATGCGGAACAACACCGCGCCCAGCTGATGCATACCGCTTGCCAAGCCTGGAAATCCGGCGATCTTTCCGCCGCCCACGCCGCGGCTCTCGCAGCCGACCAACTGCGACACGGGAGCGATGCCCGGCAACTCCTCGCGGTGATTGCTCTGCGGAATCGGGATTTCCCGGCGGCGTGGGCATGGTATAGTGCGGTTTCACCAACTCCGCCACGACGGGAAGGGGTATGAGCGAGATCGTCTTGATTGTCGATGACGAAGACGGTGTCCGTCGGACGTTCCAGGAATGGTTGACGAGCAGCAACCTGGACATTCACGTCTTTGCCGCCGCCCACGCGGAAGAAGCGCTGTTGATCGCCAACGAACACGCGATCGATCTCGCCATCCTCGACTGGAACCTCGGTTCCGGCACCGATGGTCTACGACTACTCGAAGATTTGGTGGTGTTTCACCCCGACATCGTGGCGGTACTCATCACCGGCTTCGCCAATCAGGCCACCCCGCTCGATGCCCTGCGAATGGGGGTCCGTGATTACTTCGATAAGAACCAGGATCTCACCCGCGAACGATTTTTAGCCGCGATCGCCAAACAACTCGATCGTATTCGTCCCGCCAAGCGGGAACGCCAGCTCCATCAGACGCTGCGTGCCTTCCGTGAATCGGTCGAGAAAATTCTGCCCCTGGTGCAGTCCACGGCTGCGTTGAACGATCCGGTCCCGTTGACGGATGCCGTTCACTCGCTGTTCCGGTTTCTGCTGCGGACCACGGGGGCGAGCGATGGAGTCCTCATCGCTTGCCACATCGGCTGGGACGGCACCGAAACAACGAAGGTTTACGATACGCAAGGCCAGGCACTACCTCCACCTGCCGTACCGTTCAGCCGATCGCTCGCATCGACCGTGGTGAGCCTGCAAGAACCGTGCGTCATGAATGAGTTCGACCCGGCTACCGCCGGTGCGGTCGAACTGATGCCGTTTGAACAGAATCGTCGTTCGATCCTGGCCGTGCCTCTGCGGGTGGGCACCGGAGCGCACGTTGTCCTGGAACTGTTCGACAAACCGCAATTCACCGATGCGGACCGCCGTTTGGTGCATTCCGCCGCGGAGATTGGAGCCGAACTGCTCCGCTCGGCCCTTGCGGAACGGCAAACGCATCGGTTACTGTTCGATGCGCTGGAAGCGGCTTTGCAGGCCAGCGAAACCGTCTCGCGCACGATGCAGTCTTCGACCGAAGATGCGCACACGGAATGGGATGCCCCCCCGGCGATGGTTCTCGAACGTCTGCGGCAAGGATTGGATGCGAACCTGGATGCCGTAGTCGATGCGGAAACCGGGCTGAAACTTATTGAAGCGGTGCGGATCCTGGCTGTTCGGCACGGCCCCACCGCGGTGGCCCATTGCGTGACGATGGCCGAAAACCTCCGCAAGTTGCTCGACGGCCTCACCGGGGAAGAATAGCCCTTTCCTCCCCACATCCCCGCAGGGGGCGCAAGGAACCCAGAACAACAGCCTTCCTCTTGTGGTGCAGTTCGTATTCCCCATGACCGACCCAGGACGGACCGTGTTCGACGACATTTTTTCCCTACTCACCCCGGATCGGGTTCTCCGCGACCCACGAGCCACTGGCGCGGGAGTGGCCGTGGCTGTTATCGACAGTGGGATCGAACGGGCCGTACTCGAACAGAAATACACCCAACTTGGGGTCGACATCCACCCGATTGAAGGGGTCATTTACCGTCATGGAAGTACCCAGCCGGAACCGTACATCGGAAAGCAATCCTCTCCCCACGGCACCACCGTGGCGGACATCATTCTTACAATCGCACCACAAGCAAAACTCTACTCGGCAGATGTCTTCGGCCTGCAAGGAACCTGCGAAGTCGAAACCGTGATTGCGGCGTTGCGGTACGCCATCTCCGAGTGGAAAGTCAAAGTCATCAACCTGTCGCTGGGCGTGCCGGAACACAAACTGCAACAACTGCCCCGGCGGCAGCAACTCCAGAAGGCGATCGAGGAAGCGTACTTCCAGGATGTCCTCGTGTTCGCGGCGGCTCACAATGAACACCCGTTGACCCGCAGTTACCCGGCGGCGTTCACTCTGCCGCTCATCTCCGTCGATAAGGCACTGTTCGACGATCCGCTCTCCTTTGCGTATCAGCTTCGAGAGTCGATTGAGTTTCAAGCCCACGGCAAAGGTTATCTTGGCCCGGCGGCCCGTGTCTCCGCGACCAGTTGGGCCACACCGCACCTCGCCGGGATCGCCGCCCGAATTTTATCGTTGAAACCGGATTTGAAGCCCTTTGAGATCAAAACCATCTTATACTGGCTCTTTCGGGCCGGAACCAAGGCCACCACGGGAGCCGTCTAGTTCGGAGCCGGACTTTTCCAGGAACCGAACCTCGGTGTTCCCACGAACACAGGGGAAGCCAACGTGGGACTGTTTGACTGGCTCGAAGGTGCCGCCGCTATTGATTCGGATAGCAAATTCTCAGAAGATTTTGAGAATCTCTTCCCCGGTGCCTACACCGTCACATTCGGTAGCAGTCTCAGCGCGATCATGCCGATCGGGCAGACGGCCCATGTCTACGGTGATTCGATTCAGTACACGGTTGACTGGGAAGGAATTATCGTTGATGGGTTCCTCAGCAAGATTCCCGGTGTACATCATATCTTGGAATCACTCGGCGGCGGGATTGCTTCATCCTTGGTGATGGGGGCGAGTGGCTATCTGAACTTTGTGTACGGCCAGAACGTCGGCGCGGTTTACGGGATCACGACCAACATTCAGCGTGGCCCCAGTACCAGTATCACGGGGAAAAGCTGGCTCTTTGGTGGCAGTGCCCCATCACCCGGAAAAACACTGTTCGCACCGCCGGCTCCGGCTAATGCGGCCTCAAAACAAGCGAACATCGACAGCGTGGTCGATGTTATTACCACCATTCTCTCCGGCATCATGATTTTGGCCGGTCTTGTCGCAGATGTTTTAGCGGGTACGGTCTACAAAACAAATGATAGTGAAGACGATCCGCATAAACAGGTCAACAACATCCTCAAATTTGGCTCTTCCACCATCACGAACCGAATCATGGGTTTGATTATCGTCGCGGAGAAGTGCGGCGAAAACCTCAGGAATAGTGTCTATCGCGTTCCTTCCATGGAGGATCAACTCGCAATTGCCAAAAGTGACCTGGCGAGCCTGGAAGCCACCATCAGTGCCAACAAGACGGACCTCGAAAAGCGGCTGAAACAAGCCGAGGATGATGCGTTGGACGCGGAAAAATTCCTCAGCGCTGCCATAGATCAATTGATTCAGATGGTCAACGGTGCCGAAAGCGCGACCCAATCCGCCCAGGACACGGCGAACTCCGCGCTGACCGCCGCCAATCGGACCTTCCTGGAAATTGGTGATTACGAGATCGCAGCCGATGGGCAAATCGCGTTCCGGGCAAACAATTCTGTCTTAATGGAAGCCACTGAAGATGGCGGCTCGGTCACCGTCGATGCAGATACCGTTGCCAGTATGCGGAGTGGTGCCACAAAACTGATTCTGCAAGGCAAGGAAACGGCTGAAGCTGTTCTCACCTCTGGCGACACCGGAACCACCCGTCTCCGAGCGGGGATTCTGGATGTCGGTTCCGATCTGCAACTCATGCCCGAAGAAACAACGCTCCAAGTGGGGGAACCCGAATTGGGGGCACTCCTGCAAATGACCCCAGAAAGCATTTCCCTGAGCGTCGGGGTGCCGGGCGAAGGGGCCAGCCTGACCATGACACCGGAATCCATCACCCTCAAGGTCGCCGCGTTCAGCTGGACATTGAGCCTGGACGGCATCACGGAAGAAGTCGGTGAAGTCACACGCGAAGTCACGCTGGAAGGCCACAACATGACCGCCGCTGAGACTGTGTTTAATGTCGGTGTACAGGGAGTCACTTCTGAAAGCCCAACCCACGAATCGGAAGTGGAAGCCAGTTCGGCGCGGAATCAGACCATTTTGGAAGAAACCTCTGATGCCACCGCCAACGTGAACTCGGCCATCATCATCACGGATTAACAGGGGCAATCAGCGGTTTACGGAAGATGACTTTGTCATCACCCGCTGCGTAGAAGTCCGGGAGTTGCCCGGCCAAAGTGTATCCGTGTTTGCGGTAGAAGCGGCGGGTCGGTTCGTAGTGCGGTAGGGAACTGGTTTCGATGAACAGGATACGGCCCCCGGCCTCGGCGGCCTGCTGTTCGGCGTGAGCGAGCAGTTTCTGACCGAGTCCCTGCCCTTGTCGGTTCTTGTCCACGACGATCCACCAGATTTCCCAGGTCCGATCGGTCATCGCCACCGGCGCGAGATAGACGAAACCTGCTGGTACCTCATCCACGGTGAGTGTGCAGGCGAGATGGCCATATTCCGTCTGACAGACGGCGTGGTAATCATCCAGGACTTCGGCGAGTGTGTCGATTTCGAGCGGTTTGAAGACGCCGGTGCCAGCCGCGAGCGTGACGAGTACCGAAGAATCATCCGGGGTCGTGAATCGGAGCATGGGTCTGTGCGTTACCATGATATTGAATGAGAGATGACGGCAAAATCGTTTGAGGTTAGGAATCGTCCAACTCTTGTTGGGCTTCCTCACGCAGTACGATGGGGAGGTTCATTGGCGTATCTTGGTGAGTAGCCGGGCTTTGACCTCATTCCACGGTGTCACCGCGTCCGGTCGTGCGATGCTGTCAGCCAATCGGCGTTCCAATTCGGCCTGTTGAGCAGGAGTGAGAGGAGCAACTTCTGCTTCACGGATAACGCTTTCCCAAATGGCTTCTGCCACGGCAAGGCGGTCTTCCACACTGATACGATCCAAGCCAAGTTCTGCGAGACTGGGGGCCATTATCAACTCCCGCGATGGAAACTGTGATAGATAGTGCCGATTATTCTTCAAAAATCCGGGCCACGGGGATACGGAAGCCGGACAGTTGCGGTTCGGCATCCAGAGTGTCGGTGAGGTTGCGCATGACGGGGAGGACGTTCGGCTTGTACACGGTGATGACCTGATGGCGTGTGTTGACGATCCAGACATGCGGCACACCCGCTTCCAGGTACTCGGCCACTTTCTCGTCGATTTCCTGTACGGTATCGTTCGGCGACAGGATTTCCACAGCGATCGTGGGTACACCGCGCATGAGCGTGGTGTCATCGGTCTGAGCCGCGATGACCTCGGCGGAGAAGTAGGCCACGTCGATTCCGAAGGTGGTTTCGGGGTCTTCTCGCAGAATGCAGCCGACTTCCCCCGAGAAAGCCCGCCCGCGTGGCTTGGGTTGTGTCCAGAGCCACTCATTTAAGAGTGAAACGACAGTTCCTTCGATACCTGCATGAAATCGGTTACGCTTGGTCATCGGCTTCTCCCGTAGTTCTCCGCGAACGAGCCAGCGTTCCATGCCATCGGCGGGCATGGCATCCAGGTCGGCACTGGTCAGGGGTGGGTTCACAATCAATGTGCTCATCGCAATTCCTCCGATCGGTTAGACCTTCCGTTGACACGCTGCGTGACCGAGAATCGTTGGGCCAGCTTTTAGTAAGGAAGCGGTGGGTTTCCATCCATAGGCAAGGCGCTGAGTGAGGAGTTCATCCGCGTTCGGCACATGGTCCCAGACGGCGACCGCCGTCAGTTCTCCAAATCAGGTTAGACCGAATGCCAAGCACCGCCGGCCATCGTGCCAAGGAACGAGAAAGTCATAACTGTATTCATCCTGTTGTACCAGATCCACCGAGGTGAACGTAAGATTCTCCCGCGGAATCCAACCCAAGATGTCTTCCAGGTTTCGGATGTGGGCAATGGCCTCCGCCAGTGTAGGTTCTACACTTCGGATCACGGCCAAGTGGTCGGCATAGTCCATGTCGCACTCCGTCGTTGCGGGAGAATCACCGTATCATACACCCTAGCCGTTCCTCCATCTTGGGAGTCTCACCATGAAGACGATTATTGAGCCGTTCCGCATCAAGATGGTCGAACCGATTCGGCTGACCACGATTGAAGAACGTCAGGCGATTCTCCGGGCCGCACACTTCAACCCGTTCCTCATCCCGGCGGAACATGTTCTCATCGACTTGCTCACCGACAGCGGCACTGCGGCCATGAGCAGCGAACAGTGGGCCGGTATGCTCCGGGGCGACGAATCCTACGCCGGGGCGAAAAGCTGGTATCGCCTGGAAGAAACGATCCAACGGATCACCGGGATGCCCCACGTTCTGCCCACCCACCAGGGCCGGGCCAGCGAACGCATCCTCTTCGAGCTACTCGGCGGGCCGGGGAAAGTGGTGCCGAACAATAACCACTTCGACACCACACGGGCCAACGTCGAACATTCCGGGGCCGAAGCCGTCGAACTGGTGATCGACGCGGGGAAAGACCCGCAAAACCGCCACCCCTTCAAAGGGAACCTCGACATTGGCAAGCTCGAACGGCTGATCGGAGAAGTCGGAGCCGCTCGTATCCCGGTCGTGATGGTGACGGTCACGAACAACTCGGGCGGCGGTCAGCCGGTCAGTTTGGAGAACCTCCGGGCTGTTCGGGCGGTCTGCGATCGCCACGGGTTGCCGTTCTTTCTGGATGCCTGCCGGTTCGCCGAGAACGCCTGTTTCATCAAGATGCGCGAACCCGGCCAGCAGGACCATTCCGTGCGGGACATCGTCCGAGAAATGTTCGATCTGGCCGACGGCGCGACCATCTCCGCGAAAAAAGACGGCCTCGTGAACATCGGCGGCCTACTGCTGATGCGGGATGATGCATTGGCCACTCGGGCGAACAATCTGCTCATCCTGACAGAAGGGTTCATCACCTATGGCGGGCTGGCGGGCCGCGATCTGGAAGCGATGGCCCAAGGGTTCGAGGAAGTGCTGGACGAACACTATCTGGAATACCGACTGCGGAGCGTGGCCTACCTGGGCGAAGGACTACAACGGGCAGGCGTGCGGATCATCGAACCGCCGGGCGGACATGCCATCTACATTGATGCGGCCCACTTTTGCGAACACTTGCCCGTCGACCAGTTCCCCGGTCAGGCGTTGCTGTGTGAACTCTACCGCTCCGGCGGCATTCGAGCCGTCGAGATCGGCAGCGTGATGTTCGGTCATACCGACCCGGCCACTGGAACCACGATCCATCCTCCAATGGAACTGGTCCGGTTGGCGATTCCGCGCCGGGTCTACACGCAGAGCCACATCGACTATGTGATCGAGGCCATCGCGGAGATTTTTCCGCGCCGCCGGGCCATTCGTGGATTGCGGATCACGCAGGCTCCGCCGGTGCTGCGGCATTTCACGGCTCAGTTCGCGGAGGTATGATGGGGCCACATGCTTGCCGTTGTCTGGGGGTGTAACGGGAACTCCGTTTGTTCAGGCTGACGATGACGCGACCTGGGCATCTCGGGTTGTTTTGGCTTGCCGTTCCTACCTGAAGATTCCATATCATCGGCAGTAGCGGCTGCACCCATTTCCGACGCGGCTCCGACACCTTCTGCCCCGAGGCTCTCCGATGTCGATGAAAGAACGCAAGGTACTCAGCCTGATTCTCGGTGGAGGACGGGGAACCCGGCTCTATCCGCTGACTAAGCTCCGCGCGAAGCCCGCGGTTCCCGTGGCCGGGAAATACCGTCTCATTGACATTCCCATTTCCAACTGTATCAACAGCAACCTGCACCAGATTTACATTCTGACGCAGTTCCTCAGCGTCAGCTTGCACAGGCACATCGCCAATACCTACAAGTTCGACATGTTCAGCCACGGTTTCGTGGAAGTGCTGGCTGCTCAACAGACTTATGAAGCCTCGGACTGGTATCAAGGCACCGCTGATGCCGTGCGGCAAAACCTGCTCTACATCAAGAACGAAGGCTGCGAAGATGTCTTGATTCTCTCCGGCGACCAACTGTACCGGATGGATTACCGCGACCTCATCCAGACCCACCGGGATAGTCAAGCCGATGTCACCATCGCGGCGATTCCGGTACCCGAAAAGGACACTCCCGGCTTCGGCCTGATGCGGATTGATGACAGTGGCCGAGTGTCCGCATTCGTGGAGAAGCCGAAAACCGAACCGGAACGCAAACCGTACTTCACACCGACAGAATGGATCGAGGAACGCGGCATCCCGTGCAATGGTCGGCATTATCTGGCGAACATGGGTGTGTATCTTTTCAATACCGATGTTCTGATTGAAATGTTGAACGAAAAACCGATGGCGACCGATTTCGGCAAGGAAGTGCTACCCCGGAACATCGAAAAGCGACGGATTCAGGCGCACTTGTTCGATGGGTACTGGGAAGACCTCGGGACAATCCGCAGCTACCACGAAGCGAGTTTGGCGTTGGCAAGCCCGACCCCGCCGTTCGATTTCTTCACGCCAGAGGGGGTGATTTATACGCGGATGCGGAACCTCCCTGCCAGCCGGTTTGACGGGGCCACGCTGACGGGTTGCCTGATGGGGGACGGCACCCGGATCGCCGCGGGCACCGTCATGGAAAACTGTCTGATCGGCGTGCGCAGCAACATTGGGCGGAACTGCAAAATCACGGATACCGTGGTGATCGGTTCGGATCGCTTTGAAACCGATGAGGAACGCATCGCCAATCAAGCCGCGGGCCGCCCGAACCTGAACATCGGCGACAACGTCGAAATTCACACGGCGATTATCGACAAGGATTGCCGTATCGGAAACAATGTTCGGATTTTGAACGCGGAGAAGAAGCAGGAATACGACGAACCGTGCGGGATGTATCATATTCGTGAAGGGATCGTCTGCGTTCCCCGTGGAGCGACCATCCCCGCAGGTACTGTGATCTGAGCGGGAAAGGGATCCCCAAAAGAAATTGTGACTGTGTGGAAACATGGGAGCGAGAATGGCTCCCATACAGTTACAACTCACCGAATTCGATTCCGAAAGCTTAATTCGTACTGGAGCAGAAAATATCCAATGTCGATTGAACGAGTCATCGGTGTTATTTGCCTGCTGTCACAATAATCCCAATGGATGTAGCCACATATTGAAACAGCCTGAGTTTCAAATGAGGATGACTTTTGTAGGGTGGTTCATCCACGAAGTAATCGGCAAATAGAGTTCCCGATTCAAAATCGAGTGGCTCCATTGTATGTCCATCCGCCTGCAATCGCTCCCGCAATGCCAGGAGATCGCGCCGGCGAGGAATGACAGACGATCCTTCCGTAATCGTGTCTTCATTCGAGAGTACGTTGAATTCCGTAGTATGGACTGCCACTCCGCCGGGTTTCAGGCATTTCATCATGTTGACCACGGCATCCATGCACTGCTGAAGCGAACCGACATGCTCAATCGCGCACGATGACCAAAGGAAATCGTATCCCCGAATATGATCCGGGACACGATTCATATCGACGTATTCAAATTTGGCTCTTGCCTGAAAATCGGACGCGGGGCAAATGCCGCGTTCGTTCATCGCTTCGATGTTGGAAGCATGTTGACCAGTGGCCACCCACTCCGCTTGAGTTTGTTGATCTGGTTCCAGATCGGTCCCCAAAACATGGCATCCCATACTCGCAAACAAGGCGGGGAGGGGTTCACGCCCGACAGCAAACCCGACTCCTCGATTTCCTGGGATGAGCTTACCCCGTTCATGCAATGCCTGTGCGATATAACAGTATTCCCACAATTTCCGGTGATAGTTAAATTTTTCCTGCATCGGAGGCATCCACTGCCGAAATGCATCCGATTCCAAATCCACCTGACGACAGACACTGGAACAGAGCATAAGATCACTCCGAAATCAACGGTGTAGGATTCAACGACCCGACCGCAACAGAAATCACGGATCGACAACAGCGGCAGGTGCGTCACGGATTCGATTACGCCCCGTGTTTACGCAAGCCGCTGTGGTCAGGCATCCTATGCGATGTCACATCCGCTGTCGCACGCCGCACGAATACTTCAGGCAAGGCATGGTCCGGCAGCCAGGGGGTATCGGGTGCGACTGTGGTGACCGCACCGGAATAACGCATAACCGCATGGCGAGCGAAAAACATCTGCGCCGGGATGATCGGGTATTCCACCCGCAAAGACAAGAGCAAATCCGTCATGTTCGGCTGACAGATGATCTCGATGGAATACTCGCGCGCCAACTGTGCCAACACGGGCAAATCTGCCTCGGGAACCCCGAATGGTGGGCGCAACTCCGCGAACCAGGCGAGTGTCGGACGCCGGGATTTTCGCGGGATGGCCAATAGGTCTTCCATCGCCCGGCACGCCCGTTCCCCAACCGTTTGGGGGGTGTGCGTGTAACCATAAGCGATCCGCTCGGCTCGACGGGTCGCCGCCGGTTCTGCTATGGCGGCCGCGATGGCATGGGCGATCGACTCGGGTTGCAGCGGATCACAATAATGCGCCGCTGGCCCAGCATATTCTGGCATGGATGAGGTCGAAGCGGTCACAACCGGGGCACCGCAGAGCAACGCTTCCACAATGGGCAATCCCAACCCCTCATAAAGCGAGGGAAAGAGAAACACCCGACATTGCCGATAGAGTGCGGCCAACTCGGCATCCGTCACCCGCCCCAACTGGCGGACTTGGAAGACCACGCCCAAATCGACCGCCAATTGTTGAATGCGTTGTTGTTCGTTCGCAGAATATGAACCGGCGATAACCAGATCGTAATGTTCTCGCACGGTTCGCGGGAGTCGGGCATATCCCGACACGCAACCCCGCATATTCTTCCGCCAGCAATCCCCACCACCAACAAGTAGGAACGGCCGATGAATGCCCCGTGCCCGGAGCAAAGCCGCATCCGTTTCCGGGTCTTCATCCGCGGTGAAATGCGAATCCGTGGCTCCGCCGATATTCGTGACCGCCCCCTGGCGATGGGGGACCAAACGTCGAACATCTTGGGCCGTCGCTTCGGAATTGGCAAGCCACAAGGCCGCATCGCGCATCATTTGGAGGCGTTCGGCATACACTCCCGCCCAGGCATCGTTGGAGAACACAAGCGGGGCGTACACCATCGGGATCAAGTCATGAATGACGATCACATGGGGAACGCCGTCAATGGCTTGGGGTGGCAAGACGGCATCGCCTTCAAACGTGCTGATGCTCAGGAAAATGTCCGGGAGATTTTGGGACACCCAATCTTCCAAATGGCGACCCGCTTCCCACATTTTCTCAGGAGAATGGAAAACAAGTTTCGCCGGCGAATGATAGGGAACAATTTGGGAACCGTGGGGTAAATCGGCTGAATCAATCGCATCAATATGGTCAAATTCGAGAAACTCCAGTTGCCAATCCGGTCGTACCGCCGCTATCCCCGCGCAAAGCGTCCGTGCATACCGACCAATTCCCCGATGACGCGTACTCGGAGCTTGGAAAGCATGACCATTGATGAGGATTCGCACTTATGCAGCCTCCACATTCCGCTGTTGCGTAATCGGTAATACAACGGCTTCCGATTGGGCCGATACCCGTTTCTGCAGCTCCCGCAGTTCGTGGATGTACGGCAAGAGAAAATCACGAGTGTGTGCAAAATCAGTCGATTGTACGCTTGCGCGATGAGCCTCAAAATCACTACGCAGTCTAACGATTACCTGCATAATTTCTTGATTGGATTGCGACAAATCCGCCAATGCTTGTTGATGCACGTTCAATTCATGACGTAAGGCCAGGAATTGCTCTGAGATAATACGCTCGAAATCCAAATTGCGGCGAAACCACGGGCTCAACAGTTTTCGGCCAATGCTGCGTGGAAATTGCCAACACCACGCCAGCAGTGAAGTTTGTCGGGTCATACTCATTTTCCTAGCCTGCTCATTATTGAGTAAGACCAGTGAGTGCGAATCACCCACTGCCCAATCCTTCGGGCCACACGGTTGATTTCCCGTATTAACCCGGTCGCGGGGCGACTTTAACCAATCTCCGCCGGTTCGGCTATGCCGATTCATCGGGGACCATTTCCCCATCAGGCCCATCAGCACACAAATCACGGAACGCAGCCCATCCCGGAAAATCCCACAGATAATCCATCCCAAACAATTCCCGAACAAGTTGATTGACCGATCTCCGTGCGAGGGGGTATCATGGGGCTATCCGCTAATTCCATTCCCATGAGCTTCTCTCCATTTTCACGCTGTCCTCAGGAGTGCCCGGATGTCTGTTTTTCATCGTCGCGAGTTTCTGAACCGTTCCGCGATTCTGTCCGCGGCGGCCCTGGCGGGATCCAACCTGAATATCGCTCAGGCGGCAGAAGCGGCCACCACCAAAAAAGGTGCCGCCAACGACCGACTCCGCGTCGCCGTGGTCGGTGTCCGCGGTCGAGGCATGGCCCACATCAACGGCTACCTCGGGAAAAACAACTGCGAAATCGTGGCCATCTGCGACTGCGATGAAGCCGTCATCGGCAACGCCATGAAGAAGATTACCGGCGTGCAGAAAGAAGCCCCGAAATACCACAAAGACATCCGCCAACTGCTCGACGATAAAGACATTGACATCGTCAGCATTGCCACGCCGAATCACTGGCACGCGCTCGCCGCGGCTTGGGCCATGCGAGCGGGTAAAGATGTCTACTGCGAAAAGCCGCTGACTCACAATGTTCATGAAGGCCGCCTCCTCGTGGAAGCGACGAAAAAGTACGGCAAGATTCTACAAACCGGCACCCAGAGCCGCAGCAATCCGGGGATGCGTGAAGCGGTACAGTACCTGCACGATGGGAAAGCGGGTAAGGTCGAACTCGCCTACGGCACCTGCTACAAACCCCGCCCCAGCATCGGCAAAGTCGATGGTCCCCAGCAACCACCCGCCACCATGGATTACAACCTCTGGTGCGGCCCGGCTCCGGTGATTCAGCCCCATCGTAAGACCAAAAACGGCACTGTTCACTACGACTGGCACTGGATCTGGGAATACGGTAACGGTGACTTCGGCAACCAAGGCGTTCACGAGGCCGACAAAGCCCGCTGGGGACTCGGCCAGACGGGGATGCCCTCCACCGCCGTCAGTGTCGGTGGCCGTCTCGGTTACATCGACGATGGTGAAACCGCAAACACCCAATTGTGCCTCTATACCTATCCCGATGGCCGCCATGTCATCTTTGAAGTGCGTGGCCTGAAAACCGAACCGTACATGACCTCCAAGGTCGGGAACATCTGGTTCGGCACCGATGGCTATGTTGTCTGCCCGAGTTACGCTGGGGGCTTTGCCTTCGACCGTGACGGCAAAAAAGTGGCCGAGTTCAAAGGTGGCGGCGACCAGTACCACTTCGATAATTTCGTTCAGGCCGTACGCAGTCGGAAGCCGGAAACCTTGAACTGCAACGCGGAAGAAGGCCATCTATCCGCCGCGATGTGTCATCTGGCGAACATCAGCTACCGTCTCGGTGACAAGACGACACTCGATAAAGCCGATTCCGTCTACGCGGGTTGCGCCCCAGCCGTCGAGGCTCTGGACCGGATGCGGTCGCACCTGAAGGATAACGGTGTCGATGTCAGCAAAGATCCGGGTATGGTCGGGGCTCTGCTCACACTCGATCCGAAGACGGAAAAGATCACCAAAGCGGGCCACGCTGATCTCGCCAAGGCCAACGCCATGCTGTTCCGAGAATACCGCAAAGGCTTCGACATCACCGAAGCCGTCTAAAACATTCCACAACCCCCTCACGCACATCTCCGGGTGAGGGGGTGACACCACCAGAAACCGTGGGATACTGACTCTAGGAATCGAGTCGGTATCCCACGGTTTTATTTCTTCTCGCCCAGATAACCCATCGCTTGCATCCAGGCTTCACAGCGTGCGGGCCACGTCGAGCAGGCATCCGCACTCGGGCGCAAACCAAATCCGTGACCACCTTTGCTGTAAATGTGCAGTTCAGCAGGCACTTTGTGCTTCCGCAAATTCAAATACATTTGCACGCTATTGTCCGCAGGAACGGGATCATCGGTCGCATGAGCGAAGAAACAAGGCGGCGTATCAGCAGAGACGCGAATCTCCGGGGCCATCGTGTCCGGTTTCCCCTTCACGGTCAGATACGCCGGGTAAACCAGTACCGCGAAATCCGGGCGGCAAGCGGATTTGTCCACCACATCTACCGCGTCATACGCTCGGCGGTCAAACTGTGTGGCGGTCCAGGCGGTGAGATGCCCCCCTGCAGAGAAGCCCAGCATACCGATCCGATTGGGGTGCAGGTGTAGTTCCTTGGCTTGCGAACGCACCCAACTGATCGCCCGTTGGGCATCCATGAGGCTGACAGTGGGTGGCTGATCCTTTGGAGTACCGGGCCGCCGCGGAACGCGATATTTCAGCACGATACCGGTCACACCGATCGAATTCAACCATTGGGCCACTTCGGTGCCTTCGAGATCCCAAGCCAGAATGTTATAAGCTCCGCCTGGCGCGATCACGATGGCTGTTCCCGTAGCCTTCTCTGCCGGGGCCGGGAAGATGTGGAGTTCCGGTTGACTGATGTTCGTTAGCCGTAATACCTTCCGCTGACCGGCTTTGAGCGGAGCTGCCGATTCCGCCGGGATGGCTTCCGTTTCTCCTGGCGGCTTCTCTGGCCAAAGTGGCACGACCCGTGCTGGTTCCCCACCCCACGCCCAACCCGGCCCGGCCAACCAACAGACAACGATGGCGATTTGAGAACAACGCATAGAGAAGATACCCCGTGAAAAGTGGAAATCCTCAACCGTACATCGTGTCAGTGTACGAAACGATCTGATCGCGGATTGCAAAAAAAGTGCGACATACTCACTACAACAGGAGTCCCGTTTCGGGTACACTGCACCCATTGTGCCGATGCTGTGAGATGCCCATAGTCACCGTTCGGCAGAATCGTCAACCGATGATGTCCTCACTTGTTCTATTGCCGCGAATCGAGCCTGTGAGAACTCTCTCCATTCATCCGGGTTGCGAAGTAAAGATGAAAACTCGTATAATTGGACATAAACGTCCAAATTAACTCGGCTTCCCATCGAGAGAGAATATGCTTTCACAATCCGTTGATTATGCCTTACGGGCGGTTGTCTATCTGGCGACGCGAACGGATGGGCACGCGACAACAGAAGAAGTGGCAGAGCGGACTCACGTCAACACACCCTACTTGGCCAAAATCTTACAACTGTTGGTGAAACGCGGCATTCTCCGTTCCCAACGTGGTGTTGGTGGCGGGGTCACTTTGGCTAAACCGCCGGAAGAGTTGACGATTCTCGAGGTTGTCAACGCGGTCGAACCGATTCGCCGGATCACACACTGTCCATTAGGGCTCGCGTCCCACGGTCCCAAATTGTGTCCGCTGCACAGTCGACTCGATGCGGCTTATGCCTCGGTTGAAGCTGCGTTCAGTTCCACGACCGTAGCCGATGTTCTGGCAGAACCCACGGAAAGCATCCCACTATGCGATTTCCCTTGCGGTACGCCCGAACCGGATTCACAACGGATCTCACTCAGCACCCCGGAATAACAAGACCCGGCACCACAGGGCACCGGGCCGCACGATTTTCAGCCAAAATTCAGATCGAATTGTACCCCTAGTCAGCCAGGAGCCGCTTAGGGCTGTACCCACGACGTTACTTCGTAATCTTCGAGACTTCGCTCACAATCGTCTTGATCGCGGCGGTATCCAGTTCACCCTTTTTGAAGGCGTGATTGACTTTCGTGGACCGTTCCGTATACAGCACGACTGTGACATCGGCATCTTTGCTGATCTTGTACTTGGCTGGGCCAGTCGGGGTGTCGATCGACAGAACAATCTTTTTCAACCCCTTCTCGGTAACGAGTTCCTTCAGCTTGGCTTCGAGCTTTTCTTCGTCGGACAGAAACACCACATAGCTACCCATTTCGCAGGCACTATTCTTGGCCGTAGCCGCGTCGAGTTCCTGAATGAGTTTCTGTGTCATCGGGCAATCGGCCGTGCGGGCAAAGACCACCGCAACGGGGTTGTTGCCGTTGGAGCAGTACAGACAATTCTTCTGCCCCGCGGCCGAACCGTTGATGTTCAATGGTGTGAACGGGCCGGGCACTTTTTCACCCGGCTGCGGGCCGGATTTGAGCTCAGCGGCTGTACTGAAGGCGGCCACAGTGGCCACGGCGGTCAGGCTGGCGAACAGGGAGCGGATCATGCTTCAGGCTCCAGACACGAGAGGTCAGGGCGATGTCGACCGGAACCATCCGATCAACAGTGCCCTAGACGCTCCCGAAAGCCGCGTTATTCAATGCCCCACACGCCGACCACGGACGCTATGCGGGAAGAGCTGCTCCTGCAACAGGTTACCGTGTGCATCAAATGGCAATTCGCGTGCTGTGCCCACGAGTTCCAGTGCCGGATTCCCGCTCACCTCCGCCGCCAGAGCGGGGGATACCCACAGTTCCGCGACTTCCAGGGTGTTCGGCACCACACAGATTTTAAGTGTGTCCTGAATCGGGTTCCAGCAAGTATCAATCGCGGCTTGAATGCACTGGCGATCCGTATCGAAACCGATGGGGAGCTTGCTCCGCCACAAGAACCGTGCCGTGAGATTGTTCATCCGAAACGGTATCGGATCGATATTGGACAACGCCCGATTCGTGGTCAGATCGGCGATACCGATGCCCGTGGCGTTCCCGTGGCTCTCTGGGGAAACATCCAGTACGGCCATGCGAGTGACTTTGGGGTCGTTCGTCTCGGCTTCCGGCGAGGCTTCGATGAGCATCCGGCCCACGACGTTCGGGTCCATGCCTGCCCCGGAGTAGTTTTTGCCACACTCGCCGACGATGAGCGTGTCAATCTGCGGGAACGGAATCCGGCCCATGAGCCGTTTGGATTCTTCGAGCAGAGGCGGTTCCTTTTCCAGTACCTCGTCGCGGTCGATGCCGACGATCTTTGCGGTTTCCTCGTTGGCGTTCTCCAGCACGGCGAGGCCGCCGAGGAATGGAGTTTTGGCGATCAGCACCTTCGCCGATTCGATGAGCATGTCCCGCAGGCCACGGGTGCCGAAGCTATGCACCTGATCGGCTCCGTGGCGTTTCCCCAGGCCGATGACCAGCATTTTGCAGATGCCGCTTTCGTACTTCCCTCGGAAGTCCGTGTGGGGCTTGATCCGGTTGAGCAGCAGCACCCCATCGGCGGCGAGTCCGTTTTTATCCCACCAGACCGGCTGCCCCCAGGAGTTCTCGCCCACGGCGACCGCGTCCATGTCGGTCACGATGGGAACACCGAGGTGTTCTTCATCAATGTGGTAGGAGGCGAGGAGTTCGCGTTGTCCTTGGGCGTTCGCGCCGCCGTGCGAGCCCATCGCGGCCAGAACGAACGGCTGGGCACCCAGTTCTTTCAGGGTGTCGATGGCGGTTTTGGCGATCAGTAAGTAGTTACGAATCCCCCGGCTGCCGCAACCGAGGGCGATCTTCATCCCCGGTTTGATCCGGCGAGCGATGGGCGAATCGAGCAAAGCCCGGCGCGTCGCGACGGCGACATCGGTGAGCGTGGGTTGGGGGGCGATCTGGCGAACCAGCTGAACTGGCGGGATGTTCACGAGCAGAACCTCTGTCAATGAAGGCGCTATCGGTACACAATGCGCGGGGAAGTTGGATTCCCTTCATTGTACAAGGCCGGAATCCCTGTTCGTATCCCCTGCGTTGTATACACAAACCCGATGAGACGGTCTGATTGGGATGGGGGAACACAACCGGGGGCTCTCGCCCCCGGTTCAGCAGGATAGGATACACCGAACCGGGGGTGGGGAACACAACCGGGGACGATAGTCCCCGGTTGCCCGACAGCCCCCGGTTTTCCGACCAATGTCTCGCCCGAGGCACCCGCATCGGGTTTGAGTAGTAGGCAGACGCTCACCAGAATGGCGACTTCTTTTCCGTTCCGGGCATTATTTCGATCACTTTTCCTTGGTTCGCCTCTCCGTTACCGTGAAGGAACAGCTTCGTTCTTGAAGAAGTTCAGGTGCCATCATGAGCAAGGCCGCATACGCGGGGCCGCTGGAACAAGTCGACTCCTGCTGCTATCGGATTCCCAAAGAGTACCGCCCCGATATGCGGGTCGATGGGCTTATCTTCGCCAATGAGAAACTCATCGACGCGATCCGCAAAGATCAGGCTCCCGATCAAGTGGCGAACGTGGCCACGCTGCCCGGTATCCAAGGGGCCAGTCTGGCGATGCCGGATATTCACTGGGGCTACGGTTTCTGCATCGGCGGTGTCTGCGCGACCGACCCGAGCGAGGGCGGCGTGATTTCCCCCGGCGGTGTCGGCTATGACATCAACTGCGGGGTCCGACTCGTGAAGACGAATCTCTTTCTAAAGGATGTCCAACCGCACATCCGCGAACTGGTGAAGAACCTGTTCCACACCATCCCGGCGGGGGTCGGTCGGAGCGGGGCATATACATTCGATGCCAAGGAAACCCGCAAACTCATGGGCGAAGGGCCACAATTCGTCATCGACCGTGGGCTTGGCTTACAACGTGACCTCGAACATACCGAGGCTCGCGGTCGGATCGACGGTGGCGACCCGGAGGAGGTGTCCGATCATGCCGTCAAACGCGGAGCCGCACAATGTGGCACGCTCGGCAGCGGGAACCACTTCCTCGAAGTGCAGGTGGTCGATGCGATCTGCGATGCGGACGTGGCCAAGGTTTTTGGCCTGGAATTGAACCAGGTGTGCGTGATGATCCATTCCGGGAGCCGGGGGCTGGGTTATCAGGTGTGCGATGATGCCCTAGCTCAATTCCGTTCGGTTCCGGCCAAGTACGGGATTCAGCTACCCGATCGGCAACTGGCGTGCGCCCCGGCGGATTCCCCGGAAGGGAGGAAGTATATCGCCGCGATGCGGGCCGCCGCGAACTTCGGGTTTACGAATCGACAATTGTTGATGCAGCAGGCCCGTGAGGTCTTCGCCCAGACGTTTGGCCGCGGTTGGCACCACCTGGGAATGGAACTGCTCTACGATGTGGCCCACAACATCGCCAAACTGGAAGAACACGTCGTTGACGGGAAGCAAAAGAAAGTCTGGGTTCACCGCAAGGGGGCCACACGGGCGTTCCCGGCGGGGCACCCGGAAGTCCCCGAGGTATTTCGTTCCGTGGGCCAGCCGGTCATCATTCCGGGCGATATGGGGCGGGCTTCTTGGGTGCTGGTCGGCTCAGCGGGCAGCATGGCGAAGACGTTCGGCACCACCTGCCACGGAGCGGGCCGTGCGATGAGCCGGACTGCCGCCAAAGCCGACGCGGCAGGTCGACGCATCGACAAAGAGTTGGAATCCCGCGGCGTGATTGCGATGGCCAGTAGCCGACTCGGCCTCGCGGAGGAGCAACCCAAGGCGTACAAGAACGTCGATGATGTGGTCAGCGTCGTGCATGAGGCGGATCTGTCTCGCAAGGTCGCCCGGATGCGGCCAATCGGGGTGATCAAGGGATAACGCCGCCGACCCAGGCGAATGCACGCAATTCTGGCTCTGTCTCAGACGGGAACCCAGTAAGACGGTCTGATTTGGAAATGGAACACAACCGGGGACTGTCGTCCCCGGTTCGGTGTGTCCTACTGAACCGGGGACGATAGTCCCCGGTTGTCCGACAAGCGGAGATTTTGAGACACCCATATCGGGTTGTGTCTCAGACGGGAACTCCCATGAGGCCAGCGGCAGTTCCACTTCGGCTTCTGCTTTTTGTCGTGTTGCCGGATCTCGGGAAAATGACCGCGCAAGAATCGTTCGGATCGCGCATCTCCATTCTAGTGCCCCATTCCGAAGATCGGTTTTGCCGTTCGCACAAGATGGGGTAGGCAGTGAGTCGCGCGGACTTTATAAGTCGGTCGCTGCTCCAATATCAACTCCGACGAGATTCGTTATCATGGCGATTCATCCTGCGGGCATTCCGATTCGATCTTTAGCTGAGCGCGGAGAACACATTCGCGCGGACTCGTGGCCACAACTGGCATACGATAGCCCTATCGAGTCAAATCCCGCCTCTGGAGCCGCCTGTATCATGTCCGCAACGAACATCGCTGACCCGTACAATCGGGAGCTGATGGAATTGATGTATCAGCAGTGGCAACACGACCCCCGTTCCGTGGACCCGACCTGGCAAGCCTTCTTCGCTGGGGTCGAGTTCGCCGGGAACGGTGTGGCCTCTCGCCCTCCGAGTCCCGCATCCGGGGCCGCGGAACTGCGATTGCAGACCGGGGCCGTC
>JAIXLE010000078.1 GCA_026931725.1 Bacteroidales bacterium
CCCCAGAGGGGGGCGCACTTTCTGCCGTCAGAGCCACTTCCTCTTCCGTTTCCATCACCTTTTGTGCAGCGGGTGAGAGTGCTGGCATTTCCGCTGGCGCGGGAAGTGGGACTTCTTGGGGAATCCATTTCGCCAGTTCCACGGCGACCTCGCCGGGGGTCTGGAATCGCAGACTGGGATCCTTTTTCATCATCTTCGCAATGATGTCGGCCAACCCCTCAGGGACATCGGGGCGAAGTTCGCGGATCGGCGCGGGGTCTTTGGTTCGGTGCCAGAGTAGCTTCTGGGACACGGTGCCCACGGGGAACGGCGGTTGGCCAGCGAGGAGGTAATACAGTGTGGCTCCGAGAGCATAGACATCGGCACGGGTATCGGCACCGTGTGAGTTCGCCACTTGCTCTGGGGCCACATAATCCGCGGTGCCGAGTACGATCTTGTCATCGTACTGAACCGTCAGTTGATCCGTGGTATCCCGGTAGAACCGAGCCAGCCCCATATCGAGGATTTTGGCTTCGCCCTTGCGGGTAATCAGGACGTTGCCCGGCTTCACATCGCGGTGAACAATTCCATTGCGGAAGGCGAAATCGAGCCCAACCGCAACCTGATAGGCATAATCCACGGCCCGGCCCAGGTCGAGTTTGCCGAACTGTTTGACCAAATCCAGGAGATTCGTGCCATCGACGTATTCCATCACAATGTAATGGAGGTTGCCATCCTGGTCGATGTCGAAGGTACGGACGATGTTCGGATGTTGAATCGAACCGGCTGCGCGGGCTTCGCGGTAAAACCGGCCCAGAGCTGAGGGTTGTTCGGCCTTGGCCGGTGGCAAGACCTTGATGGCCACATGGCGTTTCATGTGCATGTGTTCACAGAGGAACACTTGCCCCATTCCGCCAACCCCAACGCGCTCCAAGAGTTTGTATTTCCCAACGGTGAACCCACGCCACTTGCCCAAGAGAAACTGTTCGCGTTGGAAATCCGTCAGCAGGGCATCCGCGACCATCTGATCCGCGGCTGCCTTGGCATCAGCGGGCAGGGGGCGGCCTTTGGCTTCTTGCTCCGCCCAATACGCCGACAGGGCAGACTCTTCGACCATGCCGCTGGTGCGAATCAATTGCAGGAGGTCATCGAGAGTCGCGGGAACGGACATTACGGCACCAATAGTTGTCTTCAGTTGTCTTCGTAAATTCCAAGTGCATCGCAAATCACGTTGATAATGAGAACAGTCTAACTCCGCATGGCCCGAGATGCCAGATACCACCTGGGAAACTCTTGACCCTGTTCCGAAAAATGCACGCCCGCGCATGGGTGTACTACGCTCACATCAGATACGGCAACGCTGCAAGACACCCACACGGGGACACAGGGCTACCAATAGGGATGTCGGTTGCCCGCGGTTGGCGCTCGTGATAGAATGAGTACCGCGTTGCGTATATGACCGTTTCCGGGAACCGATACCAATAATCGATTGATTTTGATTGCATTTGCTTTTTTTGTAGTGCCGTGTTGTATCGTGATTTCTATCTGAGATTTGTTCTCTAGTTATTGATTTGGGAGAAGGCATGTTCCGCACACACAGAGATTGGCATTCGGTGGCCCCGCGTCGGGGGTTCACATTGATTGAATTACTGGTGGTGATTGCCATTATCGCCATTCTGATCGGCCTGCTCCTGCCCGCTGTTCAAAAAGTTCGGGAAGCGGCCTCACGGACAAAATGCACCAACAACTTGAAGCAAATCGGCTTGGCTCTGCACAGTTGTCACGATGCGACCGGGAAACTCCCACCATCACGCCTGGATGCGGGGGCAACCTGGGCTGTTCATATTCTGCCGTACCTCGAACAGGAAGCCGTCTACCGTCTCTGGTCGAAACCTGCGGAATCGGCTTCCTACTACAGCACGGCGAACCAAGCCGCGCGGGAAAGCATCGTCGGAGCGTTCTTCTGCCCCACACGCCGAAGTCCGAGTTCTCAGTGGTTAACCGACCCCGTAAATGGTGGGAATGCGGATCGTTTGCAGGCCGATGCCAGTAAGCCGATCACCCCCGGAGCCCTGGGAGATTACGCCGCTTGCATCGGTTCTGGACGTGGTGGTAGTGATTATGCTTCGGGGGATAGTAGCAGCCCTGGGCCGGGATTGTTTGTCTATTACAACCCGTGGAAAGCTGGCGGCATCCGGTTTGTATCGGTCACGGACGGATTGTCGAATACCTTCATGATTGGTGAGAAACATATCCCGCTCAACAGTTTCCGTACAGGCTACGATTCCAGCATCTATAACGGAGATAACGGCGGAGCCACGCGATCTGCTGGCACCGGTGGGATCACCCTGGCTTTATCGCCCACGGACACGGGCAATCGGTTCGGTTCCTGGCATCAGGGGATTTGCCAATTTGCGATGGGAGATGCTTCGGTTCAGCCCGTTAAAAATTCGATCTCCGGCACGATCCTGCAAAACCTCGCTGACCGGGCCGATGGAAACATCGTGAGTCTGGACTGAGCCACAAATCCGATCTGTGTCTCATGTTATGAGTTTGTCAGAAAACCGGGGACGGTCATCCCCGGTTCCGTTGGTGGATTTACTTCTTGTTCTTGCTGATCTTCAAGATTGGCTCATTCTTCTGGCCGCGTACCACCGTAAAGCTCAAGCCAGATGTCTCAAAGGTGTGGTATTTCGCGGGAATGGTCACGGTCAATGGCGGTTCAAACTCCGCGCGGGACACGGGGGCGATGAGAACTTTGTACTCCCCCGGTTCGGCTCCATCTTCTGGTCGGAACGTACTCAGCGTGAACCGGCCATCCGGGCCGATGGAACCGCGTGCCACGGTTTTCCCATCGGGTAGCTCGGCCTCCACGGTATAATCCGCAAGTTCACCGGCAGGGGAGCCATCTTCCCAGACGACTTGCCCCGTGACGGGTTCCGTGTTGGAACCCCCACAGCCCAACCCCGTCACCAACAGACCCAGTAGGCACCCGCGGAGCAGGTGATGAGTGAATTGTCGCACGATCTTGCCTCATCATCGAATGTTATTGAATGCTGTATCCGTAGCTTGTTTTTTAGTATATTCGGGGCATTCACAATCGGTGGTGTAATTCCGCGTGAGGGACACCACTTGTTGGCGTGTCTCACGCGGCTCAAAACGCCGAGTTCGCCGTCTGATGATCGGAGTTTGGGCTTCTGGGCAAACGCCGGTTTATGGGCGGGACCGGGTGGGGTTGGTCGCGTTCTTGGGTGCCAATTCGCTATCAAACACCCGCACGCTTTCCCAGAGTGCCTTGTTCTCGGCGATGAATTTCAAGTGTTCGGGGTGGTCTTGGTATTTGT
>JAIXLE010000010.1 GCA_026931725.1 Bacteroidales bacterium
GTGACGGTGCCCGTGGCCGTATCCAGACTGCGAAAGACATAGGCCGAGCCTTGGTCGGGGTTGGCCCCAATATCGTCAAAAAAAGCCCCGACCAGGCCGATGCTCCCCGATTGGCTTACCGATTGGCCGAAGCGATCACTCGAAGCGCCGTCTGAGGCGGTGAGCTTCACATTCTGGGTGACGGTGCCCGTGGCCGTATCCAGACTGCGAAAGACATAGGCCGAGCCTTGGTTGCTGTTAGCACCTATATCGTCTTGGATAGCCGCGACGAGGCCGATGCTGCCTGACATACTCACAGAAAGCCCAAAGTAATCATTTACCGCACCGTCGCTCGCAGTCAGTTCCGCGCCGAGCACCGGCGAAGCCGCGAGAGGGAACAGAAGTGCGAACAGGGCGAGGGATTTTGTCAGTCGGAGTCTGGCGCGGTGCAGAGTTTTCATTGTGTATGCCGGGCTATTTGGTATGGCCGATTAGGATCGAGCGGAGACTCGTTTTCTCGCCCCCAACGGGAGTTGCTTCCGGGAGATTCACTCTCTGCGCATAAAAAATGACATAGATCATAAAATAAGAGTGAAAGTGGTATTAAGCCGCCACTTTGACAAGTGTATTTTACAGTGTTTTTCAAACCCCAGTGTGACGGTGAACCAAGGGATATTGGTACGACGGTGATCAATTTGCAGGCGGGTCCGGGCAAGACGATTAAAAAAGGCCGGAGCCTGCTGGGCCTGTCCGGATCTCCACCGCACGACGCGAGAATCTCGCGACTCTGGCCAGTTTGATTCTCGTAATCGATGACGATTCGATGAGCAGAATATTCACCGAGAAACTTCTCGTGATCCTCGGCTACCGTGCTGAATTCGCATCCAATGGAGCCACGGGGCTGGAGTTATTCGCACCAGGAAAGTATTCCGCCATCCTCATGGATTTGCATATGCCGCGAATGGACGGACTTGAGGTGACGCGGAAAATCCGCGAGATCGAAGCGGGGACGGGCTCCCACGTGCCGATCATTGCCCTGACTGCCAATGTCATTCCCGGCAACCGTGAGGACTGCTTCGCCGCAGGTATGGACGACTTCATCTCCAAGCCTTTCAGGCGGGAGGAACTGGTCGCGAAGCTCGCAAGGGTGCCAATGCGCTAGGAGCGAATCTAACCATTTCCGCGGCACTAATCACAGCAAGTCCGGCTGACTCGGATCCGGCACGCTCGTCTCGATTTCGTCGGTGAGCGATTTTGAGATCCGGGACGTGACCTTCAATTTTGTCGGTGAGTGGGACCGGTCGAATGTGACCTTGAACCCGATGCCGAATTTCCCGTCCTCGTCCGCCGAGTCAACGGCTTCGGAGTAATGGGCGGTGAGGAGTTCAGTGATCGCGGCGAGGGCGGCCTGTTGTTCGGAGTCGGCGGGCAATGTGCTCATGGGATTCAAGGTTGGCGGTTGCACTGGAGGTTTTTGATCTGACGTTCGAGGCGTTCGATGTCCCGTTTGCAGGCCTGGATGTCGAACCAGATCTCGAAGGCCTTGTTCAGGACCAGGAAGATGCACATCCCGGTTGAGAGGATGCCGATGAAGGTGAGGATTAGGTTGATGTAGTTCATTTGATGGATGTGTTGAGTTGGTTGATGATGGAAAGGACGGGCTCGAAATCGCGGAGGAGAGCGGCGACTTGCTCGCGGGACCGGGTCTTGATCCAGTCGGTGCCGCCGATTTGTTTCCACCAGCCGCAGAGCCGGTTGATGGAGGGGATGTGGTTGGTGACGCCCTGCTCGGATGGCGGGACGGAAAGTTCCTCGGGCGAGAGAACACGGCCAGACGTGATGGACGCTCGGAGCCGCCGCACGCTGATCCGCTCGCCGCAATCCCCGGCCGCCGCAATGTTGAGCCACTCGACCTGCTTGTCGGTGGCTAGCTTCGCCACGACTTTATGGTGTTCCCAGGAGAGAAAGTCGTTACGCAACGACATTGGCACACGGCGGCTGACGTAGGCGTAGTTTTTGAGGGTTGTCGGATCGAGGCTAGTTGCAGCTTGGGTCGCCAAGTAGTTCGGGGCCGAAACCCTGATGTGGCGCGGGTCATTGTCTTCCAGGCCGGGGATGCAGGGCTGGACCGCGAACTTTTCCTCGCCGTAGATCATCCAGTCGCCGATGACGAACGCCATCGATTTGAGGGCACCGCCGATCTTGGGAGCCATCGAACTCCATTCCTCGAACGTGAGGTCGGCGTTGAAGCGAAGCCCGGTCGGGGTGATGGTCAGTTTATCGTTGATTTGGGTGAGCATGAAATTCTTGGTTGGCCCGGACTCGGAGCTGGGCGACCCGATACGACTTGCGCGCTGTCAACGAACGCATGGCCCGAGAGGGTGGAAGGCTGAGGCGTTCGGTGAGCTCGACGCAGCGTTTGGAAACTGCCGCCCGGGTCACGCCGTGGCGCATGGCGATCTCGGACATCGAGTCGCCGAAATACGAGAGACCGGACACGATCGCCAGGCACTCGACGGTCAGCGATCGGTTCTGCATCCCGAGGATTTCCCCGATCAGGCGGCGCACGATGTCCCAGAGCGCTTCGTCAGTCAGCGTGTCGTTGGGTTTTGGCGCTGGCTTCGGGTCGATGGCCTCGGCAATATCGAAGTCGTCGGAGGCGACCGGGGATTCGGCGATGTCCACGGTCAGCCCGCAGTGGGATGCTGGCTGGTCGTCCATGCACGGAGCCGCTAGTCCCTCGGCCTCGAACCGGGCGCGTTCCTTCGGCGAAAGCCCGGCAATCCAGGATTCGTATTCCCGTTTGTAACGAGCGTTCTTCACGGATTGGGATGCGATGTAGTCGTTGCCGCTCATTTTTCGCTCCAGCGTTCGCAGACGCCCGCCTCCACCTCGATGGGCACCTGGGGAAACAAGTCGGTCATGGCGGAGATCATCGATTCCCGGACCACCGCACAGACCGCCTCGGCATCCGCCTCTGGGCATTCCACGATCACTTCGTCGTGCACGGTGCTGATGAGACGGGCACCGGCAGGGAGCCGCGAGGCGATGAGAACGAGTGCGCGTTTCATTCCGTCCGCGCAGCCACCTTGGACCGGCGTGTTGACCAGCGCCGTGAACCGCTGCCACGCATCGGCGTCCTTCGGGATCAGACGACGGCGCCCGAGCACGGTCCTCACCTCCCCCACACCGCGTTCGGCGATGTTGTGGCTCTCGCCGTGCCATTGCCGCAGCGCACCATACGTGCGGAAGAATGCCCGGCGGATTTCCTCCGCTTCGTCCTCCTCAAGGGTGACGCCGTAGGATGATGCCGCATAGCGGAC
>JAIXLE010000072.1 GCA_026931725.1 Bacteroidales bacterium
CAGGCACGGTTCCACAATGGTGATGCCCAATCGACCGCACAGAGTGGTCACGGTGTTGAGTCGGCGTGTGTCGATGTCGCAGGCGGTGATGGTGCCGCGATTGTGCATCAATTCTGCCAGATGCGTGGTCTTGCCACCGGGAGCGGCACAGAGATCGAGTACCCGCCAACCGGGTTGCGGTTCCAGTGCCTGCGCCACGGCCATCGCCGAGGCATCTTGCACGGTGAATTCACCAGCATCGTAACCGGGCAGTTCTCGGATGGATGCTCCTTCCAGAAGCCGCAACGCTTGCGGAGAGTCGCCGGGGGCCGCGTCGATGCCGTGACTGTTCAAGATGATCTGATACGCGGCTCGGTCGAGTTTCAGCTTGTTGACCCGCAACCAGAGCGGCGGCGGGGCGTTGAACCAGAACCCGAGCCGAATCGCCTCATCGCGGTCGAACCGACTCAGCCAGCGATCCGCGAGCCAACGGGGCACGGAGAACCCGGCCGCGAACCATGCCGGAAAGTCTGTGTCCGGGTCCGGGAGCAGATCTTGCGTAAGTTGGCGATAACGGGGTTCCTCCACCGCGTCGAACGGTATGGCATTTTTTCCTACGTCATCGACAAATGTATCCGAGACGGTTTCCGCGACTCGCCGTAAGATTCCGTTGATGAACCCCTTCGCGGCGGGCCGTCCCACATCCACGGCCAGTTCCACGGTTTCATGCACCGCGGCATGTTGGGGGACGTGGGACAGGAACGCGATTTGAAACGCCCCGAGTCGCAGAACATCAACGAGTTCCGGTTCCACATCGTGAAAAGGCCGCCGAATAAAGGGCCGCAAGAGCGTATCCAACGTCGCCTTGCGGCGAATGACCCCGAAGACCAATTGCGTGACGAAACGGCGATCCTGGGGCGAGAGCGGGAACCGGCTCAGGTGGTCATCGACGAGTTCAGCCGCCCAGGCATTCGCGGTACGAGCCGTGGTCAGCACGGAAGCAGCAACAGCACGAGCAGTAGTCATAAAGTTTCGGCAGGCACGGCGTGATGTGATCCCCCCTCTCCCCCGAGCGGGCGTTCTGATGGATACATCGTTCTCACTCGGTATTTTTAGGAAAGGAATGCCTTTTGTCGGCCTGAACAAACGTCCGCAGGTGCCGTCTGGCCCGCTATCCGTTGCACCCAGGGGAAAGTTCGTGATGAATATGCCCGTTTTTACGGCCTGCCGGGAACGGCCTCGGTTGCGGTGACTTGTTGGACGCGAGTCAAACTACTAAATTATGCAGATGCCACAGGCCGTCACAACGGGGAGGAGACGAGATACCATGCCCGACCAGAAAACGATTCTGATTGTGGACGATGATCGTGAACTCGTCGATGGCCTGCGAGCCATGCTGGAACGGCAAGGTTACCTTGTGATTCAAGCGCACGACGGCCATCAGGGGAAAGCCGCGATCTACAACCAGCAGCCGGATCTCGTCATCCTCGACATGATGATGCAGCGGATGGGTGGCTATCCCGTACTCGAACATTTCAAAGGCAAGAGCGATGCCCCGCCGTTCATCATGATTACGGCCAATGAGGGCAGTCGGCACAAAGCCTACGCGGAGTACCTCGGAGTCGTCGAGTATATCCGCAAGCCGTTCGCCACGGAAAAGCTGCTGGAAGCGATTCAAAAAGCCTTCCGCCAAGTTGAAACAACCGCCCCTCCTGATGGGGAAACAGAGGGTGAAGCCCGCCCCGCCCCCGATGCCTAAACGCTGCTGATTCTGTCTCACCCCGTCAGAATTCCCCCTGGTATTTCGTCAGTACCGGGGTTGGCAACATCCGCACAATCCACAGAACGCAAAAACCCTCGCCCACAAGTGGGGAGGGTTTCGCAGTCCTATGCCGAGACGTTAGCCCGCGTTCGTGCCGACGGTCTTGTAATCCTCCATCGCACGGGCCACGGCGAGGGGCAGAATCTTCCGTAACCGGCGGGCACGGCGAATGTCAGACCAATTCTTCAAGATGTACTCGGCCTGACGGCTCTGCGTCCGCTGATAATACGCTTGAATCAGTGGGTGAATCCATTCGTAATCGACATAGCTCGGGTCCACCACGGTGACGCTTCGACCGTGGAGCTTACCGGGAACCGCATGCGTGGGGTCGAACACGAACAGTTCACCGCCGGTCATCCCGGAACCGATTTCGTTCTCGATTGGCCCCAGAATCAGCACGCGGCCACGGGTCATGTACTCGCAAGCATATTTGCCCGCCGCCTCGGCCACAATCGTCGCGCCGGAGTTGCGGATACCGAGTCGGTGCCCCGCTCGCCCGCCGATGTAGACGAAGCCGCCCGTCGCCCCGTAACCGACGTTGTTCCCGGCCACGGATTGAATCACGCCGCCGTAGTCCGAGACGCGATAATCCAACTTCACGACCACGGTACCGCCAGAGATCCCCTTGGCGACACCGTCCTGGGCAAAGCCGTTGAGTTCGAGTTCCAAACCGTTGATGCACCAGACCCCAAAACTCTGCCCGGCTTCTCCTTCAAAGCGGACTTTGATCTTCTTGTTGTTTGGCATCCCTTCTCGGCCATAAAACTTCGCGATCAGCCCGGCCGCGGTGCCGCCCACGGAGCGATCGGAATTGCGGATGCGGAACAACAACGCGGTGTCCTGTCCCGTTTCAATGGCATCGTGCGCTGCCGCCGTGACCTTCTCGTTCAGAGACACACCAGAAGGAGAGCAGGCACCCAATTGGCCGTTGGTCTGGGGGAAACGCTCATGCAAATTCATCATCGCCATTTCGGGCTGAATGAACTTGGACAAATCCAACAAAGCCGGTCGGCCCGTCAGATCGGTACGCCGCACGAGCAAGTCACTGCGGCCGGTGATCTGTTCGAGTCGGTGGAACCCCATCTGGGCGAGAACTTGACGGGTTTCCTCGGCGACGGCGAGCAGGTAGGCCTTCGTATGCTCGGGGTGCCCCTTGAAGATTTCCGGGCTGCCGGTGATCCCGGTCGGGCAGTTCGGGATGTGGCACGACTTGCAGACGATGCAGCCGACCGACACCATCAACCCCTGACCGAACGTGAACTGATCGGCCCCGAACAGGGCGTACTTCACCACGTCGTACCCGTTCTTGATCCCGCCCGCGGCCCGGAGCAGAACGGAGGTCCGTAGCCCGTTCACCACGAGTGCCTGATGCGCTTCGGCCAGACCCATCTCGGTTGGCAGACCGGCATGTTCCTTCGAGGACACCATCGCCGCGCCGGTGCCGCCGTCGATACCGTCGATCTCGATGATGTCGGCACCCGCCTTGGCCACTCCCACGGCGATCGTGCCGATGTTCTCGACCGCGACGAGTTTCACCGACACGGGGATGCCCGGCTTGACGGCTTTCAGATCGTGAATGAGCTGGGCCAAGTCCTCGATCGAGTAGATGTCGTGGTGCGGTGGCGGGGAGATCAAATCCGTGCCGGGCTTGGCGAAGCGGATTTCGGCGATCTCTTTCGTCACCTTCTTGCCCATGAGTTGCCCCCCCTCACCGGGTTTGGCTCCCTGGGCCATCTTGATCGAGATTTCATCCGCGTTGGTGAGATACTCCGCATCGACCCCGAACCGCCCAGAGGCGATTTGTCGAATCCGGCTACGGAAACGGCTTTTGCGCAGGTCGCCGCCAAGCGTGTAGACGCTGGCGTGCTGCTGCCGTTGTTTGAGGACACCGGCCCAAAAATCTCCCCAGGCCCGTTCGGGGATGTCGTTCCGCCAGCGGGCTTCTCCGCCTTCCCCGGAGTTGGACGCGGTATCGAGTTCGTTGAGCGCCGCGGCGATGGTCATGTGGGAAGCGCCGGTCAACGCCCCGTGGCTCATCGCACCACCACGAAAATGCCCCCGAACAATCGACAACGCCGATTGCACATCCTCGACAGCCAACGGTGCCGCAATCGTCTGGACTTGGAACAGATCCCGGATCACGGTAGCGGGCCGGGTTTTAATCATGTCCGTGAACTTGCCCCACTTCACCCCGACCTTGACGAGGCCATCCGGGTTCGGTTCCTCGGGTGGAGCCGTATAGGCGAGTTCGCCACCACCCAGCTCGGGTTCGGGGTGCGCTTCCTTGACCGCATCGCGGAGAGCCATACGGATTTTGGCGTTGAAGGCGTGGTAGTCGCGGTTCTTGCCCATCGGCTGGTTGCCCGCGAACATCGCATCGGCGCGTTCGACCCGCCAGCGGACATCTTCGACCAGATGCGCCAAGCCGATGCCGCCGACCCGGCTGGGGAAGTCGCCCAAATACTCCATCAGTTCCGGGCCGAAGCCGACCGCCTCGAACAGCATCGCCCCCCGATACCCCTCGATGGTGGTAATCCCCATCTTGGAGATGATCTTGAAGAGAGAATCTTCCAGTGCATGAAACAGATTCCGTAGCGCTTCCTGCGGTTCCAGGCGGGTTTCCTGCTTGGTTTCCGGGTGCTTCCAGGTCAGCCCGTCCTTGATGAGTCGGAGCATCAGGTACGGGTGAACCGCGTCGGCCCCGAAGGCGACGAGAACGGCGATGTCGTGCCCTTCCTGAATGTCGCCCGCTTGCACGATCAGGCTACAGCGGTCGCGGAGCCCCTGCTTGCAGAGGTAGTTGTGAACCGCGCCCAGGGCCAGCAGCGAGGGAATCGGGTCAATGCCGTTCTTGCACGATTCCTTGTCGGAGATGCAGAGAACGTGATACCCCTCATGCACGGCGCGTTCCGCGGCGGAACGCAGCGCTTCGAGAGAAGTTCGCAACGCTTCCGCGCCACCGTTGAGGCGGAAGGTCGCATCGAGCAGTTTGAACCCCAGCAGTTCGTTTTTCCGAATCTCCTCGATGACCGCATCAGAAACCACCGGCGAGGCGATTTCGACTTGCTTGATGGGCAGTTCATCCGCCGTGCCGTTCATCCCGGCTTTGAGCGGCGAACGCCCCAGGTAGGTGGTCAGCGACATGGCCCCACCTTCCCGATACGGGTCGATCGGCGGGTTCGTCACTTCGGCGAAGGTCTGTTGACAGTATTTGAACAGCGTCGGATGGTGTTGACTAAAGACCGTGAGTACCCGATCGTGCCCCATGCTCGACAGTGGTTCTTTCGAGAGCTTGGCCATCTCCTTGACGAAGTTGGCTCGGTCGAAATCCCAACCTGCGGCCTGGAGCAGGTGATCGAGCTGCCAGTTTTGCTCCGCGAGCATGGCCCCGACCACGTCATCCGTCTGACGGGTGAAGTGGAATGCTTCGGTCAGGGAGATTTGCCGTTCGTTCAACTCGTGGATGTCGCCGAGTTCCGCCTGATATTCGGCCACCACGCGATTCATGATCGCTCGGCTATCGAGTCGCTCGCCCGTGCCGGTGTCCAGTGCGATCATCTCGCCGGGTTGCAGCTGACCACTGGCGACGATGTCCTTGCTGTCCAGACCGAACACGCCGGATTCGGAGGCGATGTAGAGCCAACCGCGCTTGTCCGCAGACCAGCGGATCGGCCGTAGCCCCATCCGGTCAACCAGACCGACGATGAAGCGGCCATCGGTGCCGACGAGGCCCGCGGGACCGTCCCAGGCGCACAAGCTGCCAAAAGCCCGACGGCAGTAGGTGAACAGGGAGACGACCTCCGGCCCCCAGTAGTCGGCTTCCGAGTCCCACACCGGCGGCACGGCCAGCCGCATGGCCCGCAGCAGGGACCAATTCTTTTCGAGAACGAGATATTCAAACCATTCATCCAGGCTCGCCGAATCGCTCATCTGGGGGGAAAGCAGGTCGCCACCGGGCAGCGGTGGGTTCAAGCCACGGGAGTAGGCATGGACCGCGTTCCGGTTCGTGCGGATGGTGTTGATTTCCCCATTGTGGCCCGACATGCGGAACGGTTGCGCCAGCTTCCAGTTCGGGAAGGTGTTCGTGCTGTAACGCCGATGGAAGATGGCAATGCCGGACGCGAACGCGGAATGGGTCAGGTCCGGGTAAAATTCGCCGAGTTGCTGGCTGGTGAGCAACCCTTTGTAGCCGACCAGATTCGCGGAAAGCGATGTCACATAGACATCGAGTCCCGCCGCGGCGAGTCGGTGCCGCATGGTCAGCCGTTGGCGGAACAACCAGCGTTCGGCGGCGGCCGGGTCGCCATGTACGCGGAAAAGCACCTGCTCGATGGCGGCCGGCCGACTCGCCCGCGCGGACTGGGGCAGAACCTCCCCGTTCTGCGGAACCGCCCGAAACCCGAGTAATTGGATCGGCCCGCGTGCCAGGGCTTCCGCGATGATGGCCCGAGCGGCATCTTGCTTGGAGGCCGTCGATTCTTGTAGGAACACGACCCCCACACCGATCCGATGGTCGGGCTGTAATTCGTGAGCCCCCGCGAGTTGGAGTCGTTTGGCCTCTTCCCGGAAAAAGGCTTGGGGAATCTGACAGGTGAGCCCGGCTCCATCACCGGCTTCACCACAAATCCCGCCACGGTGTTCGAGGTTCCTGAGCGCGAGTAGGGCTTTGCGGACGACTTCCGCGGCCGGTTTCCCGTCGCGATTCGCCACACCGCCAATACCGCAGGCATCTCGACCGATGTCATCTTGATAGAGCAATTTCCCGGATCGCACGAGAGAGAGGCCGTCTTGCATCCTCGATCACACCTAAAAAGGGGCATGGGGAAAGGTCAGAAAATCGGGCATGATCCGATGGCGTTTCTGGTGAAACCGCAGCATGGTGAGTTCCCTGTCCATCGGCTTCCAGACCCTAGTGGTCGCTCGGTGCCCGCGTGCCGCAGCACGCCCGCTTCTCAAGCAGTCGCCCCCAAAAATGCGGAGGGGGCCACGATTCTGAGCGAACACAACGGAACCACCGCGTGTTCATCAGGAAGCGGGAACGGTGAAGAAAGAAAAATTCATGCCAAACATTTTTCGATCCGTGACTTGCAGGCCAGGAATCTCTCGTCTACAAAGTTCCCCAACAGGCAAGCGTCGGGTCGGCCACGCATCGGTTCCTGTCCCGTGTCCCGCGAACCGTCTGATCTGTTCCCTTCACCACAATTTTTTCAGGGGTGTGAGTTCATGGGGGATTTCATCGGAGGCACCACGTTCTTCGTCATCATGGGCTTGGGGCTCGTGGGAATGATTGGGTTGTTGATCTTCTTGCAGAAGAAGAAAGATGACGATGATGAATAAGTCGCTCACTGTTCAGAAGTGCAGGGCGCAAAATCGTGTGAAAAAGTGATGTTTCTGACCACCTTCCTCTGGGAAGGTGGTTGTTTTTTATGCTTACTGTGCGCGCGTTCTAGGCGTTTGTGCCCAATCTCCTACCACGATATCCGCCGTGGCCCATTGCCGATCACGCCAGACCGTCATGCGGATGCGCTGCCCGGCGGGTAGGCTGCTGACCAAGTTAATCAGGTGATTTTCGTCGCGGATGGAAATATCATCCACTCGCACAATCACATCTCCACTCCGCAAGCCACCCGTTGCAGCGGGACCGCCGGGATGAACATTGTCGACCAAAGCACCCCAAACGCGATCCCGGCCCAATTTCAACGCCATCGACGGCTGAATCGTCGGCGCGAGTTGAATCCCCAGGTAACCCCGCGTCACGGTCCCCTTGTTAAGCAGTTGCCGAGCCACGCGCTTGGCCAGATTGATCGGTACGCTGAACGATACGCCACTATTGCTGCCACTGCGGGACGCAATCGCGGTGTTGATACCAACGATTTCTCCGTCCAAGTCCACAAGCGGCCCACCGGAGGAACCCGGATTGATCGCCGCATCGGTTTGGAGAAACTCTTTAATGCGGATCGTGTTCCCCAAAGAAATCTGCCCACGGTCCCGCGCCGAGATAATCCCATGTGTGACGGTCTGATTCAGACCGAATGGGCTGCCGATCGCCAGAACCCATTGACCAACTTTCACGTGATCGCTATCCCCCAACGCGGCCACCGGGAGCGAGTCACTGGCTAAGTGCAGCAAAGCAATGTCGGATTCGGGGTCGGCATAGACGCGATCCGGGCGAAAGATCCGGCCATCAGCCAGTGTGACCATAATATCGCCCGCTTGTGAGCCGGTGACAACATGGTTGTTCGTGATGGCGAATGTGCCCGGTTGGCCGTCGATCCGGGTGAGAACGCCGCTCCCGGATTCTTCCGTCGGCTTCGCGTGAGTATTGGGCGAGGCCGTTTGTGCAGGTGGTTTGATCGCGTCGATGGCGACCACGGCCGGGCTGACTTGCCGCACGACCTGCTCGAAACGGGCCTGGGTCGGCAACGCATCGGCGGAAATGTAATCCGATCGCGGTGGCATCGGCAACGGCGCGTTTTGGGCGGAGAGTTGCGCCTGCGGTTGCACCATCAGGTTCGCCACGAGTCCGCCCGCGAAGGAACTCCCCGCAATTACACCCGTCAAGAGAAGTCGCTTGCTCATGCTGTATCCGTCCAAGGCGGAAATACCGACCCGATACGTCGGCCTGTAGCACTCTACGCGGTGATGGGGGGCGACTTGAAGAAATTCTGACAATCCGTGTCGGAGGCGTGAGAGTGGAGGTGTCAGAATAGACAAAAAGCCTGCAACCGATTGCGCGGGCAGGCTTTCTCAAGAGAAGAGATTGGAATCAAATGAAAGTCACTTGCTCAGATCCATTTCCAGATCGGAAAGGTCAATATCCCGATCATCGTAACTGGAATCGTCGCGCACTTGGCTCCAGTCGGCTTGCTCGCGGGAGGCCAACCAATCCGAATCGTTTTCGGCTTCACGCTGGCATTGGATGCATAGCGTGCTGTAGGGGAGTGCATCCAGTCGCAGTACGGGGATTTTGCCGTTGCAGCCCGCGCAGACCCCATACTTGCCCTGTTTGATTCGGAGCAGAGCATGTTCAATCTGCTGAAGCTCGCGGGCTTCGATCTCGGCCAGTTGCAAAGCCAGTTCTTCGCCAGTGTGTTCAAAAGCCACATCGGCCGTATCGCCGGATTGTCCTGAATTCCCAGCAAAATCCAGCCGATCCATATCTAAGCCGATCCGCTTGCGGAGTTCCATCCGGCGGTTGAGTAGCGTTTTCGTAATCCGAATCAACGCATCGCGGCGTGCCATAAGTCACCACCTTTCACAAGTTTCTCCGTGCCAGTAACGACGGGAGAACTCGGTTGATGCTGCTCCTAGTAACGGGCAAACTAATTACCAATACCAAGCTGGCGTAAAAAGTTTTCAGGGTTCACCCAATTAGGGATACCCTGTATCGACAATCCGATTGCGAAAATTATTTCCACAATCTGAGGTTGAAGGATTCCGCGTTGCCCCAATCCGCAAAAATCGCACAACCCGATGGATTCGCCATCCGCTCGGCCATTCGTTTCCATTCACAAGATCAGATTCCGAAATTCCATAAAGGGTTCGGACTCCGCCAACGGAATTCTCTGGAATCGAATGGGGATGCGGGATTATAGCCCGATACATGGGCTTGGGAAGTGTCCAAGGAAAGAAAAAAACATCGGGCCACGGTGATGGGAACCGCGGCCCGATGAGAAATCCACTGCAAACCGCGGTTACGAGGGCAGATTCTGCAAAATTTCCCGCAAGGGGACAAGGCGTTGCCCGCGGCACTCTTCGATTTTCAGCGCTTTGAGGAATCGCCGTCGCAGTTCCGCTTGGACATCTTCCACTGCGGATGTGGCAATACTCGCAAGTGGGATACAACCACCCGCGCGGCGATCGTGTCCGCCAGCTTTGCCCAGGTTCCCCACGACTTGCCGCAGCAGATCCCCGGACTTCGCATCCGCCAAGGCCGACCGTACCGACAGAATCAGCGAGTTGCCGTACACTCCCCCGCAGACCGCCCAGTCGACTTTTTCAAAGCGGATCATGAAATCCGCGATCTCGGCGGCGAGTTCGGGCTGGGAAAGATCGTTCACCCAACTGATGACCAGTCGATCGTAAATGAACGAACTCTGGAGCGCCTGCAAGAAGCAACCGAAGTGGGAATGGGGCAACCGGGCATTGCGGATTTCCGCGATTTTGTCCTTATCCGCCAGCGGAAAGAGGAACAGCATCGCATCATCGTCTGCCGGGCTGGCCTCGCGTGGGAAGCCCGTAACTTCGGTTTCCAGGCCATACAGCAGTGCCGTGGCCACTTTCTCGGTGAGGGGGATTCCCTGATCCATCAAATACCGTGTCACGAGCGTACAAGTGGCTCCCATACTGGGGCGCACATCCACGAAAGACACGTTTTTCAGGTCGCCCGGCGTATCGTGGTGGTCCAGCACGCCGTACAGTCGCACCGTGTCCGGGATCGTGTGCCGACCCGTGTTCGGCTGGCTATCCACCATCACCACATAATCGTTTTCGGCCCAGTCCATCCGCTCGACGGGAACGAGATCGAGATCAAGCACCTCGACCATCGCGCGATTCTCTGCCCGACTGATGAGCCCATCACGGGTCATGAGGGTCGGTTTGCCGAGGCGGGTTTCCACCAGATGCGCGAGTCCCAACATGCTCGCGAGGCTATCGGGGTCAGGATTCACATGGGAAACGAACACCACCCGGCCCGCGGATGAGAGGCCATTGAGGAATCGATCCGACCGTCGCAGACCGAGTGTGGGAACACGAACCAGAGCCGAGTCGGCGCATTTTCGCGCCATGAGAGATCAACCTCCGCAGAAAGTCCCACCATACATCCGTAGT
This sequence comes from Bacteroidales bacterium, assembly GCA_026931725.1. Lineage (GTDB taxonomy): Bacteria > Planctomycetota > Planctomycetia > Gemmatales > Gemmataceae > JAIXLE01. The sequence continues at coordinate 10,631 of JAIXLE010000072.1, forward strand.
GGGTATACGACCGCTGGGCAGCGGTTTCCTCCATGAAGTCTTCATTCCTTTTACCTGATTCGTCTCGCCGCGTCCAATTCTAACCGTGCCAAATTCTGATATTCTGCTCATGTTGTTGAGACGGAACAGGATGTGATACCAGGAGTTACGAAAATGGGAGACTCTGAGCGGGAATTCTGGCACAGCCCGTGTCCTGACGGTGCGGGACAGTTCCTTTCCGCTAACGGTGCGTGTCTGTCGATGACACGGATTCGGGCTTAACGGTCTGGGGGGGAAACTCCGCTGGCTTACGGTGCGGGTGCGTCATGAGGTCGATCACGCCCACGGTTTTTTCGACGGCCTTTTCGATCCCTTGTTCCACCACATGCGTCGCCACACCGACAGGTTTCGCGTACATCGGGATCTGCTCGGGATCGCCGGTTGAGAGTGTGCGACTGGTCAGGAATTTGTACAACACCACACCGAGAATCGCCGAGAGCAACGCCACCGCCACGAGCGGTCGGTGCTTGTCGACGGCTTCCACGGCTTGAACGAACTGATCCGTGAACAGATACGACAACCAGAACATCAGGCTCACGCCGGGGATGGCATAGAGGCCATCGGCCAACAGAAACCGGCCAATCGGCATTCGCAGCACCCCAGACATAATGAATACGGGGGTCCGAATTCCGGGTGTAAACCGTGCGCCCAACAGGATCAGCACGCCCCGCTCATGAAAATTCTGTTCGATGCGTTCTCGTGTATCGTCTGGGAGAATCCGCTGCCGAAACCATCGGGAATGCAGTAGCCGGGCTCCGAACAGTCGACCCGCCCCATAAAGGACGGTATCGCCGATGACGACACCGACAATGATGAGTGGTAGCATGATGTACCACCGCGTCAGGCCGGTGGGGTGCGGAGTCAGGTAGAAAGCGGGTCCACCGCCGATGCTGGCGGCCATGTACTCGTGCGATCGTTCCTGCGCATCGTGCCCGACCATGGCACCGGCCGTCACGACGGGGATTTCTTCGGGAATCGGCGCACCGAACCCGGAGGCGATCAGGGTGCTCACGACACCGAAGTATTTCCAGAATGCCACTGTGTCGAACAGCATGCGCCGCCGTCCTCTCGATGATTTTGGGCGGGGTGGTCGTCCCAACCGTGTTTTCAGGCTACAGTAACCGGGCACGGCATTCCAGCCAGACCCAAAACGGCCCACTTTCCCAGGAGTCTTCTGCCATGCAGCTTGGCCTCATCAACTCTGCCTGGGTGCAGGCTGGCCAGGGAACCGCGTATGGTATCCAGCAAACCCGCGCGATCGGCTTCGATACCATTGACATCTTCGCGGACCCACTCGACATCGACGCACGGGAACGCCGTCTCATCCGCACCGAGTGTGCGAAAGCGGGGTTGCCCATTGTCAGCGTGGCCTGCGTGGCCGTGGGGTTGATCGACTTCAACCCCTCTGTCCAGAAGTTCCACCTATCCCGATGCCAGGCATTCCTCGATTTCGCCTATGAATTGAACGCCCGCAATGTTTTGCTGGTACTCGGTGAGTATATCTGGGATCGGCAAGTGATCCCACCCGCGGAACAATGGCGTATCGGGGTCGAACAACTCCAACGGCTCGGTGAGTACGCGGCCAGACTCGATTTGCAAATCGCTTTGGAACTCGAACCGTTTCGGCTCTCCCTGCTCAACTCCGTTCCGAATATGGTGCGATTCCTGGGTGATGTCGATCACCCAGCCGTGCAGGCGAACATCGACATTTCCCACCTCCAACTGACCGGGACACCTCCTGAAGAACTGCGTCAGTTGAAAAATCAGGCCATTCATGTCCATATTTCTGATTGTGATGGTCGCGTTCACGGCGATCTGCCTCCGGGACGCGGCGTAGTGGACTTCCTCCCTTACCTTCGAGAAATTAAAGACTTAGGAATAGATGGAGCGATTAGCATCGAGCTGGAATATTCCCCGCAACCGGAAAAGATTGCCGAATGGGTCGCGGAAGCATATCAAGCGACCGACCGATTATTGCAACAAGCGGGCATCCGCCGCGAATAATACCGATGCAGCAGTCCGTCAGGTTGTGGCCCCCATATTCTGTCCAACCGGGTCCATTCGCACGTCATTGATTGTTTCTCAACGGCTCGCTGCGACATTCTGACGCACCCCTCAATATGGGGCCGGGTGTGTGATTGTGAGTTAGGTGCCTTATGGTGGATCGAATTTCGGAACAACTCTTACCGCCCGCGAACGGGTTCAGCAAACCGTGGAATCATCACTCGCAGCCGAGTGGCTTCGGCTTTGAACAACTGCAAGGGCCGCGGCCACGCCGTGCGGAACTGAGCGGCGCGATTCGGATCTTTTTTGAACTGATACAAGGTTATCGCAAACTCCATTTCGTCGGCCCGTGCGTGACGGTCTTCGGTTCGGCCCGTTTCGCGGAGGATCACCCGTATTACCAGATGGCCCGCACGGTGGGCCGGTATCTCGCCGAGAGCGGTTTCACCATCATGACTGGGGGTGGGCCAGGGATCATGGAAGCCGCGAACCGGGGTGCCAAGGATGTCGGCGGTCGCTCGATCGGTTGCAACATCGTGCTGCCCCACGAGCAGAAACATAACGATTACTTGGATACCTGGGTCGACTTCGAGCATTTTTTCGTCCGCAAACTGATGCTCGTCAAATACAGCTACGCCTTTATCGTCCTGCCCGGCGGTTTCGGGACGATGGATGAACTGTTTGAAGTGCTAACCTTGATTCAAACCGGCAAGCTCCACAACTTCCCCGTGGCCCTGATGGGGACGGACTACTATGGCCCGATGTTGGATTTCCTCAAGCGGAAAATGGTCGATGCGGGAACGATTGACCCGAAGGATTGGAACTCCCTGGTGATCGGCGATGACCCTGGTGAAGTGGTCAGCGCCGTCACCGATACCGCCATGAAGCGGTTCGGTTTGAGCTATGGCCCCCAGATTCGGCCGCGGTGGTGGCTCGGCGAACAGTTTGGCCTGTGGTGGCGTGATCGGTTCGGCAGACCGGCCAACGCTGCACCGGCCTCGAAAACGGATGCTTCGTGAATCGGCATCGGCTTGCTCAGCGTTCCGCAACGGCGATCGACTGGGAGGATCGGCACACGACATACGCCCGCAGATGGCTCAGGGTCTTCGCGCCGATCCCTTTCACCCGTCGCAAATCGTCGACAGACTGGAATCGTTCCCGTGCGCGGCTATCGACGATCCGTTGCGCCAGAACCGGCCCGATTCCCGGAAGTCGTTGTAGATCCAGGACTTCCGCTGTATCAATATCAATCGGCGGTTCGCCGGGCTGAATCTTGTGCGGTTGACGGACTGCATACGGCGTGGGCGTTTCCCGCGCGCGGCGTTCGAGTTTTACCAATTCCGGCACGGGTTCAGGCGGCCACTGGGTCGGTGCCTGAACCCGTACCCACGGACGCGCCGTTTCCAGGGCGGCGTTGCCGATTCCGGGAACCGCCATCAGTTCTTCCACGGCTGTGAATCGTCCGTGTAACTGACGATGGCTGAGAATCGCATCGGCCAGATTCGGCCCGACCCCCGGAACTTGCATCAATTCTGCTTTATCTGCCGTGTTGAGGTTCACCGCATAGCGCACCGCGGCTGGGTCCAACTGGGTGGGGTGTCCACGGAGCGAATGGCCATAGCCCCGATACAGAAGCACCAACAGAGCCAGACACGCCAGCACGGCCAGCACCGTTTGCGAGGCGCGAGACGAAACAGCCGGTGAGAGATCAGATGGTGCCAGGGGAGTAGACATGGCCGCGACCACACAAGGGCGCATCCATGCGGAATGTGAGCTCTTCGACTGTATCAGCGCCGGAGTGTCAGCACCAGATACCGGCACCATTTTTCTAAAAGTGGTATGCGTGGCAGCAACAAATCGTCCAGGCGATGCAGCGCGGAGATCATCCGACCGCCGCCGAGTCGCCCCATCATGCCGAACAACTGGTAGGGTTTGATGGAAAGCGTGGGGAAGTGCGTCCACAACTGTTGGAGATGCCGAGGCAGCAGGGGTTCTTCATCGGCCGTGCGATGTTTGCCGGGATAGGGCAGGCGTTGGCGGGCGAATCGCAACAACGGGTTGCCGCCCCACGGTTCGCAGAAAACCGCGATTCCTCCGGGTTTCAATACCCGTCGCAGTTCCGCCCCGGCGCGGTCCATGTCGAGGTGATGGAGAATCGCATGGCCCCAGATGCAGTCAAACAGCGCATCGGCAAATGGCAACGCTTCCCCATCGGCGACCAGAAAGTTGCCACGCACTTGGTTCGCCTCCGCTCGGGCGCGGGCCTCTTCCACATAGCCGGGCGAAAGATCGAAAGCGGTCACACGGGCACCTTGCCGTGCCATGACCACAGCGGCCATCCCATGTCCGCAGCCGAAGTCGAGGGCGGATTGCCCTTGCAGTGAACCGAATTGCGCGAATGCCGGACGAATCCAAGTTTCATGATCGAGGTAGGCGGCATCCGTGAATCGCAGATCGGCCCGCCCCGACCGGAAGGACATCGACCGTTCCGCTGCCTGAAGATCATGGAATTGTTGTTCGGCGATTATCCGTTCCCGTAATTCTGGCATCATCGGCATCCCTGCTTGCGACCGCGTCCGAGTGGCATGATACCGTCATTCCCGGAGCGATGGCAGCCCGAACACCAGCTTGCGGCGAACGAATGCGGGAGCGATCACGCCCCAGGGTGGACGTGTGGCCCGAACGCGGATGCCGTTGGGACATCGCGGATAGGGGCGTTCCCAGGCAGGGTCCGCATCGCATGTCCCATCCCGTGATCGCGGTGGGGATCATGCGATGCGGGGATACGCCCAATCGTGTGAAAGTCTTCCGCCATTACCCAACGTACACGCCGGTGGCGAGGCCAGGGAACGCGGCAAATTCCATCGCCAGTGGAGGCGTGATTCCGGGGGCAATCGTTTGGCCGAGGTATCCCCGCACCGTTGTCCCAACACCGGCTCCATCGCCGGTGAGGACATCCGCGATGTTGTCGCCGTTGATGTCGTGGGCGGCGACGCGGATTCCCCCACGGGTGTCGGGGTTGCCGGAGAAGAAGTTCGCCAAAACCGCATTGCTGGATGCGGACGACACGGGCGAGTAGCCACCCTGCTGAAGAACGACATCCCCACTCAGAATCAGCACACGCGGGCCGCCCTGCGGGCCACCGCCGAAGATCAGATCGCCGTACCCATCACTATTGATGTCTCCGACGGCGACGTACACACCATCCCGTAACGTGGGTTCAAACACGAAGAAATCCGAAACGAGCTTGAGTGGTTGTCGACCCGCGAATAGGGTCGTTCCATCATAAATGGCGACACGCGGTCCCCCGCCGTAACCGGCGGCGACGACAAGATCGGCGGTCTTGTCACTATTGATATTGCCCAAGGCGGGCCGGACACCACCGCGGAAAGCGGCATCGTCGATTCCGAAGAAATCCGCAATTTTGGTGAAGGTGAAGCCGTTGTAAATTTGAACCCGTGGCCCGCCGCCCTCGTCTGGGGTGATGACGAGTTCCCCGATCCCATCGCCGTTCAGATCCCCTGCCGCGACGTAGACCCCGCCAGTAAAGGTCGACTCAAACGGAGCGATATTGGCGAGTTGCGCTCCGGTCTTGCCGTCGATCACGCGGACTTGGCTACTCATCCCTGGGCCGCTGCCAAAAACGTAGTCTGTTACACCATCGTTGTTCATGTCGGCAGCCGCCACTCGCACTCCCCCAGTAAAAGCTGGGGTAAACGCGGTGAAATTGCCGATCGCCTGGCCGGTTCCCTGATACGCAGTGGCAAGGGGACTGCTTCCTGCTCCGACCCCGGCCAGGAATACCCCAGGGATTGGGGTTGGTGGTGGGGTGATCGATCCGGGTTCGCCGTAGACGAAATCGTCCATGACGACGAGGTCCGCTTTCCCGCCCTGGGTAATGTCATCCACGCTGGCGGCAATCGCGGCTTCCCCACTGGTGATCCGAACCGTGGCAATGCTCGCGGTATCGAACGAGGCTCCGAGGAACGACAAGTTCCCATTCCCGCTCAAATGCGGAACCGCTCGGGAAAAGATCAGGTTCCCATCAACATCGAAAAACTCAATCTTGGCACCCGCGGCGGTATCCACATCCGAGAATACGGCCCCAAACCCGCGTACCGTGGCGGGTGTGTCCGAACCGGGCACGACGAAGTTGATCGTCGTGATGTTGCTACCGATCGGCGTAAAAAGTCGTGGTGTTGTGAAAGATTGCTGGAAAGCCGTTCGGTAGGTTGTGTTGATGGAACCGAACTGACTCGCCGCGTTGCCGACTACAGCGGGATCACCGCTCACCTTGAAGCCGGTGCCGGTGGTCGTGAGTCGCAACCCCTGACCCGCGAAGGCGTTACCGGGCAAAGTGTTCGGGTCGGCCTGATTCGTGGCGACTCCGTCCCAGGTGATCTCGCGGCGCGTATCTCCGAGGTCGGTTCGGAACTGGTCGCGCACGGTCGCCACATCACTGACAGATGCCGAGGCGATTTCCCGAACCGTGGCAATCCCGGCCGCAGGAACGGTTCGAGTTTCCAATGGATCGAGTGTCAAGTGATGACACCGTGAACGTGAAGAGGCTCGAACTGCCATGTTGCCAACCCCTAGGAAAATGATCCCTACGCCCCGTCTGCTTGTTGCACGCGATCATTGTGTCGCCCAAGATACCTCACGATGATCTGTGAGCAATCGCAATTCGCTGCCGGAATCCGGTCTGGCGCGGACACGCTCACACACAGACCGCCAATTCCCTATCGACCGAGATGTTAATCAAAGTTCATTCATCATGAGGTGAGAATTCGGTTCCCACACCCATTTTCACCCATCAACCTGATACAATCCTGACAATCTTACCGAGTCGGGTTATACTCGGGAGTACCTCCCTGCGGCCTTGTCCCTGCGCGATGGAGAAGTCCTCATGATGAAGAAGTCCCCATGATGATGCTCCATTTGCCGATCCTGAGCGTGGTGGTTCTATTGGCGGCCCCGCCGCAGTTGCCACCACGGTTTCATGCGGAGACAACCGACGCTCCTCGTACCGGCTTTCTCCAGAGTCTGGATGCGTCTGGGAACATCCGAATGGAGGAAGAGACATCCGAAGCGGTTCCGCTCGTGGAATTGCGTCAAATCGGACAGGTTCGCCCCCCTCGGCCCCGCTCGCCGCTTTTGTTGTTCTCGAACGGGGATGCCATTCCCGCGACCGTGCTTTCCGGCGATCGCAGTACGCTACAAGTACAGCCCACGCTTCCCCATGCTCCGTCCCAACCGTGGACCGTGCCGCTCACCGCGTTAGCCGCTGTCTGGCTGGTGCCGCCTCCTGCACGCCTCCCTCTCGACCCCGCCCGCTATCCCTGGCGGGAAACCGCGCGCCGTCAAGATGCCGTCTTGCTCCGCAATGGTGATGTCGTCCTCGGGACATTTGCAGTCCTCGGAGAATCACAAACGCTTCGGCTCATCACCCAACGGGGGCAACCGCCACGGGTGCTTCCCCTCGATCAAGTCGCAGCGGTGGCGTTCGATCCGACATTGTCCCGACCACGCAAACTCAAGGGAGTGGCCGCGCGTGTGGTCGGCACGGATGGTTCCCGATTGAGCCTCACGCAGGTCACTTCCGCGGGAGCCACACTGCAAGGAGAAACCAGCTTTGGTCAGAAGGTCCAACTGCCTCTGGCGCGGATCGCCGCTTTGGATGTCCTCGGAGGTCCAGCCGTTTACTTGTCGGACCTCAAGCCGCAATCCGCCACGACGGAACCGTATTTGAGCGTGTCGTGGCCGTGGGTGGCCGATCGTTCCGTGAAGAGGCACACCTTGCGAATTGCTGGTCCTCATGGTGTCGATCAGTTCGACAAAGGTTTGGGCACCCACCCGCGTACCCGGTTGGTCTACAATCTGGCGGGGCGGTATCGCCGATTTGATGCCCAGGTCGGGTTGGATACGGCCTCTGGGTCACGCGGGGCAGCCGGGGTGACGATCCTGGTCGATGGCCAACCCCAGGATTACCCCGCCCTCCGGCACCTGACCGCCGCGACCTCTCCGGTTTCGGTGCGTGTTCCGATTACCGAGGCGCGAGAACTTACTTTGCTGGTCGATTTCAGCACAACGGGTGATGTCCAAGCCGACGTGAACTGGGGTAATGCCCGATTCGTGGAATGATGCGATACTTGCTGGCGTTTTCCGGTATGATCGTATTGCGGAACCGTGAGTTGGGCTGGTCATGCTGACTCCTGTTCCGTTCTCACCCCTCTCCCTGTGTGTTGTGAGGTTCGTCATGAGCCACGAACGGCCCTGCCCCGATTGCTCCTCCCCCGCGCTCTCCCGCCGCCATTTTTTACAGGCGACCGCCGCGACCGCTGCCGTGGGCGCTTTGCCGCTATTCGCCACCGCGAAAGCCGCTCCAGCCGCGCCGACCCCGAAATCCGCCGCCGAAACCGCCGTCAAAGCGTTGTACGATTCTCTCTCGGCTACCCAGCGGAAAGAGGTCTGCTTCGCCTGGGACCATCAGGATCCGAAACGCGGCCTGTTACGGACATTCGTGGCGAACAACTGGCAGATTACCAAGCCAACCATCACCGGCGGATTCTACACGAAGGACCAGCAAACAATGGTCCACGATGTGTTCCGTGGTCTGGTTCACCCGGAATGGTACGATCGCTTTTTGAAACAACTCAAAGACGACTCCGGCGGTCAACCGTGGGGTGCCACACAATCCATCGCCATCTTTGGCACACCCGGAACCGATCAATTTGAGATGGTCATCACCGGCCGCCATCAGACACTTCGGGCCGACGGGAATACGCAAGATCATGTCGCCTTCGGAGGGCCAATCTTCTACGGCCACGCCGCGGAAGCGTTCGATGAAGGGCCGAAGCACCCCGGCAACGTCTTCTGGCCGCAAGCGATCGCCGCGAACGGTGTGTTCACGATGCTGGACGAGAAGCAGAAAAAACGCGCCCTGCTGGCCGAGTCGCCCCCGGAATCACGGGTGGGCTTCCGGGGCAAGAGCCTGCAGCGGGCACCCGGATTGCCCATCGCGGAACTGTCTTCCGATCAGAAGGACGCGATGCGCGGCGTGTTGAAACTGCTGGTCGAACCGTTCCGCACCGAAGACCGTGAGGAAGCCTTGGCGGCATTACAGTCGCAAGGCGGCTTGGATGCGTGCCGACTCACATTCTACGCGGATTCCGACATCGGCGACGATCGCGTCTGGGACAACTGGCGACTGGAAGGGCCGTCGTTCGTCTGGCACTTCCGGGGCGACCCGCACGTTCACGTCTGGGTCCACGTGGCCAATGATGCATCCGTGAAACTGAACGCCTAATGTCACCCCCAGCCCACGAAACCGGAGCGCTTCCCCTGGAATGTGCGTTTCGTTCCGTGACCGGAAAGCACGCCATGCGGTGCCGCGACTCGGATTCGTGGGAGTCCTTGTGTGAGAGGTTGTATGACGACCTGCCCTCCATTGGACACCCTCTCCGCGCTCGCCAATGGCACCTTGCCAGACGACGAACTGGCAACCATTGGCCAGCATCTCGAAACCTGCCCGAGTTGCTGCGCGCGCGTACCGCAGTGCGAACCGGATACGTTCCTTGGCCGACTGCTGGTCAAGCATCCGTCCGAGCGAACGCCCTTCCCCGAACAGTCACCCGCCTTTTCGGGCTGGTTCAGTTCTGATTTTTCATGCTCCTCCGGTGCTTCCGCGCCAGAATCGCTGGCCACGGAACCGCTGGCCACGGAACCGCTGCCAACCGTGCCGGGGTATCGCATTCTGCGGGAACTCGGCACAGGCGGTATGGGGCAGGTGTACTTGGCCCATCACGACGCGGCCAATCGGGATTACGCCCTCAAAATCATGCAGCCCGATTTTGGGATTCGCCCGAGCTTCCGGGAACGGTTTTTGCGTGAGATTCGCGCTGCGGTGGCGATCGGGCATCATCCGCACATCGTGGCCGCGTATCCGCCTGTGGTCGAAGAAAATCGTCTCATTCATGTCATGGAGTACGTCGCGGGGCAGACTCTGGCCGATGTTGTTCAACACAACGGCCCGCTTCCGATCGCCACTGCGTGTGCAATCATCCGGCAAGCCGCATCCGGGCTGCAACAGGCGTTCGATCACGGAGTCACTCACCGCGACATCAAACCCCAGAATCTCTTAGTCGTTCAACACAAGGATCAGATCCTGGTGAAGGTCGCGGATTTCGGCCTCGCCAAAATGGCCGACCCTGAATGCTCCACGCTGACGGAGAGCGGCGCGATTCTCGGCACCCCGGATTACATGGCCCCGGAACAAGCTCGTAATGCCGCCCACGCGGATACCCGCTCCGATGTGTACGCGCTCGGCTGCACCTTCTACTTCCTCCTCACCGGCCGACCGCCGTTCCCGGAAGGCAGTGCCACCGAAAAGATGCTCCAACATGTTTTGGAATCTCCCCCCGCTCTGGCCGCGATCCGCCCGGAGTTGCCACCCCACATCATTGCCATCGTCCAAAAGATGATGGCGAAGGAACCCGCCGACCGCTACCCGACACCGGGAGATGTCGTGGCCGCGCTGGCGGATGAGACAACAACCCCACGGCCCACAGCGTCTCCGCGCCCTCGGCGGCTTGCGGTCGGCGGAGTGTTGGGCTTTCTGCTGATCGGTACATTGATGATCCTGAATTGGAGTGGTGCGCTGGAAATCCGCACGCGCCACGGAACCATCGTCTTGCGGAATCTGCCCGCACAAGCGCATGTTGCGGTGGATGGGGAAACGGTGACGGTGTCCTCGGGGGCGCGATCCGTGGATATTGCCGTGACGGCGGATCAACCCCACCGGCTCGTTGTGCAAAACAACGGTGTGAATGTTTATTCCGCTGAGAGTGTCACCGTTGCCGCCGGAGCCGACCCGTTCGTTGTGGAACTGCGAGACAAGACCGCGCCACCAGCAGCGGTGATCCCACCCGCGCAAACGCCTCCCGGCACCGCCAGCAAAACTGCCGCTTCCACCCAGACTCCCGCGGATTGGCTCCCGTTGGAGCAGGACGGTTTTCAGCCCCTGTTCGATGGGGAAAGCCTGAAAGGTTGGGATCTCGCCAATCCCCAGACGATCAAGTGGACCACGAAGGATGGGGTCATCCGTGGGGCGAATCACGGCTACCATCCTTCACGGGGCGGCGCGATCTTCACGACTCGGCAAGACTTCCACAATTTCCATTTTCGCTGCGAAGTGTTGGCGGGGCAGAATCGGGAAACCTGGGTCTGGTTTCGCCACAATCGCACCGTTGAGCATGGTGCCCGCCGTGGTTACGGGGTGCCGAACCCGTCTGGCGAAGAGATTTCCACCCGTGACGGTTGGGGGATTGGCAGCTTGTATGAAGATGTATTCCAGGTCGGCACACAGCGGGTGAAACCGTCCGTGATGCTGAAACCGTCCATCCGTGCCGGGGAGTGGTATTGGTTAGACATCCTGGCGCGGGAGGATGTCATTCAAGTGTATGTTAATCGACAAAAATCGTTGGAGTACACCGCCCCAGACCCGCCCGCCCGCAAGGGTTCCTTTGGCTTCGGTTGCCCGATCCTGTCGAATCTGGCGGTACGGAGCATCGCGGTGAAAGAGTTTCCCCAATAGTCCGATTATTCGATCGTGGCTAAGAGTCCCTGCATCTCCCCCATGGCGTGATCGTTGCCAGCAGCGCGAGCCGCGATGATCCCGGCCCGTAGCACCGCGACGGCATCGGGTTCGCGTCCGAGTCGCATGTACACTTGGCCCGCCTGCAAATACGCCGGGACATACGGTTCCTGGGCATTGGCGATCAGTTCCCGCAGCACGCCCGCCGCCGTTTCATCATCACCCTGACTCGCGTGCTCCATCGCCAGACCGTACCGCAAGAAGGGGTCATGTGGGTCGTCTGTCAGCATCGCTTCGATCTGTTGCATGCGTGCGGTTTTCGCCACGGTTCCTCTCCGAATTTCTACTGAGATGCGTGATTTTTCCAGAGTATCTCAAAATGGTTCTCGGAACAACGGCGACACAATGCCTGCAATCGTCGCAATCGCCACAATCCCAAAAAACCCCACACAAGATGCGGTGCTTGCTCTCGGTACGACCCTGCCGGAAACGCCCGCATTCTCCGCAACAACGCTTGGCCAACATCCAGCGGGATTCCCCAAGCCTCCGAAAGAAAAGGAGTCGCCGGGTGCGGTTTGGCATCCGACGTTCTGCCACCCCGGCCATCCGTGGGGTCACCATGCGATTGCACACTTTTGCTGGTCGATACGCGCTGGCCGCGTTGTTGGCCGTACCTGTTCTCGGGCCAGGATTGGCCCCCCCTTGCCTCATCGCGGCCGACCCGGTGCCGAAGGTGAGTTCCCGCCGCGACAACCTCGTCGATGTGGTCGAACGGGTGAAAGGATCGGTGGTCAACATCCACTCGGAACGGACATTGAACCCATCCGCGGATGACCCATTCCGCACCAGCACGATGCAGCCGCAGCGGGTCAACGGGATGGGCACCGGCATCGTCCTCGACCCCCGCGGCTACATCGTGACGAATTATCATGTCGTCGATGATGTGCAATCTCTGCGGGTGCGATTGGTCGACGGCACCAACTGCCCCGCCCGCATCCTGGCGACCGACAAGGCGGCGGACCTAGCCGTCATCAAAATTGACCCGCCCGCGCCCTTGCCCTTGGTCCCACTCGGCACCGCGCAGGATTTGTACTTGGCCGAGCGGGTCATCGCCATTGGCAACGCCTATGGGTACGAACACACCGTCACCATCGGCAATGTCTCGGCGATGAAGCGGGATGTGACGCTGAACAAAGAGATTGCGTACAAGTCGCTGATTCAAACGCAGACACCGATCAACCCAGGGAACAGTGGCGGCCCACTGTTCAACAAACTCGGGGAAGTCGTTGGGGTGAATGTCGCCATTCGGGCGGGTGCCCAGAACATCGCTTTTGCCATTCCCGTTGATACCATGATCGACCGTGCGGCTGAGATGCTGAGTGTGCGGGCACGGAAAGGACTCACCCACGGTCTGGCACTGGCGGATCATTTTGAACGGCCCGGTGAGGACAGCCCCGTTCATCGCTGGGTCACGGTGTCGAGCGTCTCCGCGAATTCACCAGCTGGGAAGGCGGGAATCCAGCCAGGGGACACGATCGAGCAGGTCGGGAACATCGCGGTGGCCACGTCGATTGATGTGGAACGGGCCTTGCTCGAACGTCCCGCGAATTTGCCGACGACGATTCGCCTGCGGCGTGAAGGCAGTCCACTGGAATTGCCGTTGACTTTGGCGGCCGCGGGGACACAGAACCCGCTGGATCTGATCTGGGATCGCGTGGGCCTGCGGGTCCAACAAGTGGGAGCCTCCGCCGTGATCCAGGCGGATCGGCAACTGCGGGGCGGCTTACTGTTGACCGATGTGGCCGCTGGTAGCCCTGCCGCCCGTGCGGGATTGCAGAAAGGCGATTTGCTGATCGGCCTGCATCTGTGGGAGTCCATCACCGTGGACAACATCCTGTTTGTGCTGAATCACAAGGATTTGAAGACGTTCGCTCCCGTGAAAGCCTTCTTCATCCGCGATGGCAAAATCCGGGAAACGCTGTTGACGAGCCTGGAAGGTTGAGCATGACTAGGGGGTTGATGAACCTGGACATCAACCCCACGACCTTGCCCACGCACATCATCCAGCACGAACTGGCTGAGAAAGTCCCATTCGTCCCAGTGTGTGTCCCGGAATTCGCTACCGGACTACGTGTTCTGTCCGGCATTTCACCGGCGGGCATGGGACATCGCACCTTTTCTTGCATCAGGTGCGATGTCCCATGCCCGCGTGTCATGGTCTTTTCCTGTCGTCTCCCATGCTTGCCGATCGAAACCCGTGCGCGGCCTCACCTTGTGCGACCCCGGTGCTGCGAATGTTACGCGGAATAAACCACACAAATGGGGATCATATATCTGATGATCCTTCTCGATACGTTCTCCCGCCCATCCTGTATGAGGGTGTGTCGCTGTGTATAGTAT
>JAIXLE010000081.1 GCA_026931725.1 Bacteroidales bacterium
CCCGGTCCAGCGAAAGGCGAATCTATGGGTATAAATCCACCCACCGGATGCCTTGGCGCGGTGTCGTTCGCCAGATCGACATGGACCACAGGCGATGGGTCGCAGACGTGGAGCCGGACGAAGCTACCAGTGTCCCCATCGTTGTTGATGAGCTGGAAGCGGACCGTGACCAGTTGCCCCGGTGCCAGACCGGAAACATCGAGTGTCACCTTGCCATCGGCATCGACCGTGACGCCGCTGCCGGTCGCCACGCCGACCCCTTCGGTCTGGTTGAAGTAGGCGATGCGGCTCGGATAGAACGCGGTTGTGTTCGGGTTGGTGAAAGTCGGTACGACCGATTTGCCGGTTGCATCCACCAGATCGACTTCCAACGCATCGCGGATGCGGCCGGTGTCCGATTCGTCAAAACTCACTTCATCCAGTTGGAACGTGATCGTACCGGGGTGTTCGCCGAGTGTGAACGCCCGTTCGATGCCGACCTGGAACGAGTTCCCCTCCCGAAGCACGATGTCGCCATCGTCCGGGGCGATGCTCACCGTGCCGCGCCCCATTCCGCTCCCGCCCGATTCCAACAAGGTCCAGCCCGACAATCCGGTCCCCAAACCGCAGGGGAGGAACAAATCGTCGCCGGGAACCGAGACGATAGCCGCGTTCGCCGTGCCGGAGCCCGCCGTTGACGATGCGTTGGTCGAAGATGTGTTGATGGCTGTTGGGGCGTTCGATGAAGCCGTCGATTCGGGCGTGCTGGCTTCTCCCGTCGAACCGGCTGCGGACGCGGGATTGCTCGGAGTGGTTTCAACCGCCAGTTCAGAAGAGGGTAATGGGGAATCGGCAGTCGGTGCGGTGGTGAAAGCGTCCGCCGTTGCCCCCGCATCCATCGAAGAATTCGAGCCGTCGCCCGATTCCGCCGTGGTTTCGGTTCCGCTTGGCGATGCCGGAGCATCCTCTGTCGCCGAGGACGTGGAAACTGATGTGTCGGTCGGTGTGGCTGATGAAGAAATCGCCGATGACGATGGGTTGACAGTCGAAGAAGCCGACGACGTGTCGGCGTCCGTGGAGAGTGCGGAACTGCCCCCGGAAGTATCCGCACCAACCAGTCCGGTTCCCGTTCCACTCGAATCACCCGGTCCGTTACCGCCGCCATCGGATGATAGTGCCGTATCGACCGGGACCGCGAAGAACGGGGAAATCGTCGATTCGTGGGACAACAGTTCGTCGTCGAGCGAATCCTCGTTTTGCGAGGACGCCGAGGATTGGGAATCGCCCGACGATTCCGTGCTCGACGACTGCGATTCGCTCGCCGTCTCGCTGGCGATGTCGTCGGTCGATTCCGAGGACGTGAACGGCGTGTATCCGCTCGTTCCGTCCAGTGGGACGGTATCGGGCGGAATGGTTGTGTCACCGATCAGCGCATCGATACCGACGGCTTGGGCCATCACCGAGATCGGCTCGGCGGCCGTTTGTCCGAGCACTCCCGCAATGACCGCTTCGGTCACGCCGCCGGGATAGAGGCGATCTTCGAGTTGTCCGACGCCGAGCCGAACCCGCCGGCGGCGAACCGGCGGCAATCGATCCGTGGCGTGGGGCGGCAAAAGCTTGGCAAAGATGCGGCGAAGAATGTACCGGTACAGGCGAACCACGGTTGAACCCTCTGGGCGCCGGGTTAATCTTCGGCACAATCATTACAGTCGGAATTGATGTTGTTCTTGAAACCCGCTGGCGAAGCGGCAAGAAGAGAAATGAAAAAATACGGAAAATGTTTGTCCGGCTGGATGCCGGCAATTTTTCGGTATCCAGTTTGGAGGTCTTTGGGGGCAACGGTTCCAAAGGATTTGGCCCAGGAACTGAGGTTCACCGTCGCCGTCGGAGTGTTTCATCGCGGGGGTTCGCCAGTCATCCCCCGCGATGAAACGCGACAGAGGCAGAGGTGAACCCCTGGGGAGGTTCACCAGAGCCGGAGGTGGCTTCTGAGCGGGGGTTTTTGCCTGGACCGACTGGCCCGCATCCGCTTTTACGATGGGCTTTGCCCTGTGCTTCCGGTGTGGTGTTGGCGTTCCCGCAGGATGCGTTCCTGGAACGTCATCGGCTTTGGCTCCGGAGATGCGTTGTCCGGTCCGGTTGTCTCGCCGATCGATGCCGTTTCTTCCTGCCTGCGGCGGATGCGGACCGTGATCGGTTCTTCGGCAGTGGACGGCTTGCGTTCGGAGTGCTGCGACGTGACATCGACGCTGTTGACTCCCCTCAGCGTCTTGATCCTCTCGGCCAGTTCGGATGTCGTCGGTCCTCCGTCCTCGCCAGAGTTTTGGCCGGATGCCGACAGTTTTGCCTTCAGTTGGTCACGCAAGCCCGTCAGTTCCGACAGATAGGCTTCGTGTGAGAATGGTTTGCCGAGTCTCGCCTGATAGTCGCGGAGTTGCGATTCAGCGATCGACAGGTCTTGACGAACACGGACGGATTCGCCGGCGTAGCCGTTGGCGATGCGCTCTACGGCGTTGAGAACGGCTCGTGGTCCCTGATGTTCTTTGGACAGGCCGGAGGTTCGGGTTAGCTCGCCTTCCAGATACACGTCCGGCGGGAAACTCGGATGGACGATCACACCGAACGCCAGCCCATGATAAGTCCCGATGGGAATCCGCGTTGGTTCCCGCACAGCAAACGGTAGTGTGTCCAATCGCTTACCCAGCACGGCTGTCACGTCATCTCGGGCCAGCGGATGCTTGCCGATGGTGATGAGATCGCCTTCATGCTGTTTGGTGGCCTGTTCATCAGCGGATAGCTTCGCCAGCCGGTCGTTTTGCGCATGGATGAAATCCGGTAGGTCTCGCACCTTGCGGCGGGCGACGTATTGTTCATCAAGATGGTTTTTCTTGAGTAGTGTGAGCCGTTGCAATTCGGCATCCGCTTCGGCCAGTGTCAGCACGGCGGGGTTGCCGGAGGCAATCGCCTTGACCTCGGCGTAGGAGAGTTCCTGGCTGCCGATGTCTTCGGCCCGACGAGCGGCATTGTTGCCGGTGATGACTTGGCTGATGAAGCGGGCTTTGGTTTCGAGTGTTTGCCACATAAACGCATCGAAACTGCCTTCGGTGACATAGCGGTAGATCGACACTTCCGGGTTCTCGTTGCCTTGCCGGAGGATGCGTCCGTCGCGTTGCTCGACTTCGGCAGGTTTCCACGGGGCATCCAAATGATGCAGGGCGATCAGGCGTTTCTGGACGTTGGTGCCTGTGCCCATCTTGGCCGTCGAGCCAATGATGACGCGCACCGAGCCTTGCCGGACCTTCTCGAACAGGGCCTGTTTCTTGGCATCGGACTCGGCTTCGCCGATGGTGGCGATCTGGTCGGCCGGAATACCGGAAGCGATGAGTTTCTGGATAATCTCATCGTAGGGCGAATAGCCCCAGGCAGTCGGATTGACGCCCATGTCGGCAAAGATCATCTGCGTGCCGCGCGTCGGGGCCGATTCCTTCCAGATCTCCACGACGTTTTCGACGAGCCGATTGATCTTCGATTCCGGGAAGTCGGGGGCCGAGGCGGAAATTATCCTTGCATCGGTGGCGAGTTTCCTGCCATCGGTCGTGATCGCCAAGGCGTTGTCGATCCGGGGATCAATCTTTTCCGACCGGATACGTTCGTAACGCTCGACCAGCTCCTGTTGCAGTTCCTGCTGTTCGTCGGACATCGGGCAGGCGACCACGATGGGCTTGCCACCCTTGAGTTTTGGCCGTGGCAGGTTCAGCATCTCGGCGGTCTGCACATCGGAGAACGCCCGGAACATCTGCTGGAGTTCCGGCAGATTGGTGAACTTCGCAAAACGCGAACGCTGGCGCAACCCTCCGCCGTCCGGCGAAATCTCCATCGTCTCCACCACTTCACCGAATGTGGCCGCCCAGGCATCGAAATGCTCGATGCCCCGGCTGCGCAGCCCCCTTGGATCGAGGAACCGCTGCATGGTGTACATCTCGACCATCGTGTTGGAAATCGGCGTGCCGGTGGCGAACGTCACGCCGTGGCCGGGATGTTGTTCGTCGAGATAGCGGGCTTTCATGAACACGTCAAAGGCGCGTTCGCTGCCGCCAGTCTGGATACCAGCGACGCGATCCATCTTGGTTGGGGTTTCCAAATTCTTGAAGTAGTGGGCTTCGTCGATGAAGATGTGGTCCACGCCCAGCTCGTCGAACACCAGCCCGTCATCCTTCTTGTCCTCGGCCAGCAGGTTCTTCAACCGTTCGGCTCTGGCGGCTTTCTGCTTTTCGATGGTCTTGATGAGATTGCGGTTCGATCCCCGCTCGGCGGCATGTTCGATCAGCAACTGGTCGTACTCGGCGATCTGTTCACGGAGGAACTGCTCTTGATATTCCCGCGACATCCCGATCCGCTCGAAGCTGGAATGCGTCACGACGATGCCATCCCACTCGCCTGAAGCAATCTTGGCGGTCAGCATCTTGCGGCGTTCTTTGGTGAGGTCATCCTTACTGGCAACCAGCAACTTGGCATTCGGGTAAAGCTGCATGAACTCGCGGGCGAACTGCTCCAGCAGATGGTTGGGCACGACGTACATCGGCTTGTGGATCAGCCCGGCCTGTTTCATCTTCATGCCGGTGGCCGCCATCGTGAACGTCTTGCCCGCACCGACGACATGAGCGAATAAGGTGTTGCCGCTGCTCATACCCCGCCAGACCGCATCCTTCTGGTGCTGCCGCAGGCTCAATGCCTGATTCATGCCGGGGAAATCGAGATGCGAGCCGTCGAATTGGCGGGGGCGTAAGTTGTTGAAATTGTCGTTGTAAATCCGCACGAGCCGTTCGGTGCGGTCGGGATCGGCGAACACCCACTGGCGGAACCGCTCCTTGATGAGCTTCTGCTTCTCGCGGGCGGCCATCGTTTCTTCCTGATTGACGACACGCTCTTCCCGGTCGCCGTGGTCGATGGTGTCGTAGATCGTCGGCGACTTCATGTTGAGGGCGAGATCCAACAGCCAGGTGCCGTTGGCCCGCGCCGTGCCGAACTCGGAGGTGGCCGCGACCGACGCTTTGGCGGCGTAGCCCGCATCCAGGTTCCAGACGGCATCCTTCTTCAGATGAGCAACGGGTACGGACGACGGATCGACTTTGAACAGGTCAGCAGCGAATGCCTGAATGTCCGTTTCGGGAATCCACGGCGCACCGAGATTGGCGTCAATGTCGCCGGGCAACACGTCCTCGGGCTGGACTTCGCGTAAAGCACCGACGTTTCGGGCATATTGCGGCCCGGCTTGCTCGGCGACGGCGAGTTTCTCGCGGACATTGCCGGAGAGGTAGGCGTCCGCCGTTTCCCATTGGCCGGTATCCGGGTTCTGGAAAATCAGGTCGCCCAGTTCCTCAATGACCTGTGATTCGGGTTTGCCGTAGAGTTGAGAGATGTAATCGAGAAAGACGTTGCCGTGCTGGTTGAGCGACACCAATAAACCTTCCTCAGCGCTGCGGACCTGGGTGATGGGCGGCGTCTTGCCCACCACGTCACGCGACATGATGGCGGCTTTGGTCGCCTTACCGGTCGTCTCGTCGTAATCCTCCAGGGACATGACGAGCATCGCATCCGGGTCTTCCTTGAACTTGACCAGGTTCGGCATCCGGCGGATGGTTGTGCCGTCCTTGGTCACGCTGAACGTCGTCTTGTTGATCGGCCCATAGGCCATCACGAACCGGTCGTAGGTGCGGTTCAGTTCGTGGCGGGCCTGCGCGCGGTGCTCATCCGGCCAACCTTCGTTTTGCGATTGCAGGACGCGGCGGGCTTTGTCTCGTAACTCGACCAGGGCAGCGAGCCGTTTGCCGGTCATCGTGCCGCCCGCTTGCAGCTGGGTGCCGCTATAGACGACGGGGGCGCCCTGGCTGCCGTCGATCTGATAGATGATGCGGTCGTCACCGATGAAGAAACTGCCTTCGCCAATGTGGCGTTCGGGCGGCGGCGGGATGAAGGCTGGTGCCGCTGGCTCCTCCGCCTTCAAAGACTGGATGGGATCGAATTTCGGAAGCTGGGCAATCGCCTGTTTCAGTTGTGTTGATAAATCGCCGTTGCTTTCGAGGCTGAACCCCTCGCCGCCATAGAGCGTGTCTTTGCGGGACCAGTTGCCCAGGACCATTTCAGGATGGTTCAGGAAGTAGCGGTTGACGGGAACCTCTGCGCCATCGATCTCCAGCGGTGCGACGCCCAGCCAGTCGGGATCGACAGGATGAGCCGATTCGCCCCGGTCACGCTTCCGAAGAAACACGATGTCCGTCACCACGGCGGTCCCCTCCCGCTTGAACGCATCCGAGGGCAACCGAATGGCTCCGACGAAATCCGCCTTGTCGGCGAGGTATTCACGAATCGCGGCGTTCTGCTTGTCGAGTGTGAAATGGGACGTGACCAGAGCCAGGACGCCGCCGGGTTTCAGGGCATCGACCGACTTGGCGAAGAAGTAGTCGTGCAGGGAGAATTTCTGGCCGTGATGGTCGAGCGTGAGATTCGAGAACGGGACGTTGCCGATCACAGCGTCGATACGCCCCTCGGGGAGTTTCGTGTCCCGAAAACTCTCGATGCGAATGTCGTGCTGCGGATGGACTGCCCGTGCAATGCCGCCGGAGATCGAATCCATCTCCACGCCGATGAACCGCTGTCCCGGCTGGCCGTGGCTCAGGAAATTGCCGATGCCGCAGCCCGGTTCCAGGATCGTGCTATTTCCATTCACGCCCAGGCGACTGATGGCTTCGTGGATACCGCTGATGACGATCGGCGACGTGTAGAAGGCATTGAATGTCGTGCGTTTGGCACTGTTGTATTCGTCTGGGGTGAGGAGCGTTTGTAACTCCTCCCCCAGTGCCTGCCAGCCGGCGTCCTTGTAACGCCCGCTGACGGGTTCGGGAAAAATCAAGAGAGCCACCGGACCGAAGCCCGAGAACCGGGTCAGAATCTGTTTTTCTTCGGAAGTCGCCGGACGCTGTTCCCGTTCGATAGCCTTCAGTGTGCGGATGGCGGCGAGAATGTCGTGGGCCTTCGCCTTCTCGCCGCTGGCCATCCCGGTGGATGCAGCGGGGAGTTGATCTCGCGCGCGATGCAGCGAATGGGCCGGGTCTGTTCTGTGGGATGGAGGTGCCGAAACGGGGGAAGCGTCACTCGGAGGAGGCTTTTTCTCGGGCGGGACCGAGATTGTGATGGGAGTGGCTTGAGTCGTGTTATCAAAATCGAACAGCGACTGCTGCGGGCGGGAGACTCTTACTTTTTCTGGGAATGGCGGCGGAGAAACGTCATGGCCGCGTCGAGGGAGAACACGTCGGGCTCGTCCACTGGCGATGCGGGCAGCAAACGATCCTCCAGGTCTTTCAGGGCCATCTCCAAGGCTTCCGAAGAGATCAGCACGGGATGGCTGTCGGCCCGCGATGGGGCGAGTTGTTCCTTGTACATTTCGTGGAGTGTCTTCAGCTCCAGCGCCAGACGGTCCAGAGTCTCCAGCGGATTCTCGTCCATTGGTAACTGGTCCTGAATCTGCGTCCGAAATGCCAGCATTTCCATGATGATGGTCTTGTATTGCATGATGGTTTCCTTCAGGTGTTTGAGGCGATGCGTCGGAGGGTGTCTCCGTCAGGTTGTCAAAAAGTGTGGGACCGCGCCATTCCGGCGGCTTCCGGGCCATCCTCAGCAACTCTCGGGACGACTGGCCCCGCCTCGGGTTTGCCGATTAAGCCCTTGCCCTGACGAGGATTGACAGGAAATGGCCTGCCTGACAAGCGGCAAATGGAATTGCGTGACGTTGCGGAAAAGTGCCATATCGACCTGCCATGCTTCTGATCATGTCCGCTCAGAACGGCACTTCCTGGCCGGAATCGATCCCCTTGGCCTGCCGGATCATGCCGCGCACTTCCTGGTACAAGCGTTCGGCGTCGATGCGGGTGGTCATGGCCGTATCGGGCTCAATGGGATGCACCCACACATAGTCGTTGGCATTCCAGCGATAGCCCGCCGCCTTCACCCGGTCGAGAACCTCCTGGCCGGGCTTTTCCTCGAACTTGATCGCCATCTGACGATAGCGACGGCTCTCGAACAACCGGACACCCGCCTCGTAGTCGCCCGCGATACCGAACGGATCGGCGGCAATGGCCCGGCCGCGCTGTTGCTGAATCCGCTGCACAAAGCTCGGCTGTTGTTCGGGAGCCTCCGGTGTCGGTGGTTCCGGTTCAACGGTAGCAACCGGCGCGGCGGTCTGCGGCTCAGGTTCGGGTTGGATTGGTGTGGGCGTTTCGGTGGTGGTCGTGTTCTTGGGGGTGCGTTTGCGTGCCATATCGTCCTCCTTGACATGCTGGGTGATTCCTTCACCTCTCTAGAACCGACATTAGCACGGTTTGAGACCTTCGCGCAAGAGGCTGAGTGCGGGTTTCAGCATTCTGACATGCTGAAAGGCCGCAGAAATACAGGGGCCATAGGCAACGTACACGCCGGAAAGCCGCAGGAAATCAAAGTCTTGTGCAATGCACAATTGACGGCGACAGGGTTCCGATTTTTTCTGCGGCGGCAGGGCCAGAGAGAGCATTTTCCATTCAGGGCCAAATTTTGGCCGCTGGTGGCCTGAAGGGGGATGTCTGGTAGGTGAGGTGCTGGGAGGTGTGTTCTGCTGTTCCTACCCCTGTTTGTGTTCGATTGGGGGGCATGTCGGCTCGGCTGGCTCCGACCGCATTCCTGAATGCCCCCTTTCTGGTCTCATCCTCTGGCTGCGACGGTCGTTGGGAATGCCGGTTCGTTTCAACAGATGATCCACCCCAATCGCCAGACCCACTACAGGAAGAAGGATATCGGTTTTTAGTTATAGGGAATTACATATAGGTTTGTGCGACCAACTTACCGTGACGAACACCGCAGGTTTTCTGGAGGGCCGCGACCAACTTACCGTAACGGGTGCGACCAAGTTGCCGTGGATGCCGCGACCAACTTCCTGTGGATAACTTGGGTTCTCCCCAGACTTATCCACAGCCGGAGACTTGCGGCCTGCGCGACCAACTGACCGTGGCGGATCGCTGCGTTCTGCTTCGTTCGCCAATTCCGATTCACTGCCTTGAACCTCTTGGTCCGGGGTTGATTCTGGGAAACCCAACCGGTTTCGCAACGGCTCACCGAATTTCAGCGCGACCAACTTACCGTGGCGTGGACTTGCCATTTCAGAATGTTGGCAGGTCAACGGAGCTTGGGTGTCGAACGCGAAGCAATTGGTGGAGGACTGTGTGACAGCAACAATCCCCGGTCATCCGCTGCAAGATGGGCGGTTGGATACACCGCGTTCACTTGGCGGAGCGTCAGCAAGAACCGACGGCGAAAATCCCGCACACGGGCGAACCCTTGTCCGAACTGTTCGTGCAACGCACTCCACGGCACGAATTGCGGCTTGGACGGGGACACCCGGTGCAGTCGCTGAGCCAGCCAGACGTACATATCGAGTGCCATCGAAGATGACGACAGTGCAGCCACGGCCCGATGATCGAGCGGAACCGCATGTTGTCCCAGGCTTTTGAAATACTCGTCGCTCAGCCGGACGGTCGAGGGCCAAAGGACTCGCTGGTCGGCCTGCTTGGGAAACCAGAGATCGAACGCACTGACGAACTGGGTGTTGACCTGCACGGCTCGTCCGGCCTCCACTACTCCCATGCGAACGGTCGAAGCCGCCAGCCGGGCAAGTTGGTCTTTCAAGGCGCGAAGCTGCTGGCCGTTAGTTTCCAGGCCGAGCGAGCGGGCAAACGCGGTCATCGAATCTTCGACATCGACGACGGGTGAACTGGTGCGCACCGCTTCGGTCGCCAGATGGATCAACACCAGCCGGGGCTTTTCACCATAGGGCAAACCGAGTCGCCGGAAATCGCCGGTACTGGGATCAATGGCTGACCCGGCTTCGATGCGGAGCTTGGCATTGCCCTGGCGACGGTCCCATTCGAGCACCTGATCGCCGGGGTTCTTGTAGGGAATGCCGCACTGGCATTGGACCGTGTGCAGGAAGTTGATGCGGTCGGGAGGATCGTTGCGAATCGCTGTCGAGGTGTCGAGCAACCGTTGCTGGTGGCGGGTCAGAATGAGGCGACCGGCAGTCACGGGAGGTAGCCGTGTCGACGAAGCCACGGTTCCAGAGCATCTTCGAGAATGTCCTGAAGCGTATTGGGTGTCGTGCCGCTCAGTTGTCGTTCCAGTGAAGCCCGTTTGAGGGCGGCTGCAAAATCCGCACGGATGCGGGTGCTGATGGGCGTTCGGTTGGAGGAGGCGATGGACTCCGTTTTGAGTATCGCGTTTGTCATGGTCGTATTCGCCTGGGGCAAATCTGCGGCAGGCTTGGTCGCCTTATTCGCATAGACGAACTGTTCCTCGGTACTGCGGTCCACCGGCGTGATGCCGGCGACCAGCGGTCGGCGTTCCTTCATGTTCCTTCCTTCCCCGGCCGTCATGCCGATTTCCGTTTCACCAGCAGTGTGCGGACTCCCGGCAAAAGTTCGCCAAAGACCGCATCGACTTCGGCGGCGGCTTCCTTGCCCCGGCTGCCGAGTTTCCAGACGACGGCTCCTTGACCCGGTGCATCCGCATACACTTGTCGTTGGATCAAGGCGGTGGAGGCGACTGGCAGATCCAATGTCGCTGCCGCATCCTTCATATCCTGAGTCAGCCGGTAGTGCTTGCCCACCATCGTGAGGACAATCGCGGCCTTGGGAACTCCGCCCCGAATGTCCTGAGCCTGACGCAGCACGTTGGTTGCCTGGGCGAGCGCGCGAACTTCCAACAGGCTCGCCTTGCAGGGAAAGATGGCGAGATCGGCACGGAGCAATAATGCCCGGCTGGTTTCGGTGTTGCTGCCGGGGCCGTCAGCGACCACGAAGTCACATTCCTGGGCCAAGACCGGAAGCTGGTCGAGAATCTCGTCAGCATCGGCCAGCCGGACGCAACGAGTCGTGGGAGTGGCTTCCTTCGCCCATTCCGACGATGACTGCTGAGCGTCGCAATCGGCGAGCGTGACGCGATACCCCTGCTCGCGGAGCCAAGCGGCGAGGTGAACGGCGATGGTCGATTTTCCGACCCCACCCTTGGAATTGGCGATGGCGATAATCATGTCCTGAGCGTTAGCACGGTTCTTTCCTGCTGGCAAGCAATATGTGTGGCTGGCTGACCAGCGGGCCTGATGGCCAGATGGCCTGTGTGATGGATGTCAGGAAAGAAAGCCGGATGGCATGACAGCAGGCCAGCCTGAAAACCAACAAGCCGTCCAGCAGGTCAGCATGATGGAATACAGGATGGACAGACACCAGGATGGGCAGCAAGCGGTCATGCCAGACAGACATCAGGAAAGCCTGCTTTCAGGCCAGCAGGACAGCGGGCTTTCGTGCCAGCAAGATGGCAGGCTGGCAGGCGTCTGACCCGCGATTTCCCTGGGAAATTCGGCCTTAGCACCGCTAAGGGAAGACGCCTGAACATTTTGTTGCTTGAAATGCCTTCGCAGACTTGTGTGTCCCATGTCCGGCAGGGAGGCCATCCTGTCAGGGTATTTGAGTGGGCGGCGTGGTGGAAACGACGCCGCCCGGCCTGTGTGAGGCAAAGGGAGAATGCCAGCTCAAAAGCTGTCAGTCAAGACAGATTAGCGTTGCTGGCCGGTGGCCACCACTGGTGGCTTGTACAGATCGCCGGATGAGGAGAAGCGGCAGCCGAACACCGGCCAGTAGACGGGTTCGGTAACGTGATGATTGAACGCCCACGGGAACCGTGGGCCGGGTCAAAAGAGAGGGGGTAATGGAAAAGAAAACCGGCGTGATGGGGATTCATCACGCCGATAGCATCCGAAAGGTACGAGCGAGTGTTGCCCGTGCCTTTCCATGCCATGATAGTGATTGGCTCAAAACGATGAATCTTCCTCTTCTTCGGTGCAGGTCTGGTCGGTGTCGAAAGGTTTGTAGCCTTCGGTCTGACCGGTTCCCAGAACAACATCCACCTTGCTCAAGGCAGGGGTTTCGTCGTACCAGAGGTCGAGGACATGCAGCGTCTGGCCAATCTGGACATAGCAAAACGCCAAGTTCGGATACCAGGCGTAGCGGCCCCGATAGACAGTCAGCTTGCGAACAGGCCGCTTTCGTGGATGCTTCGGAGCCAACGTCCGATGGAGCAGCGGCAGCTCGTTAAACATCTGGTCGATGGCGACAAGACCGTCCATCGGACTGAATCCGTCGTCGAGGTCATCGACGAGGGTGCGATGCATCATCACGGTGAACGTCTGGTCTGTCGCAAGTGCTTTCGTTGTTGATGAGGAACATTGGGTCATGGCAGGAGTCCTTTCTTGCTGGGGTGAGGGGGGCCGATTAACGGAAGCGGCCTACGAGGTCGATGGTGTCGAGGCTGACAATTTCCTCGGCTTCGTAGTCGCTGAGCTGGCTGTCGTCACCGAAGCGAAGCGGCGTGCGGATCAGATCATGGATGTCGGTGTCGTCCCCGTCGAACAAATCAAAAGGCGGATTATCGAGAGAATTGGCCATCGGTTTTACTCCTTGAGTTGTGTTGCAGGCCGTCCCTTGCGGCCTTCCGGGGGTGAGCACAAGCCGCCCTTCAGACGGAGGCGAAGCGAACCTGCCAGCGAAAGGCCGAAGGCTTCCGCGACCAGCGGAAAGCGGCCTTGGCAACTTGCAGGCTCCGGCGAGCGGCTTACAACCCCCGCTATTTAAGGCCGCTGGTGGACTGCTGCGAGATCGAGGCCAGGAGTGTTGATGGCGTGCCCCTCTATGAACTCGTCAGTCGTTTTCGGGTATCGGGCGGGTCGGTCAATGAGCAATGTGAGTGCAAATGAGGCCATCTTCCGAACTATCGACCTGCTTCTACGGTTGGCCCGTGAGAACGAGGTCAGACGCCACACACGCCGTGGCACTCGCCGGTGGTCAGCGGGTCGAGCGTATTCGGGGCAAGGGCGGCGAAGTCGATCTCCGCCAATGGAACACAGGATCGGTGCAGGTAGAGTTTCTGCCGGAACCCGCGAGTGACGATACTACCGTCGGCTCGCAGGGCGGTGTCGATCTCGACCGCCCGCTGCCAGCCAGCCGGGTCGGAGTGTTGGAGGTTCCGCCAGGACTGGTTGGTCCGAAATGGGCAGAACACGCAGGACGATTTGGGGACTTCATAGGGCAATCGATCTCGCAGGTAGGCGACGCAGTCGGAGCGGCTCCAGCCTATGTCGATCAGCGGGTAGACCGGAACCGTGTGCCGGACACCGGCAAATCGTTTCCGGCCTCGCTCGGCTCGGCCCGCCTCGTCGGTACTGATGCCGAAATATTGATGCACCGTCACGTCGGTCGGTATGCGTTGCCGGGGCTTCAATCCGAGCAACTCACGCCGGATCGCCCGTTCCACGATCTCGACTTTGTATTCCTTGGTACACGGGCCTTCCATCGAAATCAGTTGGCCGAGGTGCTGGTAGACGGCGGCGGGTTCCTCGCCAGTGTCGGCGAAGATCGCCACGTCGCACGGGATGCGGCCTTCGCGGGCCAGTAGGTAGAGGGCACTCGACTGGACGCCGGCACCGAGGTTCAGGACGTGGAACTGCCGCACACGGACGATCTGACAAGATGAGACATCTCATCCGTGTAGTGCAGCTCAAAGCCAATGTCAACGGGCGATGATTACAGACATCAGGCCGGAAACGGACGGGCTGGTGATACGGCCTCGTGCCTCGTTGCAGCCCGTCATGAAGACAGCGGCACTGGCAGGAAGAGTTTGAGAGGATCGTCGAGGACCGGCTCGAAGCCGTGCTTGTGGTAGAAATCGGCTGCGGCTTCATCCTTGGCATGGACGAGCAGCAATTTCAGTCCGGCGATTTCCGCCGCTTGCATGGTTCGTAGGATCGCATCCTTGAGCAGGGCTTTGCCCAGCCCATGCCCCTGCTCCCGGCGATCAACCGCCAGACGGGCGAGCAGCATCACCGGGATGTCGTATTTGCCCAGCCCCTTGATGAGTTTGGGTGGGAGCAGTTTCTGGTCGAGAGAAGCGTAGACGAGCGAGTAATAGCCGACGATGACTTTGCTCTGGACGTGAGTCGTCACATAGTTCCGCACGATGCCCCGCTTCTGGTTTTGCAGGGCGTAATTGCGGAGGTAGAGGTTGAGTGCCGACACACCGCAATCGAACGTGGTACGGTCGTGACCGCCATCGAGCGGAGCCAGTGGCGAGTAAGGTGCTTCAGCCATCGAGGATCGACCGCTCCATCAAGAGTTTGCGAACGGCCGCGACACTGGTGGGAGGAGGATTGTCGAGCGTCTCGAAGATATGAGCCAATTGCTTGCGAGTCAGCGATACCGGCCCTTCGTCGGTCAGCAGTTCCGTGGCAACCTGATAGGCGTTCTCCAGCACGAAATCGCTCAATGTTTCCCCATGCTGCTTGGCAGCCCGCGCGATCACGGCTTTCCGGGCCGCATCGACACGGATACTGAGGCGACTTTCCTGGGCAGAACTTTCTTCACGTCGTTTGGCCATCACGCATCCCCTTTCTGGGAACACATTGTACACCCAACTGGACTTGACCGCAACCTGTCTTTTCCGCAGCGACGGGAGTCTGCCAGTGCTTGTTCGTAGTGATGGTAGGCCAGTCTGCGGGTCGCCTCTGAGTTGGGAATGCCCCCGCAAGCGATGGCCAGCTCGACGTAGGCCGCAAAGGCACAGCCCATGAACAGATCATCAAGAAGATTATTTTCAACACTTGAGGTCATGGCGTCTCCTTCCGCCTTTGGACGGGAATCCGTTCTTCGAGGCCGTCCGGCAAGACGGCGACGACCCAGGGGCGGTCTTCGAGGTCGTCGCACAGCAGGTTCATGCGTTTTTCAGCGTGTTCGCGGTCGGTGGCTTTGATGTCCACTTCGATACGGATGCGGTAGGGTTTCATAGCGGTCTCCTGACTCATTCAGTTGATCCATCGTTGCCGGTCTCGGCAGCGTAATGGTCCTGTGCCCGCGACAGTTCATCACCAAAATCCTGCCCGTTCCGGTCGCACCAGTGCATCAGGTCGGCGATCAGGTCGCATACGGCATCGGCTTCGTCGGCCCCCGTGGCCGAGCGGAAGCTGGCAATCGCATGGCCAGCCCATTCCGCACGCCGGTCGTTCATTCCGTCGGGGTCGGGTGGCAGGGCCGGTGAGAGGTGAAACTCCCTCAGCGGCCCCTCTCGGTCACATTCCGGGCAGCGAATGCCTTCCAGGCAGTTTTCGTTGGTCATACGGTTTTCCTTTCTCCGTTGGTAGTTTTCTCAAAGACCATGCAGGTGTCGTGCAGACCGGGGATGAAGCTGGAACGGTAGACTTTCTTGCTGCTGCTGGCCCCGTGGCTGAACCGGATGATGTCGGTGCAACACTGCTTCAACCCGCAGGCAAAGGCCAGCCGTTTCGTATGCCAGGTGAGGGGAACAAACCCTTCCTCTCGGTCCGAGTAATCACCCATTAAAATGGCCAGCTTGCCGTTGGGCTTCAGAGACCGGGCACTGTTGCGGATGAACTGGCCGTACCGCTTGAGAAAATGTTCCAGCGTCGGGGACCGGGACAGGTCGCGAGGGTCATCCGCATAGAGTTTTTGTCGCCAGTAGGCCGGGTGTGCCCAGATGAAGTCGAACGTCTCCGGGCCGGGAAACTCCGCCGGATCGCACGCATCGAACCCGGTATGGATGTCGAAGGACATGCAGGGGATGCCCATTTCCTCGCACACGTCGCGGCACGTGCCGGAGCCAGTCATCGGGTCGAAGACCAGACCGGGTTGGAAGAAACTCAGCAGATCCTTGATAAGATTGCCGCCGCAATTGCCGGGATAGCTTCGATCTCCATATTCTCCGGCCCGGTGAAAATGGTACAGGCTGGTCAGATGCGGAACGGGACTGCCGTTCTTCGGGGCCACAGGCAACCGGGCATATACGGGCTGGTGATACGCCTCGTGCCTCGTTGCATCCCGTTTCCGGTTGTGGTGGGCCAAAATGGGCTTCGCCTGGGACGGCTCCTTTGAAGGAGCCGTGCGATGGAGTCGAGCTGCATAGAAGGGATTGATGGTCGTCGAAAATATCATGGGAGCCTCCTAATTGTTTTTGCCGTTGATGTTCAGGTCGTCGGTCGTACTGCCTTCCGGGACGTACCCCAGAAGTTCGTAGACCTGCATCCAGGGGATGACGCCAACGGGAGCGCCAATTGAGTTCGTAGTGTTTTCCCATTGGGAATCGGTCGAGTAGAAAACGCCCTGTTGCTCGTGGATGCCGATCACCAGACGGACCTGGACGTTTTCAACAATTTCATACCGGGCGAGGGCATGAGACAGCTCGTCGATAACGAGTTGCTTTAGTGCCAGAATATGGCGGCCTTCGTCACTGTTGACCCTATGAAGGGTAAGGCGAGTCGGTTTGCTTGTTTTGGTCATGATGTTGTCTCCTTTGGGTTGGGTTAGTTGTAAAGTGGATGTAATGAAGGATTGATCAAAGTGCTGCTCATGGCCGGCCTCCCGTTTCGACCATCGATTTTTCCAGTTCCTCGAGGCGACTCGTGATGCCGGCGACGTGATCGGGTTGGGAGAAGTCGGCTTCCGACAAGGTTTCGAGAGTCTTCAAGAGAGTTTCCACTCGCCGCGTCAGTTGCCTTCGGGCACACTCACCCACCGGGTAAAGGCCGTTGGACGTTGCTTCGATGAAGTCGAGATGGCACTGGTTTCGCTCGTAGTCGTCGCGAGCGGCGACCAGGACTTTCCAGGCTTGCTGCTCGTCCAGATCGGGGCGTCGGGCCAGGACATCATCGACCGACCAGATGAGAGCGACTTGGTCTTCAGCTTCGAGGATCGCGTCGAAGTTGAGGCCGTGGCTCCAATCGTCGTCGCCGAATTCGAGCAACATCGCGAGGTCGATGTCGGCTGGGACGTGGAAGCCGTTAGGGAACTTCTCCGACAGGATGTCGTCAAGGTTGATGTTCAGCGTGTGTGTCATGTCCGCCTCCTTACTCGACATGGTTCATCTGAAGGCGAAGTTCGGCGAACTCCCGTTCCAGGTCGTCGTAGACGGTGTCGAACTCTGTATCCCAGTCACGGTCGAGGATGTCAGCCAGCTCCCACATCCGGGTGGAGATGGAAAACGAGGCATGTTGCGAAGTGATCATGGTTGTGATTCCTTTCGGTTGTGGGGCGGGCTTGCATACCCGCCCCGTGATGGGAATGGGTTAGTCTTTCTTGTCGCTGGCGATGCGGAGGGTGATTCGGCCATCGAGCGGAACGCATTCGAGCTGGATGTTGAACCCGTTGCCGTCCTTGTGCTGCCACGCGGCTCCGATGCGAGTCCAGTAGCCTTTGTCTCCCTTGCCGTCGCGAACCTGATAAGCGACGTGCGTCGGGACTTTGCTGGTGGATCTTTTGTTCTCGGACATGATGTTCTCCTTTTCCTTGTGTTTCCGGCTGCGACCATCGCGGCCTGATGGCACCCGAAACAAAGCCGCTTCAGTCCGGGGCAGAGCGCACCGGGCAAGGGGAAAATTGGGGGAGACCAACATGGGGGAACCGATTTTCCCCTTGAGCGGACCGGCGGCGGCTTTAGGCGTGCCCGTCAGAAGGCCGCTGTGGTCGCGCGGAAACATTCACTTGGGAAAATGGCCATCAGGGCCAATACAACTGAATCACAAAACTGTTTCGTTGAGCTGGAGCATCTGAGCTATGACGGTCTGGTGATACGCCTCAGCCATACGATTTTGGCTTCGTTACAACCCGTTGCGAGGGAAGTGGAACCCGCAGGAAGCGTTTCTGACCGCTCTGGCGACGGTCAAGACTCTCAGCCTCGCCAGTTACGGGCATGGTGGTGCGTATGGAAAATGGCATGGAGGAACGAGTCGAACCACAATCCCGTCAGCCACGAAAATTTTGAGAGGCCACCAGCCTATTGTATTGTCGGTTGAATCGGCTGTCATATCCGATGTAACAGACTGTTCACACATCTGTTTTTGAATTTGTGTCAATCTGGCAGTGTGACAACAGATTACGCGCAAAGGAAGCAGAACAAACATGGCCAATTCTAGAGATGCTAATAAGCAGTTATTCGACAAAGTCAAAAACAATATCTACGCGAACGTCAGGGATGAGCTGTATTCGCATCGGAACCAGTTAATTGCCGGACGCTATATCAGCGCCCCGCCCGAACCGAACTGGGAAGCCCTGGCAGCGGAAGCCGTCAACAAGCGAAGTATTAATGGCGTCAAACTGGAGGATTTCCCTCCTCTTGCTGGCGGGAAACGTATTCAGGACCTCATTCCCACCCGGGAGCGTATCGACGGTATTGCCGAGGATGTTCGGGCAGGCGTCGCCGAGAACACCGGCAGCATCGGCTTTTTGCACGGGGCCACCATCGGACAGGCATTCAAGGGCTTTGTTGCAATGGCTCGGGAGAATGGGCTTGGTGCGGCCGTTTTTGGGATGTTCAACCTGATGTTCGGCGACGGCGGCTCGCAGAATGCACTTGGCCTCAAACAGCATATCGGCCGCCTCACAGCCGAAGATGTTGGTCACGGCGTGAAGCAGCGGCTCGAGCACTCACCAGAATTGAAACTGACAGCAGAGCAGATCGACCAGATCACGGTACAGACGAAAAACGCGATATTGAGGCATGCCGGTATCCGGCCTCCGAGCACCGTCAGCAAACCTGGGGCGCCTTCGGCCGCCGCCATTCATGAAGATTTGGGGCTCCGGTCAGCGGTTCGCGGGCAGGTCGTGCAGAGCCTGGGCCTAGAAGAACAGCGGATGCCGGACGGAACATTGAATCTGGTGCCCGCTGCCGGTGAGAAGGCCAGCGAAGGGCGAAAGAACCTCATGTTGCTGGGCCAACTCGCCAGCAGTCCAAATGGCCTCAGTGCCGGTCAGCGGGATGTCGTCATTGGTACGCTGACCGATGCCGTCCATTCGGCCGTCACCGCCAGCCCGTCGCTGAAGGATGCGGTTTCCATCCGCAATCGCATCGAATCGCATCTTCAGACACAATTCGATCAACACCCGGCTGAGCACGGATTTTCCGTGATTCCAGCGAATGAGCGGCAGCAACTCGCACGGCTCATGGCCACCAAGAGCACCATCAGCCTGCTTTCAGCGAGTCCGCAAAAGAGCGACCGTGAAGCGGCAAGCCGGTTCACCATCGACACCGACAGCGAGATGAAGACGATTTCCGACCAGTTGACAGTAGGAGTCGTTCAGCGAACATTGAACCAGAATGTTGCCCCAGACTCACTTGTTGGACGCTTTCTGCCGCAGAGCACAGCCACCACGTCCGTTGCGAAGACCCTGGAAACACCTCTCGTCCCACCTCAGACGCCGCCTGGTGCGGCTTCCAAACCCGCAGGCGTTGGCAAATAGCCGCGAGCGACCGGCGCAGATGGCAACCCCACTTCGCCGGTCGCTCGGTCATGAGGAAAGTTATCAGTCGCCCGATCGCAATCGTGATGCTGCCGGGGCGGTCAGTAGAGCGGCAAAGGGTCGAACGGTTCAGTCCTTTCGGTACGGTCCAGCCTATTTCTTTTTGTTGACGACCGTGCTGCCGAATTCCAACTGTCCGTGACCACCCGTCTGAAGAATCCTGGAAAAATCCCAGGAAAATCAACCGCAATGAGTCTTATTGCGGTGATAGCACAACCATGTTGCAGTGATATGGCAATGGGTCGAATTCTTGCAAAACGGCTTCCAGAGCCAGAGAGCAGAGAGGGGTTAAGGAAGCGTTAACGAATCTGTGCCATGATAAAATGAGGCATGATTCGTGTCTCGCAACAGAACAGTGCCGCTGGAGCCAAGCGTTATTACGCCACGGCCGACTATTACATTGACGGCCAGGAGCTTGTCGGCCAGTGGGGTGGTAAGGGAGCCGAGCGGCTCGGGCTATCCGGCACGGTCGGCAAGCAGGCGTTCGAGCAGCTTTGCGATAACCTCGATCCCCGCACCGGCCAGCCGCTGACCGTCCGCACCCGAACAGAACG
The DNA here is from genome assembly GCA_026931725.1 of Bacteroidales bacterium. Lineage (GTDB taxonomy): Bacteria > Planctomycetota > Planctomycetia > Gemmatales > Gemmataceae > JAIXLE01. Next base: position 19,967 of record JAIXLE010000081.1, read on the forward strand.
CACGGTCGGCTACGACTTCACGTTCTCGGTGCCCAAGTCGGTGTCGCTGTTTTACGCCCTGCACGGCGACCGGCAGATTCTCGACGCCTTCCGCTCCTCCGTCGATGAGACGATGCGGGAGATGGAAGCCGAGATGAAGACCCGCGTCCGCATGGCGGGCAGGGACGAAAACCGTACCACCGGCAACATGGTCTGGGCCGAGTTCATCCACACCACCTCCCGGCCCGTTGATGGCGTCCCCGATCCGCAGCTTCACGCCCATGTCTTTGTTTTCAACAGCACGTTCGACCAGGAAGAGAACCGTTGGAAGGCGGGCCAGTTCCGCGAACTGAAGCGAGACGCCCCTTATTTCCAGGCAGCGTTTCGCGTCCGGTTGGCGAACCGGCTGCAAGACATTGGGTATGGCGTCGTCCGCAAACGGGATGATTTTGAGATCGCCGGGATTCCGAAGGGCATTCTGGCTCGGTTCTCGCGGCGGACGGAACTGATCGAACAGATTGCCCAGGAAAAGGGGATCACCAATCCCGACCGCAAGGCGGAACTCGGTGCCGAAACCCGCGAAAACAAGGGCAAAAATCTCAGTATACCCGAACTCCAGAAGGAATGGCGGTCACGGCTGACGCAGGATGAACAGGACTGGATCGAGGGCGTGTACCGTCGGGAAACCAAACCCGTTCGCCCGGAACCGGGCGAACGCTCGGCCGTCGATCACGCGATTGAGCACAGCTTTGTCCGTGATGCTGTTGTTCCCGAGCGCAAGCTGATGACCGAAGCCCTGAAGCGGGGACTTGGTGCCGTCACGGTCGAACACACGGCGAAGGAACTTCAGCGGCGACCGCTGATCCGCAGCCAGGTCGATGGCCGCGACATGGCGACAACCCGCGAGATGCTGGCCCTGGAATCGAAGATCGTGGACTTCGCCCGCGACGGGCGAGGACGCTGCCGACCGCTAGGCGATCCGAAGCGGAAGATGACCCGCGAATGGCTGAACGACGGGCAACAGGCCGCCGTGCGGCATGTGCTGGGTTCACGGGATCGCGTGATGGTGATTCGCGGTGCCGCCGGTACAGGCAAGACGAAACTGGAGCAGGAACTTGGCGAAGCACTCACGGAAGCGGGCAAGCCGGTCGTGGCCCTAGCTCAATCGGTGAAAGCCAGCCGCGAGGTGCTACATCAAGAGGTGGGGTTTGACACTGCCGATACCGTGGCTCGGTTCCTGAAGGATACGCAGATGCAGGGATCGGCCAAGGATGGCGTCATCCTGGTCGATGAGGCGAGCCAACTTGGCACGCGGGATATGCACGCGGTCTTTACCGTAGCCGAGACCGTCAATGCCCGCGTCGTGCTGGTGGGCGACCGGCGGCAGCATAAGAGCGTGACGGCGGGCGAACCGCTGAAACTCCTCGAAGACCGCGCGGGCCTGCCGGTGGCCCAGGTGACGGACATCATGCGGCAGGACGGCAAGTACAAACAAATCGCCGAGGCGCTCAGTGAGGGTCGCATCGGTGATGCGTTCCAGCAACTGGATGCCCTCAAATGGATCAGGCAAGTGGATGACGAGGAACGCTACCAGCAACTTGCCTCGGCCTATTTGGAAGCGGTCAAGGAACGCGCGAAGGATGGCGATCCGAAAACCGCCCTGGTGGTCTCACCCACGCATGCTGAAGCGGCCAAAGTGACGGATGCCATCCGCACGGAAATGAAGGCAGACGGAACGCTGACCGGCGAACGGGTCGTCACCGCCTACGTCTCGGCCCATCTGACCGACGCGCAGAAAACCGATGTCACAGAATACGAAACGGGCGACTTGATCCAGTTCCACCAGAACGCCAAGGGGTATGTCAAGGGGACGCGCCTGCTCGTGGATGAAGAAACGAAACCGCCCATCGAACAAGCGGAACGGTTCGAGGTCTACCGGGCCAAACCACTGTCGCTGGCTGTCGGCGACCGCATTCGCGTCACGGCGGGCGGGACGACCAAGGACGGCGAGCATCGCCTCAGCAACGGTGCCTTGTTCACAGTGGAAGGCTTTACAAAACAGGGAGACATCAAGGTCAATGACGGCTGGGTGATCGACCGTGATTTCGGCCATCTGACGCACGGCTACGTCACCACCAGCCACGCCAGCCAAGGAGCGACGGTGAACAAGGTGTTTGTCGCCATCGACAGTGAATCCATGAAAGCGACCGACCAGCGGACAGCCTATGTGGCGGTCACACGCGGCAGGGAACAGGCGGTGATCTTCACCGACGACCATGAGGAACTGCTCAAGGCGGCGCAGCGGGCGGGCCAGTCGCTGACGGCCTCGGAATTGGTCGATTCCACGACACCCCCAGCCAAAGTCTTCGCCAATCGCCGAATGGGGCGACATCGGCCCACCATCCCGGACATGGTCCGATCCGTTCCGTCACGGGAAATGATCCCGAACAGGGAGCACGATCATGCTCGATAACGGCACCTCACATCAAAGTCGGCTCAAGGCCAATCCGCATCTGGCGGGAAAGATCGCGGGCGGTCCCAATCCGCCGGACGGCGGCGAGGGGGCGTGCGCCGCGTTCGGGTTCCTGCGAGGTATCCGCGACCGGGCCGATGCCATTGAGTTTCGCCTGACCAGCGGCAACAGCGTCTGGTTCCCCTACAACTGGCTGGGCACCGTGAAGTTCGACCCGTCGGCCGGCCTGTTGCTGAAGTTTTCCGGTGATCTTATTTACTTGGTGCTGATCCGGGGGAGCAATCTCGACCGGCCCGTCGAGGATACCGGCATCGATCTGATTCGGGCGGGGTTGCAGCGTCACCGGGTCACCTGGGTACGGGAGATGAGCGAGGAGGACATCCGCAAAACCGGCGAGAAGGGGCCGACCATCGACAGCATCGAGATCGGGGAATTCGAGTCCCACACGGCACTCAGAGAGTGGCTGGAACAAAACGCCCGAACATTCCTGACATAGCGGTATCGGCCGCCGGTGAAGAATCATTCTTTGGAAGGCAGGCAACTTACACAATCAAAACAGATGGTTGATCCGGCTTGCAGTTGCTCGTCACACAAACTTCACAATCGTTTTCTACGCCTTTGCATTATCATGAGATTTCTAATTATATAAACGATTCTTGACCATCGTCGTGCTAATTTGAGCCAAAGTGGACAGAGGTCTTGGCATTGGGTGATGGCCTGACGGTAGTTGTTGCGCAAAACGCGGGATTCTGGAAAGATGCAAACAGCCAGAGTGAATGGGAAGGGAAGAAATGTGAATGCTTGAGCGATCAATTCTGCGGAAAATTCGGAAGGGGAGACACTGCTTACCCGGACATCTTGGCCGAAAGGGGCAACCCTGTATCGTCTATAATTCCATCAGCAATCGCGATCCTTCCATTGCCATCCACAAGGTGGCCCATCTCTGGATTGCATGCCTGTTTTCTCTAATCGTCTGCGTTCCTCCTCTTCAGGCAACTGAATGGCCTGCATGTCAAAGAGACTCGGATTGCACTCAAGGCGTCTCTTGCAATGGAAGGGAGTGCGTACCGGTTGCCCGCATCGTAGGTGAAACGGACGGCGACGAACGGTATATCCGCACCTACGACTCGATTGGCCGCAAAATCCTGGAACAACGGATCGTGGGCGAGGTCGATTCACGTGAGAACGGTGAGACGGACGACGACATCATCCGCTATACTTACCGCTATGCCGATGATCCGCTTGTATCCGATGATCCAATTATCGATGCCCTTGGACATACGGTCCGAGTCAACGGAACGCTCATCACCGATCCCGAAACCACGACCAATTCGGGAGCAACGGATTCCCAGACTCCACCTCACTCCAAGTTTCGCATCGTGGCACTGGCGACCTTGTTCATCCTGGTTGGCCTCTGGCTAGCAATTAGCAGGAAACGCAGGCGGGCCCACCTGAATCGCAGGTAAGATTCGTAGCTGGCTATCGCCGTGCGAGTTGCGCCCATTCACAAGCCCGCCTGCCAGAAGGCTCGAACGGGCATTCTTTGTGGGCATGCATTGTTTGGTGCCTCTGACCGGAATGGGGCGTCTCGGCGTACACGGTAGTTGTTGCGCGAAGCCCGGGATTCTGCAAAAATGGAAGCTGACGCAGAAATGGGAAGGGGTGAGGCGTGAATGCTTGAGCGAGTATTAATCGTTGCGATCAACAAGATGATTCATCTTGGAGTTCTGGTTCTCCTTTCCCTGGCGGTCTGCGTCCCCCCTCTCCAGGCGGCATTGGCACCTGCGTCCTGCACGTTCGGTAACCAAACGGTGGCCCACGGCGACAGCGTCACGGCCTACCAAGGTGAACTCGCGATGTCTGGCCAGACGTGTGTGAGCGAAACCCGTACTTGCAATAACGGCACGCTCTCCGGCAGCTATCGCTTTGATTCTTGCCGCGTGGCCTGCAACTTCAATGGCTATATGATACTCCCCGGCGACAATGTCACGGCCTACCAAAGCGACTCCGTTCCGTATGACCAGCACTGCGAAAGTGAAAGCCGCACTTGCGACAACGGCACGATGACCGGCAGCTATCGCTATGATTCCTGCACTGTGGGTCCCGCTCCCTGTAGGTATCGTGATCAGATAGTGGCCCACGGCAGGAGTGTCACGACATACCAGAGCGACTCTGTATAATGGACCCGGAAAACTGGACCGCCTGG
>JAIXLE010000278.1 GCA_026931725.1 Bacteroidales bacterium
CGGCCCGCAGAACGGGCAGTCAGACGACAACTACCTCTCCGATCTGATGAACGATCCCCGGCGCAGCATCCGGGCCGGGTTCGACCGGATTCGCGCCTGCCGATCGCTCGTCATCGACGAGATCAGCATGCTCAATGGCAGGACACTCGACTTTCTGGATTTCATGTGCCGGCAGCTCCGGGGCAGTGATGCTCCGTTCGGCGGAATCCAAGTGATTGCCACCGGAGATTTTTTACAGCTCCCGCCGGTCAACAAAACCGGCAACTATGACTGGGCGTTTCAGTCCCGGGCGTGGCAGGAGGCGAACTTCCGCAACGTCCACCTAACCGAGGTAAAGCGGCAGGACGACGTGGAATTCGTCCGCGCTCTCTCGGAATTCCGCTTCGGTGTGATCGGGACCACCAGCGCAAGCCTCCTCCGCACACGCATCGCCCGGTTCCCTGATGCCGATTTGACTCGGCTCTTCACCCACAACCTCCAGGTCGACAAGTGGAACTCATACCGGCTCGGCGAAATCGATGCCGAGCCCACGGTATTTGATGCCGAACTGACCGGCCTGGAGAGCCAACAGCAGTTTCTTATTAACAACTTGCTCACACCGCGTGAGTTGGTCCTCAAACCCGGCGCACATGTCATGTTCACGGTCAACTTGTCCGAGGGCGGATTCGTCAACGGCCAAACCGGTGTGATCGCCGACTTGGACTCCCGGCAGATCCTCGTTGAGTCCAATGGTCGCCTCATCACCGTCGAGCCGTTCAAGTGGCAGTTCGACTCGAAGGACAAGGCCAGCGCCACGTTCACGCAATTTCCGCTCCGGCTTGCGAGCGCAATCACCATACACCGCTCGCAATCACTTACGCTCGACTCCGCCTATATCGACGTGCGGGCGGCACGCGAACCCGGCCAGGCATACGTGGCCCTCTCCCGCGTCCGCACACTTTCCGGACTCCACCTCAAGAGCTGGTTCTCGGGGATCTATGTGAGCAACGCAGCGGTTGCATTTTACCTCCACTCAAAATGAACGTCATCTTCGATACACGCGAACCGAGTCCGCACCCGTGGGAACGCTTCCTCCCGCCGGGATGGACGTTTGAGAGCGGCACACTCGAAACCGGCGACGTCGCGCTCTCCTGCCTGCCCGACGGGGTTATCATCGAGCGAAAGACTCCAGGCGATCTGGCCGGATGCATCGGCTCGTCCCGCGAGCGCTTCGAGCGCGAGCTGAAGCGGTCCCGGTATTGCGGGCGGTTCATCGTTGTCTGCGAAGGCAGTATCACGGACGTGATGATCGCGGCCAGGGGGCTTCACCGGAACGCCATCGTCGGGACCGTCGCCTCGTGGACCATCCGCTACTGCCCAATTGTTTTTGCCGGAACCGTCGCCGCCGCCGCCGACTTTGCATTCCGGGCACTCAGCGCCCAGGTCCGTGACATCGAGCGTGCTGCCAAGAGTATTTCCAAATGAGCACCAAACCAAACCAACAACAATGAAAGAGCAAACAGAAAACTTAGTAATCAAGGCGCCGTCCATTAAAACGGCGAAGTTCACCATCACCGGGACCGCTCCCTACGTCCAACTCCGATTCTCGCAGAAAGCAATAGCTGCGATGATGGACAAGATGCAGGCGGGCTCCCAAGCCAACAAGAGAAAGGTGCGGGAGGCACGGGATTTTGACGAAGACTTCCGTGCGGCCCAGCATATCAGTACCGAAGGATGGGTGGGGATTCCTGCCTCAGCATTCCGCAATGGCCTTATCTCTGCATGCCGACTGGTGGGCTTCAAGATGACGCTTGCCAAGCTATCCCTTTTTGTTGGCGAGGACGGCTTTGACAGCGTGGACGCGATCCCCCTGATCAAAATCAACGGAACGCCTGAGCCGCTGATCATGCACGCCCGGAATGCCACCGGGGTTTGCGATATTCGTGTGCGGGCAAAGTTCTGGCCGTGGAGTGCCGAGCTTCGAGTGAGTTACGACAGCGACCAGTTCAGCACGGCCGATGTTGGAAACCTCCTGTTGCGCGTTGGCCAGCAGGTCGGGATTGGTGAGGGCCGCCCCGACAGCAAAGCCAGTGCTGGCATGGGATGGGGAACGTTCACCATCTAATTTCAAGAGGCCAATGACTCTCGTTAACCATCGTGCGCTGGCATTGGACGGCACCCGAAAAACCTACGCAGGCCCGGCGTGGCAGGGCGGGGAAGGCACGGCCCGGAAAGCTCGGCCGGGCCAGTCAAGGCATCGCAGGCTAGACGCGGCCGGGCATGGCGTGGAAGGCAAGGACCGGCGTGGATTGGTGAGGCATCGCAGGCTAGGAAAGGCTCGCCACGGCGCGGGCGGCCGGGCCTGGCACAGCATCGCAGGCACGACATAAACCGCGAGGAGAAAGCGGGGTAAAAGTGGCTCCAAAAAACAAAATGAGCATCCAACAAATCCTAACGATGGAACCAAATGTGAAGACACGAGAAATCGTCCACCAAGACCTTCAGGCGCTTACCGTGTTGCCTGGAGGACTTACGCCCAGTGCAGTCCTGAACTCAGCCCGCAACCCTCAATCCCCACTTCACAGGTTTTTCATCTGGGATGACACAGAAGCCGCAGCGCGTTACCGCGAATGCCAAGCTTATTGCCTTATCAGGTCAATCAAAGTCACGATTCAACCAACCGGTTCCAAGCCCGTGACGGTTCGCGCTTTTGTGAATATCAAAGAGGCTGAGGGCGACGGGACAATAAACTTCCGGCACCGGGGGACATATATCCCGATCGAGAACGCGTTGATCGATGAGGAGAGTAAGCGACAGATGCTGGCGAATGCCCGGCGCGATTTGGCCGCCTTCCGGGCAAAATACTCAACCCTCAATGAACTCGCCTCGGTCATTACTGCCATCGACGCCGTGATGGACAGCGAAGAATTCGATCATCCATGGGAAACGCGATTGCGCACGGCAGTTGAGTTTCCATCCCGCACAAACCGCATCGTGCTCGCCCACCACAATGGCTAAGCGCATCCCGGACCACAAAGCCCACCTGAGCCTTGCCGTGGCATTTCGTGCCGTGCGGCTGCGATTCGACGATTTTGCCAACACCATCTGGAGACGATTCCCGAAAGCGCACCGGATCAGCCGTCAGGTCGACAAGCTCAACAAGCAGATGGGCGAGCTCCAGCACCAGCTCGACTGCGAATACCACAGAGTCACGATGGAGGGGGAGTTCAACAAAGCCGGCCACGTCTAT
>JAIXLE010000184.1 GCA_026931725.1 Bacteroidales bacterium
GTATAGCCCAATCCGATGATTGGTGCCGCCCCCCATACGCACCGCGTATTTCTCCAGCAACCGCCAACCCGGTGTCGTTTTCCGCGTATCCAGCACAACGGCGCGGGTTCCGTGGACGGCATGGACATATTGGCGTGTGAGGGAAGCAATCCCGGACAAGCGTTGAAGGAAATTGAGCAGCGTGCGTTCCGCCGCCAAAATATCCCGGAACTGACCCGTGACCAGCGCAATTCGGCTCCGGGGGTGCAGTGCGGAACCATCAGACAGGAGCGGTTGATAATGCAATGTTGGATGGATGTGCGAACACACTCGCTCGGCGACGGTGTTTCCCGCCAGCACGCCTGCAACTCGCGCCACCACGACCGCTTGACCGCGTTGCTCAGATGGAATCAACGCTAGCGAAGTCCGGTCGCCGGTGGTTCCGAAATCTTCCGCCAGCGCCAACTGGATCAGAGCATCAGCGGCAGCGGATTCAGCAGAGGTAAACGGAGTCATACATTCAAGATACGGATTTCGTTTCCCCGCGTCATTCCCAAGTTATTGCATTTCCGGTACGAGTTCCAAGGCGCGAGCTATCGCGATCGTCAGTTGTCGGGCCGGGTCCGATTCGAGCAGGTGCGGTGTGACTCCAGAGGCAATTGGCGTTCCGTTCGGGCCATACATTCCGGCAACGGTGAGGATCAGAACTGCCGGTTTACCTGTGGTTCCTTGGCCATGTTGCAGCGGAATCGGTGCCTGCATCGCGCCTTTGCCGAAAGTGGTGGTGCCCACTAGAGTGGCACGACTATTCTCTTTTAACGCCAAAGCGACCATCTCCGCTGCCGACATAGTGCGTCCATCAATGAGAACGACCATCGGGAAGTCATACGCCGCCATGCCCGCATCCGAGGTGAAAATCCGATTTGAGAATTCGGTCATCTGACCGCGGGTGGTGAGAACGATACCGGATGCGATCAATCGTTCACAGAGTCCGACACCGGGAGCCACCAAACCACCAGGGTTTCCCCGCAGATCGAGGATGAGGACTTTCATACCGCGCGCCCGCAGGCTGAGAACCGCGTCATCGAACTCCCGTACCGTGGATTCACGGAACGCCGCGAGGCGGATGATGCCGATGTCTTCTTTCACAATGTCTGTGTGAATCACGGTGGGGCAGGGGATGGGGAGGCGAACGGTGACCGTCTCTCCATTCGCTGTTTCCACTTCGAGTTGATGACTCGAAGCCGAGGCACGTTGCCAGGCCGCAGACCAAGCATCCGCGCGGTGCGATTGGAGGTCTACGCCGTTGAGTCGCAGGAGGCGATCACTCGGTTGAAGGGGGGTGCGGTCGGTGGCCCAACTATTCGGCAAGAGGGTATCAATCGTGAGTCCGTGCATTTCGGATTTGATCAGAATGCCGTAGTCGGACAAGTCCGTGTTTGGCGACGGATTGCCATTGGTCACGGTAACAGGTGGCGTGAAGGTGCTGTATTCATCCAACCCGGAACAGGCTCCACACAGTAATTCCAAAATGATGGCAGAACCATTCCGCGCCTGGATTTGCGCTTGTGCGGCTAACACGAGTTGCCGGGCGGCGTGGCGGGTTTCTCGGTGCGATTGGGGGAGACGTGCCTTCCAGAGTTCACGCAACGATTGTTGGAAGCGTTGAATTTTCGCGGGGTCGGGGTTGTTCAGGTAGCGATGGCGGAAGTCGGCATCCGCCAAACTTCTGTCGAGTTCATCAACTCCTAAGGCGAACAATCGTTCAGGCAGGGCACGGTCACGATCGGCGTAGAGCGTGGATAGTTTTTCCACGACCTCCGCATACACATTCAGAGCATCGCTGATCGTCAAGGAAACCAGATATTGTTGAAAGGCCGGGTCACGGTGGCGAGAGAAGTTCGTGGCATTCCGCAAACAGATGCGGATGCGTTCCTTCATTTCGGGGGAAGGTCCGAACTGCGTATACGCCCGGAGGTAGAGATCCAGTGCATGGGACCATTGCCCAGCTTGCTCGGCCGTGGCGGCGTGACGCAGTAACCGTTCTGAGTTGCTCGCGACCGATGGGGAAGGGGCAAGCCCCCGCGTTTCCGCGGCGATGCTGGAAACCGCGAACACCACCATCAACAGGATGCTGATGATCCCTGGGCGATCGTGTCGGAGGTGGAGATTCACCATGGCGATCTCGGCTGGGACCATCCAATCCATCCGGCAGCACATGCCGATCCCGTGGCCCTCGTATCTGCATGGTAGCCGATCCCAATAGCCAGAGTCAAATGTTAGTTTCCGAGCTTGTGGAATTTGGGTAAACGATGGGTAGGATTGCGCATCGGGGCATCCCTAGAAACTTTTGTGCCACTTCTGTGGCGTTTGATGAAGCTGCCTGGAATTTCCTGAGTGGCTTTGCTAGTTCCATTATTTGTGGTGGTTTCACACGTTGTCGGGAGGCGGTATGGGGGATGCAGTGCGGGCGGCGGTGGTGGAGCGGGCCGGATTGGTCGTTATCAAAGTGGGAACCAACGTCCTGACCTGTGCGAACGGACTCCCCGATCGGGAACGAATGCAATCCCTCGTGGATCAACTCCAACGGATTCGGTCTTCGGGCCGCAAGGTGGTCCTCGTCAGTTCGGGGGCGATCGGTGCTGGCGTGGGACGTTTGGGGTTGGGACGCAAGCCGACCGATTTGCCGCATTTGCAGGCGTGTGCCGCCGTTGGGCAATGTGCCCTGATTCAACTGTATCAGGAGCTGTTCACGCCCTACGGCGTGTCCGTGGCACAACTGCTTCTGACGGCTGGTGACTTCGATACGCGAAAACGATACCTCAATGTACGGAATACCATTCTTACATTATGGGAATATGATTGCATCCCCATTATCAACGAAAACGATACGGTGAGCGTTGCGGAGATTAAGTTCGGAGACAACGACCATCTCGGTGCGATGGTCGCTAATCTGATGCAGGCTCCATTGTTGGTACTATTGACGAATGTCAACGGCTTATATACCGACGATCCGGGGCAGGTGCCGACCGCGCAACTGGTATCAACGGTTGAGGCCATTGATCGCTCCGTGACGGACATGGCAGCCGTGACGAAAAGCTCGTTTGGCACCGGCGGGATGCGGAGTAAACTCAAGGCCGCACGGTTGGCCACCCAGGCGGGGTCCGCCGTGATTATGGCGAATGGTGCGATTCCGGGGATTTTGGATGACATTTTCGCGGCTAACCCGGTTGGCACGCTGTTTCTGCCCAAGTCCGCGTCGATGCCCGCCTGGAAACGGTGGATCGGGTTGACAGCTCAGCCCAAAGGGCAGATTCATGTGGACGAAGGCGCTCGCCGAGCCGTGGTGGAGCAGAATCGCAGTTTGCTTCCGGTCGGCGTGCGTACGGTGGTCGGGAATTTTGGCAAAGGGGATTTGGTATCACTTTGGGCGGGTTCCCAGGAGATCGCCCGTGGACTCAGCAATTACTCTGCCACGGATTTGACCCGGATCGCCGGGCTGAATACCGAGCAGATCGCGGCGTTACTGGGGAAGGTGCCCTATGTTGAACTGATTCACCGCGATAACTTAGTAGTAACGAACTGAAAAAATCTCTCCTCCTGGCGTTAATCCTCCTGAAGTGAGTCGTCTTTCTTCGGGAGCCCATAAGCTCGGCAAGGTTCCGACGGGTGAATCACCAATCCGAGTATCCCCCGGAATCGGCAAGTGATGATCCGATCCGACGGTTTGAAGAACTGTACCAACGACACAGTCGTGAGGTGTGGGCGACGGCTTACGCTCGCTGCCTGGATTCCGAACTGGCTATGGATATTGTGCAAGAGTGTTTTTTCCGGCTGTGGCGGCAACAGGAAGCCGGGGAGGAGATTCAGAATATCCGGGCTTGGTTACTCCGCGTCGCGCGGAATCTGGCGGAAGATTATGCGAAAAGCGCGTTTCGACGAAATGGAACGCAATCTGGGATGGTGATGAACGCGATCCGAACGGGCGGGATCGGACCACACGAGAAACTGGAACGGGATGAGCTATTCGCACAGATTCGCGTGGTTTTGGATGAATTGGCTCCCGCGGATCGGGAATTGCTCACACTCCGATATGCCTTAGATTACGACAGCCCTCAGATCGCGGAAGCACTGGGGATTCAGGTCGCCGCTGTCCACATGCGTCTGAGCCGAGCGCGGCAACGGTTGGCGGAGCGGCTTTCCCAACATGGTATTGAAGGGGCATCATGAACACATCATCGGACACGCACCCTGTGAACCCGACCGATCGCCTCTTGAGCGAGTTTTTCCAGGCCGAAATGCCCGCGCCGTGGCCCGCGTGGAAACTCCCCCATCCTGCGGAACCGCGCCGAGACATGTTTGCGGCCATCCACCCCAATGCGGCGGTACGGGTTCCCCCAACGGCGGGACGCTGGACACTGGTGGTATCGGCCGCGGTGCTGTTCGGGTTCGGTTTGCTGCTGACCCGTGAAGCCCCTTCTGGGTATGCGGAACGCTCTGCGTTGCATCCTGATACGGGCCACACGTTGTTCCATCAAGCCACGGCCGATGGTTCCAAACTCCAGCCACCCGTAGACAAAACCCTCAAAAAAATGCCGTGAGGTTTCGCGGAACCATTTTTATCACTCCCGGTCTTTTTCCATGCCGGTATTGGTTGACCCCACAACAGGTTTCACCTCTCGGAATCGATAACCGACACCCCGTACGGTTTCGATCAAGTCGGGATCACCACCGGCGACGGTGAGTTTCTTCCGTAGCGTCTTGATGTGAACGTCGATGGTGCGTTCCAGAACAATTTGTCCTTCACCGATGGCGGCATCCATGAGTTGATGTCGGCTAAAGGCGCGTCCGGGTTGACGGAGCATACATTCCAGCAGTTTGAATTCCGTGGGTGTGAGTTCGAGCGTTTCTCCCAGATAGGTCACACGGTGACGGATGCGGTCGAGTTTGACACCGCTATGTTCCACCACGTCACCGGATTCCCCCAGACCATCGACCCGACGCAGTAACGCTTTGACTTTGGCCACCAACACTTTGTTGTGAAACGGTTTGGTTACATAATCATCCGCACCCATGTGATAGCCAACGACTTGATCGGATTCTTCCGATTTCGCGGTAATCATGATAATCGGAATGTCGCGGGTGCGTTCCCCCGCACGGATTTCCCGACAAATGGACAAACCATCCAACGATGGCAGCATGATGTCTAATAAGATCAGATCGGGAAGCAGAGTTTGTGCTTTCCGCAACCCTTCCTGGCCATCGTGGACCGCGATGGTTTCATATCCTTCACGGGTAAAATACCAGGTCAGGGACTGCACGAGTCCCCGTTCATCTTCAATAATCAATATCCGCGGTGGATTCATGGATACACTCATGGATCAGAGGTATCAGTTCTTTCGGAATATCTAGAAGGAACGGCGATGACGCACCGAATCCCCATCGACCAGGTAGACCACGTCTTCCGCGATGTTCGTGGCGTGATCGCCAATCCGTTCGAGATGGCGGGTCGCGCTGAACAAGGATAAACCCGGTTCGACCGCGTCGGGGTTGGCCTTCATCGGGGCAATCAAATCGGCGATGATTTCGGCATGGTAACGATCGACTTCATCGTCCATGCGGATGACACGCATCGCTTGCCGGCTATCGAGATTGACGAACGCATCCATGGATTGACGGACCATGCCTGCCACAAGATCGGTCATGCGTTGCAGTTTCTCGGGAAATGGTAGGGGGTCTGGCCCCGTGGGTCGCGTGCTGGGGTTCGCCAAGGCCAACGACCGTTCCGCGATGGCCACCGCCAGATCGCCCATGCGTTCCAAGTCGGTGGCGATGCTGAACACGGAGGTCACTCGGCGTAAGTCCCCCGCGGCCGGTTGGTGCAACGCCAGGATTTTCAGGCAGTTTTCGTCAACTTCGTTTTCCATCGCATCAATGGCATCATCGCCGCTGATGACCGCATGAGCCTTGTCGATGTCACGATCCGATAGGGCGTGGGATGCCTCATACACGGCTTCTTCGACCAGTGCGGCCATCGTCAGAATTTGCCGTTGTAAGGCTTCGAGATCCCGAGTGAGATGCTTGGACATAACGGATTCCAGGAATACAGGCTCAACGGGTTCCAGACTCAGTGGCGAGCAGACCAACCCGCTGCCAGATCGGCTGGGGTTAATTCAGTATATCTAATAATCTGATGGATCGTCTAACAGTTTGTGTGAAGGACACGGCCATCAAGGGAACGCGGTGGAAAGCCTCTGCCATTCTTGGAAGGCTTAGCCGAATCGCCCGGTAATGTAATCTTCAGTCCGCTTTTGTTGTGGGCGGGTGAACATGAGATCCGTAGCGCCGGATTCAATCAGTTTGCCTTCGTAGAAGAAAGCCGTCACATCCGAGACACGCGCCGCTTGTTGCATGTTATGTGTCACGATGACGATGGTGTATTCCTTTTTGAGCTCGAAGATGAGATCCTCGATGGCGTTGGTCGATTTCGGGTCCAGTGCGGAAGCCGGTTCATCCATGAGCAAGACTTCGGGGTCCGTGGCCAGGGCACGGGCAATGCACAATCGCTGTTGCTGACCGCCGGAGAGGGCCAGAGCCGAGGAATGGAGCCGATCTTTCACCTCATTCCACAAGGCCGCCTGTTTTAAGCAGCGTTCCACGAGATAATCTAATCGGCGACGATCTCGCTGACCGGAGACACGCGGGCCGAAAACGACATTCTCGTAAATGGATTTGGGGAACGGATTGCTTTTCTGAAACACCATTCCGACCCGCCGCCGCAGATCGACGATGTTCACGTCACTGGAATAGACATCTTTCCCATCCAAGAGGATGTCGCCGGAGTGGCGGGTGCCATCAATCAGGTCGTTCATCCGGTTGAGGAGTCGCAGCAGAGTCGATTTCCCGCAACCGCTCGGGCCGATGAAGGCGACAATGGACTGTTCGGGGATGACGAGGTTGATGTCAAAGAGTGCCTGTTTGCCGGGATACCAGAAATTCACATTCCGAATACTGAACTTGGCGATACTTTCATCGGGATGGAACGTCGCCAGTTCCGTAGATGGGTTGCTGTTACGGTTGACAAAAATGTCTGAGTAAAGCCGGGACATGGCAAACCTCCGTGGGGTATGGCGTGAAACCCCACGGTTGTTGTACTTCGTTATTGTGAAGAAACGGAGTAGGTATTGTGAAGACCTGATCGGGGTCTGTCGCGGACTCGAAAATCACCGTCAGGAGTGATGCGATCATTTCTGGAATTTATACAATTGTGATTCTGTCCGAATGTATAGCGCACCGTCACTGGGAACAAAAGTGGCAAACGTCTTTTCCTGGAGATCGAACGGGCCAGCCACTTCTCGGAAGCTCTTGCCAGCGGCGATCACCTGGCCCACGCCCGCCTCGCTGGTGACAAAAATATTCCCATCCGCATAGATGGGTGAAGCGGAGTAGGCGTTACCCGCGAGCCGTTCGGACCAGTGAACCTTGCCGGTTTTCGCATCGAAGCAAGTCATGAAACCGTTGTCGGCGATCATGTAGAGTTCATCACCGACAATCAAAGGAGTGGGCGTGTTGGCTGCGTTCCGTTTCGTTTGCCAGACGATGTTCTGGGTGATGTCTCCCGTGCCTTCCGGTTTAAAGGCGATGAGGTGCTGATTGACGTATCCCGTGCAGATGTAGACCAAGCCATGCGCGTAAACGGGTCGGGTAATCAGCGACCAACCGGATTTGGGGTAGCGGACCCGCCAGAGTTCTTTCCCGGTTTGGGGGTCGTATCCCATCACGAAATCGCTCGCCGGTGAGACGATCACTTTTTTGCCAGCATGTTCGATCAATTGCGGCGTGGCGAATGAGAAACCGAGTTTGGCTCCATGATTGCGTTCGGTTTGCCAACGGACTTGGCCGGTGCGTTTGTCGAGAGCCACGACGAACTGTTTGTCGTTTCCATCACAAGTGAAGAACAACAGATCGTCTACGAGAATCGGGGAGGCACCGCTGCCGTGGCGGGGATCGTAGCGGAATTTCTGCGTTTTCCAGGCTACACTCCCGTCGAAATCGAGCGCAGCCGTGCCCAGATGGCCAAAGTGGATGAAGATCCGCTCACCATCCGTAAGGGGTGTCGGGCTTGCATGGCTATTCTTCTTGTGCGGTTGCGGGTCGGTCTTGGTATCCTCGACAAACAGTTCCCGTTCCCAGAGTTGTTTGCCGGTGGCGGCATCGAGGCAGAGTGCGCGTAAGGAGTATTGGGTATGGTTCCCTTGTGTTTGTGGCACGGCCGTGGTCAGATACAGTCGTCCTTTCAACAGAATCGGCGAGGACCAACCTTTCCCGACAATTGGGGTTTTCCAGGCTGCCGGGGTATCGGTGCCCCATTGGAGTGGGAGTGGCGGGCCGGAGTAATGGCCGGTTCCATCGGGGCCGCGGAATTCGGTCCAATCCGCGGCCAGGGAACTGGATGCCAACAGCGCCACGGAAACAGCAACCGTCAAGTGCCTCATGGGCATTTCTCGTGATGGGTCCGAATGAGAAAATCCAAACCAGTACGTTCACCGAGAGGGGGGAACGATTGACAAATACTGTAACGTGTGGAATCGCACCGGGAAAGTGGCCGGTTTATTCCATCGGTTCGTCGGGTTGATCTGCGTAAAGAATGCTAGCGGGAATGCCAAACACGGTGGGCTTGAAACTCGTCGGGACTGCCGGTTTCCCGAGATGGGAATTAGCGCGAGGATCCGGCGGCATTAATTCCCGCATGGCATCCATAATAGGATCTCGGATGGCCAGGAAGCCTTTCACACAAAGCGGGTCAAACTGACTCTTGGATTGCTGCTCAATTTCCGCGAATGCTTCTTCAGCAGGCCGGCCTTGACGTTGCGGATGATAAGGTCGATCCGAAGTCATTGCGTCAAACGCATCCGCGACCGCCACGATGCGAGCAATTCTGGGAATCTCCTCGCGTGAGAGACGATCAGGGTAACCAGTTCCATCCCAGCGTTCATGGTGATTGCGCACAATCGGGATGATCGGATGCAGTTCGGGGATGGATTGCAGATAGGCCGCGCCCAAGGTGGTGTGGGTTTGCATGACCTCAAATTCTTCCACCGTCAATCGGCGCGGGGCACGCAGAATGGCATCGGCGATGCCAATTTTGCCAATATCGTGGAGTGGGGTGCCAATATGAATGAGTTCGAGTTCATCATCAGAGAGCCCAAGGTGTTCTCCTAATAGCATGGCATATCGGGTTACACGTTGGGTATGACCGCCGGTATATTCATCCCGGAGTTCCACCATCTGCGCGAGCATGATGATGGTTTTGAGGAAGAGTTCCCGCTGTTTGCGGAGTAGCGTAGCCGCTTCGATCCCCGCAGAGACATGTGCGGCCAGGGCATCCGCCAATAATAAATCGTCTTTGTTGAAGGGTTGTTGAAAGT
Organism: Bacteroidales bacterium; assembly: GCA_026931725.1. Taxonomy (GTDB): domain Bacteria; phylum Planctomycetota; class Planctomycetia; order Gemmatales; family Gemmataceae; genus JAIXLE01. The sequence goes on from JAIXLE010000184.1 coordinate 9,408, forward strand.
AGCCGCGATCGAGGTGGAGGATGCCGAGTTTGCGCCGGGGAGTCCGCAAGAGTACACACAAGATGCTCGACATGGCTCCATCAGAAACACTTTGGCTCATCAGTTCGCGGTCTTCTTGGACTGCACTAAAGAGTAGCGATTCTCCTTTAGCAAAGCAGCGATGGGCCAAGCGTTTACTGAAGTGAAAGCGACCACGCGGATCGTCGCCGCCATGCGACAACGCACGCAAATCCAACCGCGGTTCGTGGCCGGGTATCTCGTCTTCCGCGAGTACAATGGCTCCTCTTTGCGCATCCAGCACAGACACGGCATCATCCAGAATGGATTTGAGGAGTTGGTCTTCCGATTCCAGATGCACGAAGTGGTGCCCCGCCCGGAGTAGGGCTAGCAATTGCTCACCCACACGCGGCATCTGATTGCTATCGAAGGCGATTCGGCGGAGGCCATCATCGAATGAAGATTTGGCCGATACCGATAAGATCATCTGCTCTGACGGCTTGTTTGCTGATAGTTCTTCCGCGGATTCGACTAATACGGCCACTTTGCCAAACTGTATCACATCACGGAATCGTACCGGATGATCTGCACCCGTGATGCGGACACCGTTGACATAGGTACCGTTTGTGCTGCCCAGGTCGGTAACGTGCCATACGCCATCCGAACCCATACGGACTTCCGCGTGCTTGCGGCTGACGGAACTATCATCAATTGCGAGCTCGAGGCTAGACAACCGCCCCACCCGAATCAGGGTGGCGGATTCCCAAACCCGACCTTTGTAGGGATCACTAATCCCGCGTAGGCGGATTGCCCGTTTCACTCTGGATCTCCCGACTACTCGACATCCATGCGGAAATGGATACAGAAACACAATTTCGACTATTTTGGGGCGATCGGCGAGTATCTCACTCCAAGCTAACCACCCCAGCCGGGAAGTGCAACAGATAACATCGCCACCCTGAACAGGTTGGGGAAGATGATTGGGGCAGTATGCGGGTTCGGATCACCAATGCGAGGGGATCGCGGGATCCAATGTCGGAGCTGAGAAGAAACCGGATGAGCGTTGATCGAGATGGTTGCAAGGGCGAGAACAAAGGGGTAAGCTGCAGATATTCGCGGTGGGAACACTCATACCTGTGGCATTCGAGGCCACGCCAAATTCTCCTACCAGCTCATGCGGCCACCGTCATGAATACTCTGATCCGTGCTTTCCTTTTGCTATCAGCGACTCTGGGTTCAGTTCTGGCTCAGGCGGTTCCGCCCGCGTTGCCGCCTGCGGATCCTGGGGTGATCGACTTCGAGAAAGACGTGCGCCCGATTCTGGCAGAGGCTTGCTGGAAGTGTCACAATGCAGCGAAACAACGTGGTGGGGTGCGTCTGGATGACCGAAAAGCTCTGTTAGCTGGTGGGAACTCTGGTGCCATAGTCGAGGTTGGCCAATCGGCGAAAAGCCGACTGATCGCGGTGGTGGCCGGGCACGATGAGGAAATGAAGATGCCCCCATCTGGTCCGTCTCTGACCGCTAAACAAGTTGGCATTCTGCGAGCCTGGATCGACCAAGGATTGAAACTGCCCACAACCCGCATTGTGGACGGAATCGCTTCATCATCTTCACATTGGGCATTTCAACCGATTCGTCGTCCATCGGTTCCGCGGTTGGGGGAGAATACCCTGCATCCCGTTGATGCTTTCATTCAAGCGCGACTGGCTGAAGAGCATGTCCGCCCCGCGCCGGAAGCGGATCGCACAACTTTGCTGCGTCGAGTCTATCTCGATTTGACCGGATTGCCGCCGACACCATCTGAGGTGGAGGCTTTTCTGAAGGATGCCTCGCCCGATGCTTATGAAAAAATCGTCGATCACTTGCTGGCATCGCCGCATTACGGCGAGAAATGGGCTCGGCACTGGCTCGATGCCGCTCGTTACGCCGACAGCGATGGTTACGAAAAAGACACCGGCCGGCCGTATGCTTGGCGATACCGTGACTGGGTGATTTCCGCCCTCAATGCCGACAAGCCATTTGATGCTTTCACCATAGAGCAACTGGCCGGTGATCTGTTGCCGAACGCAACCCCAGCGCAGAAGATTGCTACTGGGTTTCATCGTCAGACGCTGACCAACAAGGAAGGCGGTGTCGACCAGGAAGAGTTCCGCGTCGCCGCCGTGGTGGATCGCGTCAGCACCACAGCCACGGTATGGCTCGGTTTGACCGTGGCATGTGCCCAGTGCCACGACCACAAATACGATCCCATCTCACATCGTGAATTCTATCAAATATTTGCTTATTTTGACAGTGACGTGGAAACCAACATTTCCGCTCCGCTACCCGAAGAGGTGGCAACTCTCCCTGCAAAGCGAGCCGAATGGGAACGCAAACACCAGGAATTGACCGAGGCACTGGCGCTGGCCAAGAAAGAGAAACGCACCGCAGCCGAGTTGAAGAAACGGGAAAAAGCTCTCGCCGACCATGCGAAAACCGCGCCGCAACCCACACCAGCGATGACGCTGGCACTCGGCCCCACCCGAGCCACCCATGTGATGATGCGCGGTGATTTCCTCCGTCCTGGTGTCGCTGTGAAGTCCGGTACTCCCGCTGTGTTACCCGGAGGGGACCGTACCGCTAATGGTAATCGGCTCGATCTGGCGCGATGGCTGGTTTCGCAAGACAACCCGTTGACTGCCCGTGTGATGGTCAATTGGGTCTGGCAAAAATACTTTGGCCGTGGACTCGTGGCGACACTGAATGATTTCGGCACGCAGGGAGAAAAACCATCGCATCCTGAGTTACTGGACTGGCTTGCCGCTGAGTTCCGCGACCCGGCACGGTGCCATTGGAGTTGGAAGAAACTGCATCGTCTCATCGTCACATCCGCCACCTACAAACAGTCTTCCGCGGATCGACCCGAACTCCGGGACCGCGACCCGCTGAATGTCTGGCTGGCCCGGCAAAATCGCCTCCGTCTCCCGGCGGAACTGATTCGGGATTCGGCCCTGGCAGCCAGTGGCTTACTCACCCGTACCATCGGCGGCCCCAGTGTTCGCCCCCCGCAGCCTGCGGGGATTTCGGAACTGACCTATGCTGGCTCCGCGAAGTGGGCAACATCGACCGGCTCCGCTCGCTATCGCCGCGGGCTCTACATCTGGTTCCAGCGGACGAGCCCTTATCCGATGCTGATGACGTTCGATTCTCCCGATTCCAACGTCTGCGTCATGCGTCGTGAGCAGTCGAATACCCCACTGCAAGCCTTGACGCTGCTCAATGACACGGTCTTCGTCGAACTGGCTCAAGCGCTTGCCAAACGGGTTTTGTTGGAACGTGCGGGAAAACCTGTATCGGAACAACTGACCTACGCAGTCCTGCTTGTCTTGGGACGGCGACCGACCCCTGTGGAACGGCAACGATTAGAACGACTCTTGGGCGATTTTCAGATCTTGGCGGCAAAAGAGCCACAAGCCGCGCAGAAACTCGCCGGTTCGGTACCACCGCAGGGAGTCTCACCCGCTGAAGTCGCGGCTTGGGTGGCGCTGGCACGGACACTCATGAACTTGGATGAATTCGTCACCCGTGAATGAGAATGTGCCGACTTGTCGCGCAAATGATTGCCAAACTTGAGATGACCACACCCGCGGTATTGTGAGATCGAACATGCACCCACACGCCGAACAACTCCTCCGCGATCGGCGGCACTTTCTGACCACGAGTGCCAACGGTGTCGGCTTGTTAGCCCTGGCCGCGCTGCTGACTGAGGATGGCCGACTCTCGGCAGCGAATGCCGTAGTGAGTCCACTGGCTCCAAAACCGCCGCACTTTCCCGCGAAGGCAAAGAATTGCATCTGCATTTATCTCGAAGGGGCACCGAGTCAACTGGATTTGTTCGATCCGAAACCCAAGTTGAACGCGCTGCATGGTCAGAAATTGCCCGAATCGTTCACCAAGAATGTCCGGTTCGCGTTCTTGCAGAAGGACACCGCCACGGTGATGGGCAGTCCGCGTCAGTGGAAAAAGTACGGCCAATGTGGTATGGAACTGTCCGATTTTCTCCCACACCTGGGATCGGTTGCCGACGAGATTGCCTGGGTGCGGTCGATGCACACGGAAGCCTTCAACCACCATCCTGGCCAGTTGCTGATGAACACCGGCAGCACGATGTTTGGCCGTCCGAGCATGGGGTCATGGTTGAACTATGGCCTGGGTTCCGTGGCGAAAAATCTTCCGGGGTACGTTGTCCTGAGTGCAGGGCGGGGCACTTCGGGCGGGACTTCTAACTGGGGGAGTGGGTTTTTGCCTTCCCCATACGCGGGTACGCTGTTCCGCAACCAAGGGGAACCCGTGTTGAACCTCGCTAACCCAGAGGGACTCTCGGATGCCATGCAGGCCCGGACGATCGAGGCGATCCGAGACTTAAACGGCGTTCGCCATGCGCGGATTGGGGATGCGGAAATCGAAAGCCGTGTCGCCGCGTATGAACTCGCATTTCGGATGCAGTCCGCGGCACCCGACCTGATTGATTTATCGCAAGAAGATCAGTCCACTATGGATGCCTATGGAATCAACCGCTCAGAACCCGAGATTCAAGCTCATCGCGGCGGTGGAAAAGGGCAGTTCCGTCAATTCGCCACGAATTGCCTGTTGGCGCGCCGATTGGTCGAACGGGGAGTCCGTTTTGTCTCACTTTTTCATGCTTCCTGGGATCATCATTCCAATCTGGATTCGGAATTACAGCACAATTCCCTCATGGCCGATCAACCCGTGGCGGCACTGATCCGGGATTTGAAACAACGGGGCTTGCTTGACGAAACTCTGGTTCTCTGGCTATCCGAGTTTGGCCGCACACCTCTCGGAGAGAATCGGCGTGGCCGGGCCGGTGTCACCGGGCGGGACCACCACCCCTACGCCTTTACGGTCTGGATGGCGGGCGGCGGTGTGAAAGGAGGAACGATTCTCGGCACCACGGACGAGATCGGCTGGAACGTGACTACCGACCCCGTTCACATCAATGACTTACACGCCACCATTTTGCATCTGTTCGGCATGGATCACAAAAAACTCACCTACCGATTCCAAGGCCGTGACTTTCGCTTGACCGACGTGGCCGGGAATGTCGTGACCAAATTGCTGGCGTGAACCCGCGAACATCATGCGATGTTTTGTAACTTTTTTCGCACGAGATTCAGAGCCATGCGTGCGGTACGGTCTTGAATCTCGCTGCGTGTTCCTTGCCAACTGTGTCGCTGGACCAAGATCCCGTCTTCTGTGGCAATCGCAGTGTACACGGTGCCGACCGGGGTGCCATCCGCTCCGCCATCTGGTCCCGCGTAACCCGTGGTGGCAATGCCGATGTCGGTATGGAACTTATGACGGACTCCTTCGGCCATCGCACGGGCAACGGGTTCGCTGACAGCGGAATGCTCGGCCAGCAACGCCGCGGGAACGCCCAGTTCCGATTCCTTGGCCGCGTTTGTGTAGGCCACCACGCCGCCCATCAAACAGGCACTGATACCGGGCACCTGCGATAACCGATGGGCAACCAACCCCGCCGTGATACTTTCCGCCGTGGCGATGCGCAGCCCTTTTTCGATGAGTAGTTGCCCCACGACATCGTGCAGGTCTTCCGCGTCCGTTCCGAACACCAAGGGGCCGAGTCGCTCACGAATGGTCGCCTCAACCGAGGTGATTTGCGACCATGCCCCCTGCGTCGTCGTGGACTGGGCCAGAATACGCAAGGAAATGACCGCCCCACTGGCGGTAATCCCCACCTCGGGCACGGCCCCGCGTTGGGTAATGTCAGACAACAGGTTGTCAACGGTCGATTCCCCAGCACCAAAGGCGTGAATTTTCCGAATGACTTGAACGCGGTCCCCGTGTCCCATGCGGGTTAATCGCGGTTGGACTTCTTGGACAAACATTTCAAACATTTCAGAAGGGACGCCCGGCATGGAAACCACGATAGTTCCGTTGGGGAACGTCATCCAGATCCCCGGCGCGGTGCCACGACTGTTCGGCAACGGTTCCGCACCCTGGGGGAACAGCGCCTGCACCTGGTTGCGTTCGGGCATCGCATGTCCCCAACGGGCGAACATGGCCTGAATCTGTGCGAGGGACTCCGCATGTTCCACCAACTCGACCCCGGCCACGGCGGCCAGCACTTCACGGGTCAGGTCATCTTGGGTCGGACCTAACCCACCCGTGGAGAGGACCAGATTCGAGCGTTGAATCGCATTCCGAAAACAGGCAATGTTGTCTTCGAGATTGTCCGCTACCGTGGTATGGAACCCGACAACAATTCCCATCTCCCCCAGACGCTGACTCAACCATTGCCCGTTGGTGTCCAAGTTCTGTCCACTCGTGATTTCCGTCCCAATCGAGATGACTTCTGCCTTCATGAGTGTAACTATCCTTGCATGTTCGATATTGTGATAATTATGACGTTGAGGAATCGGTAAAAGAATCATGGCGGGTACGCTGCGGAAGTTCAACACGAAAGATGGTGCATCCACTCCGGCGCATCCAATTCACGGTGCCGTGGTGTGCCAAGACTGCTTGTTTGACAACCGTTAATCCCAGCCCGATTCCTTGCGCGCGGCCAGTCACGAACGGTTCAAATAGTCGATCCGCAATGGTTGCCGGTGGCCCAGACCCGGTATCGGCGACTTCCATGACCCATCTGCCCGCTATTCGCTGGAGTGTAACCTCGACGCGTCCGCCCGTTCCTGCTGCCTCAACGGCATTCCCGATCACATTGCCCACCAGATGTCCGAGATGCGTGACATCGCCCCAAAACGCCGTCTGATCGATGGGGGGTGCCCAGAGTAACTCTGTGCCCGTATGTCGGCACTGTGGCCGCAGCAGTTCCACGGCGGAGGTGATAATGGCCGCGAGTTGACAGGATTCCCAAACGAGTTCATGCGGTTTCGCCAAGTCGAGGAATTGCCGCAGGTTGCTCTCGATGCGGGAGAGTTGCCGTAAGGCGACATCTAATGATTCCTGATCCGATCCGGGGCAATCCGCCGCGTGCAGTTGAACGGCGAGTTTGGCCCCCGCTGCCGCATTGCGGAGTTGGTGCGCCAACCCGGCCGAGAATTGCCCCAGTACCCGCAAGCGTTCCGTAGATTTTAATTGGACTTCTAATTCTGCTAGCCGTTCGGCCATTTCGTTGATGGCTTGGTAGAGTTCATCCACTTCGTCCCGCGGTGTTGGCACCGCGATCGGGTGAAAATCACCGCCCGCGATAATCCGCGTTTGATTGCCCAGTTCTTGGATGCGGCGCACGAGATGTCGGCCCGATGTCAGCATGAGAAGCAGAGCGGCCACGACACCCACAACCCCCAGCAACAGCGGAGGGCGTACCGCCGACCAGATCGCGGCGAGGCGCAATTCCTCGGGGTAAAAGATATACAGGGTGCCGCCTGCCCCCGGATGAGGTGGCAAGAGCTTGAAGGGAAGAAACCGATAGGTGTTCCCCTGAATGATGGCCACGGGGCCAAGCGGGTGCGGCCCACCATCGGGAGTATTCAGAGGTTCCGTGGCTGGCGGAGAACCGCGAAAAGTGGAAATGGTTCCACCATCGGCTTGCACGAGCAGAAATTCCGCCCCGGAGAGTCCCCGCATCTGGTGCAGTACGCGCGGGGTGAGCGGGAATGTTGGGGGTTCGTGCAGTGTGCGACCAATCGCCTGGAGTTGATCCCCAATCCGGCGATCCGCCGTGTTCATGGCCAACCGAGCCGCCCACGATGTGCCCACGATTTCCGTGACCAGCAAGAGAACCAGTGGGAAAAGCAGGCGATACCGCAGGCTCACCCGCTTCCTGAGTGGTAACAACATGGAGACGCACCCGGTTTCCCGCTCACCAGTTGAAGAAGTCCTACTTCTTCAACGGTTGATATTCCACGGTTTTGAAGGTCATGATGCTACCGGGATCGTGGCCTTGCAGAGCAAAGTGACCTTTCGTAAAACGGTTTTCCGGGTCCGTCCACTCAATCATCTTTTTACCGTTGACCAAAATTGTGATCTTCGGGCCATCGGCGATGACTTCCTGGGTGAAGAACTCATCCGGCCCATGCGGCGCTTTGTCTCGCACTTGGAAGACGGTGCCGTATTTGTTCAAGCCGAATTCCCCGTTCGGATAGAGGCTGCCCGTCTTGATCGGGTCGCCGTGAGTCGCGTTGAGCTGGGCTTCGTAGCCTTTGGGAACACCTGGACGCAATCCCGCACGAAAGAACATCCCGCTATTCCCCCCATCATTGAGCTTGGCCGTGACGCGGAAACGGAAGTTATCGTAATCGCCGCCATTCGTGTAAATATGCGTCATCGGCCCGCCACCGATGAGCAAGCCATCCTCCACTCGCCAGACGGTAATATCTTTGCCGGACTTTTTCTCATGAGCGACGATGGCGACCGACTTCCCATCCGCGTTCTTTTGGAATGTCGCCTTATCGAATTGGCCGCCGGGTGGATCCGAGATTTGCCAACCCGTCAGATCCTTGCCGTTGAACAGCTGAACCCAGCCCGCATCGGCTTTCTCACCTTTCGCGGATTCTGCCGGGAGAGAAAACAGGACGGTTCCGATCGCCAGTACGCCCGCCGTCATTAGCCATCGTCGTGCAAAGGAACGCATGGAAGTTCGTTCTCCAAAATCAGAAACAGGGACTCATTACCTGCATAACCGCTGCAATCGTAACCGCTCATGAACTCGATCGCAAATGCTCAAACGGCAGGAATGGTGAGGAATGTCTGTCGAAATAGGAAAAAAACATAGGTTAGGTAAAGTTTCCATTGTCGAACGAACCATCTGGACTTAACCTTTTGGTTGAATGGGAATTTTGGAGGGATCGGGACGATCAGGTATTCCGTTAGAATTATTCGGGTTTGTACCCATACGGATACCATCTCAGTTGGTCTGGTGCCCAACCTGAACCCACCAACTCCCCCTTTGTGGAGGCTCTTGATGACGCAGCGAGTTTTGACAACGGCCCTCATGGGCACCTTCGCGTGCCTGGCCCTGGCAACGGATGCTCAAGCGTTCGGCAAACGGAAGTCGTGCGAACCCGCATGTGAACCCGTTTGCGTGCCGACCTGCACAACGTATGAAACGAAGACGGTGACCTGCTACAAGCCCGAGTACAAGACTCGGCAAGTGCCAGTAACGGTGTGCCGATTGGTCCCCAAGACGGAAACGTACACCTACACCGTGAACGTCCCCGTTGTCACGTCGGAAAAACGGACCATCACCGAGTATCAGGTGGTCCAAAAGCCGGAAGAGTACACCTGCACCGTGATGAAGCAGGTCTGTACGCCGGAACAACGGCAAGTGACCACCTACCAACTGGTCCAGCGACCGGAAGAGTACACCGTCACCGTTCTGCAACCCGTCACCACGCTGGAAAAGCGGAACTGCACGGAGTACAAACTGGTTCAGAAGCAAGAAGAATTCACCTACACCGAAATGCAGCAGGTGTGTGAAGTGCAAAAGCAAACCGTCACCGAAATGCAGACGGTTGCCAAGCAAGAACAATACACCTATCAGGTGCAAGTGCCGGTCACCACGCTGCAGAAGCACACCCGGACCTACACGGTCTGCGTGCCAACGACCGTGACGGAAACCGTTCCCGTGACCAAAGTTGTGCGGGTGGCGACTACTTGCGGTGGCTGCGAAACTTCCTGCGCCCCGGTCTGCTGTGAACCTGCCCCGCGGAAGTGCGGCCTCTTCGGTCGTCGTGGGATGCATGGCGGTTGTGGTTCTTCCTGCGAACCCGCGGTCAGCTACGCTTGCCACACGGTCACCGAAATGTGTGCTGTGACCCGCACGGTGCTGAAACCGGAAACCAAGACGGAAGAAGTCACGATTCCCGTGACCACCTGCAAGACGGAAACTCGCACCGGCACCCGCACGGTGTATGAATGTGTGCCCGTGACCAAGACCGTCGATGTCAATGTCGTGAAATGCGTTCCCGTGACCAAGAAAGGTACCCGCGTGGTTTGCCACACGGTTCCCGTCACAACGGTCGTGGATGTCCCCGTGACCCGGTGCGTGCCCGTGGCCAAGAAATGCACTCGCATGGTTTGCCACTCCGTGCCGGTCACGCAAACGATCACCGTGAATGTGGTGAAGTGCGTGCCGGAAGTTGTGAAAGGCACTCGGATGGTTTGCCACACCGTGCCCGTCACGCGGGAAGTCACGGTTCCGGTTTGCACCTACAAGTGCGAAACCCGTACCGGCACCCGGACGGTCTGCGCCTACGAAAAGGTGACCGAACTGCGCAACGAAACCTACTGTGAAATGGTTCCTTACACCACCTGCGTCAAGGTTCCGGTCACAGTCGCCTGCGCTCCGGCTCCGACGGTCTGCTGCAAGTAAATCGGTTTGTTCGATCCTCGAACAGCACGACGAGCCACGGATCTCCTCCGTGGCTCGGTTCGTTCGATGGCCACACATCGACAAACCCGACGATTTGCCATTGGCAACAGGACTATTCCGCTGGATAGTGAAAGTGTTGCAGGTGTGAACTGGTGAGTTTTTGGGGTGTCTGTCCCCAGTTGTCTCCTGAATCCCAATCGAGAATCTCGATGGCTGAGAAGTCGGAAATCCGAATTGTGGCGGGTAGCCTACGGGGACGTAAGGTGACGGTTCACGTTCACCCTGGTCTACGTCCGACTCCGCAGATGGTCCGCGAGGCTCTGTTCAGTATTCTCGGAAACGCGGTGCCGGGTCGCATCTTTTACGATGTCTTCGCTGGGACTGGCGTAGTAGGAATGGAAGCGATCAGCCGTGGGGCTAGCCGAGCGAATCTGATCGAGAAAGATGCCCGTCAAGCGCAGGAGATTGGGCAATACATCGATCGATTCGGGATCGCCGACAAGGCCCAGGTTCTCCGCGCGGATGGTTACCGCTGGGCGGAACGCTGGATTCCCACGCTTTCCGGCCCCGTCAACATCTTTTTGAGTCCGCCGTTCCCAGATCTGCAACCCGATCGCATTGAGGCGTTTGTTCATCTGGTCCAATTGTTGATCGACAAAGCCCCGGACGCATCCGTCATCGTGATTCAAGCCGAGGCCGGATTCCCACTGGATGATTTACCCGGTGGCCAGGAACGGTGGGACATCCGCTCCTATGGTCGGAACATGCTGCTGTTTCTCGTCAAGGGCGAGGATGTTCCCACGGACGATGCGGCAACCGCCGAGGAGAACGCCGTACCATGACGGAACCGCTTTCCTTGCTGCGACAGCGCGAGATTGAAGCACGGGTGATTGCACCCTTGTACCGAGCGTTTGCAGCCGAGATTGGAGAAGAACGCGCCCAGGCGATTATTGGTCAGACGATTCAGCAACTGGCGGAACAAGCGGGATGCGATGCCGCGGTTGCCTTGGGCGGGTGTGAACTGCATCATCTCCGGCAAGTCGTGGATCGCTGGCAGGAAGGCAAGGCATTGGAACTGGTTGTACTGCAAGACGATGCGGAACAACTTAATTTCAATGTCACCCGTTGCCAATATGCGGAACTCTATCAGAAACTGGGCATTTCCGAGTTGGGGCCGTTGCTCTCGTGCAACCGTGATGCAGCAATGATCGCGGGGTTCAACCCCGACATCGACTATCAACGCACACAAACGATCATGGGGGGCGCTTCGCACTGCGATTTTCGCTATCGTAAAAGGAAACCGCTTCCCGAGTGAGGTTTCCCCCATGCCCCGTCTGCTATCTGTGTTGTTCGTGTTGATGGCGCTCCCTGTTTTCGCTGCTGATCCGCCGAAGCTGGTTCGTATCGTCATGGTCGGCGATTCGACGATGGCTTCCTATGCCAAACCACCCAAAGACCGACCCGACCTCACCGGCTGGGGGCAGGTGTTCGGTGAATCGTTTACCAATCGTGTGACGATCCTCAATCGCGCGATTTCCGGTCGCAGTTCCAAGAGTTTCATTCAGGAAGGTGCCTGGAAAAAAGCCATCGCCGAGAAGCCGGATTTCGTTTTCATTCAGTTTGGTCATAACGATCAGGCCGGTAAACCACGATTCACCGATGCCGCGACCGATTTCCGGGATTATCTGCGGCAGTATATCCGGGAATCGCGGGAGGCGGGTGCGAAACCGATTCTCGTCACCCCGGTGGCCCGTCGCACTTTTGACAAAGCGGGCAAGGCAACGACAACTCTAGCCCCCTACGCGGATGCGACCATCGCGGTGGCCCAAGCCGAGAAGGTGCCGGTCATCGACCTCCACAAAGCGAGTTTGGCTCTGTTCGACAAACTTGGCGACGCAGGATCGGCCACATTCAGTCCTTCCCAGTCCGACCGCACGCACTTTTCCCGCGCTGGGGCACAAGCCATTGCCCAGTTGGTGGCGGACGAGGTACGAAAAGTGGTGCCCGAACTTCAAGGGTATCTGCTCCCCGTCGAACGGTGAGTGACTCCGCAGGTAAAAATATCATCTAGAGTAGATTGCGGATGATTTCGATTCTCGACGCTAGCGGAGTCGCAACCGATGCGTGTGATTATCGCGCCAGAATTCCATCAACAGATGTTGCAGATTCCTCACCATTCACCAGACTGTTATGTCCGGCCGGGAGAGTATCTGCATCATATGTACATTGATGGTGTGAAATACACGGTGGCTCCGGCAGTATTAGAGTGCCTGGCACAAGCTGAGATGGCTGGAGACCAAGAAGCGATCCGCCATTTGCGTTTGCACAAACTGCATTATGAATATTTGCTCGCAGATGCGGAACGATTTGGTAGCCTGGAAGGGGTGACGCTCCTGGGTGACCCCCCGCCGTCCGACGAAGAAGCCCTCCCGCAGAGTACCAACTCCTACACTCCGCGTGCGCCACGGACCTGGGAAGAAACCGGGTTGAGTCAATCGTTCCTGTTTGAACTGATTCTCCGTACCCTATTTAGCCGAGGGCAGATGACCGCTGCGGACCTCGCCGCAACGATCGCATTGCCATTCACGGTTCTGAATCCCGTATTTCAGCAGATGCGGAAGCAGATGCTCATCGACATCGTCGGTCAACGGGGCGGCAGTGGGGATAGCGGGTTCGTCTTCGACATCAAACCGCCCAAAGGGACGGCGGCCGTGGAAGAAGCGATGGAGAAGACCGCATACTACGGCCCTTGCCCTGTGCCGTTCGCGGATTATGTCGAAAGTGTACTAGCACAAACAGTTAAGCGATTGGTTGTCACACGACGGAGCATTGCCCGCGCTTTTGAAGACCTGATTATCTCGGATGAGGTCTTCAATGAGATCGGCCCGGCGGTCAACTCGGCATCGAGTATCTTCTTTTTCGGCTATCCTGGGAATGGCAAGACGAGTATCGCTGAGCGTGTCACCCGTCTGACGGGAGATAGTATTTACATTCCGCACGCCGTGGAAGCCAACGGCCAAATCATCAAGTTGTACGACCCGATTCAGCATGTAGCGATGCCTGATGAGGGCGAATCCGGTGGAGATGGGTTTGAAGGATTGTTAAAGACGGGGAGCGTGTATGATCGCCGGTTCATCCGCATTCGCCGGCCGACGATCGTCGTGGGGGGGGAACTCGGTCTATCCATGTTGGATCTGAAGTACAACCCGATCGGTAAATTTTATGAAGCGCCGCTCCAAATGAAGGCAAACGGCGGCATCTTCATGATCGACGATTTTGGTCGACAACAGATGCGACCAATGGACTTGCTCAACCGCTGGATTGTACCGCTCGAAAAGAAATACGATTATTTAACGACAATAACCGGAACCAAGATTGAAGTACCGTTCGACCAGATTTTGATCTTCTCCACGAACCTCGACCCGTACCAACTGGCCGATGAAGCGTTTTTGCGGCGGATCAAATTCAAGATCGAGATCCGCGACCCGACCGAGGAACAGTACCGTCGCATCTGGGAACTGGTGTGCAAGGGCCGTCAGGTGGAGTACGACCCGCGGGGGGTCGATTATCTGTTGGAAAAGTGGTACAAGCCGTCGAATCGTCCGTTACGGATGTGTCAGCCGCGGGACATTCTCGATCAGATGGTTTCGATTGCCAAGTACAACATGGAACGGGTCAACTTCTCCCCGGACCTGATTGATGCGGCTTGTTCCACATATTTCATCAGCACGGAGAAGAAACCCGAAGCCGGGGTGAAAGCCTGACTCCAGACGAATCAGGCGCGTTCACCCCGTGTGGTGGAGTCGACTACTTTTTCGGCCAGAGTGCCTGAATGGCGCTGAGTGTCTGTTCGACGAGTTCCTGGCCGCCTTGTGGGCCAACCCGGTTACTCTGAATGATGGCGCTGTACCCGCCACCTTGCACGGCCCGTTCGGTTGGCAAATAGCTCCCCGGCCCGGCTAACTGGATGATGAAGGTTTGCACGGCCGGGCTGCGGGATTTGATCTGTACGCCGTAATCCGTGAAGAGTTCAAAACCGTTTGTAGCAATAATCACATCTCCAAGTCGGATTACATGGAGTTCCATCTCATACGGTTTTTCTTCTCCGTTCTTTTGGCGTTCATACCGTTCCAAAACGGCCTTGTTCCACAGCACCCGACGCTGGTTTTTGGGGTCAACTTCGAGTGTGGCGATTTCCTTTTTGACGGCATCGAGGTCCGCATCGGTGACTTTGCGGGTGGGCAGTTCAATCGTGCGGGCCGTGTGCGAGAACGCGACATACGTCTGCATGTCCTGCTTGGCCCCGG
>JAIXLE010000023.1 GCA_026931725.1 Bacteroidales bacterium
AGATGGAGTACGAGCTACGAACCGAACCGGCTACCCCCTGTGAACGGTTACGGCGATTCAGGCTACCAAGGCCGCCTCCGAAGCGTTCGTGAACACGCTGGACCAATTTGGTCAACCGTTCAACGATCTGTGGGCCAAGTTGCAACAATTTGGTACCGCTGCGGACGATGTTTTATGGGCGATTGTTCAAGATCCGGCCGGTTTCGCTACCCGGTTGGCCGAGAGTGTTGGGCAAGGCATCAAGGACTTTTTCAACGGATTGGCTACCCAGTTGCCGAACCACCTGATGAACTGGCTAACCGGTGGACTGGCAAGTTCCGTGCCTACGCCTCCCGAGAACATGGATTGGGGGAACACGCAACAGGTGGGCGAGTATCTGCTGAAGTTCTTTGGCCTGGATTGGGACGGGATTCAGGGCGTGGTGACGGACGTGTTGGGTGTCGGAAACGTGGCCTTGGTGACTCAAGCTTATGATCTGATTCAAACCTGGTCCGACACTCCGGGCGGTGTGTTCGGCTGGCTGCAAGCCCAGGCCGACGGCATGTCCGCTGCTGATTTGAAGAATCAGGTCATTGATGCGGGTGTCAACTTCATCACGACTAACGTCGTGCCGAAGATGGTGACGAAAGTTGCCAGCATCTTTGTTCCGGGCGGAGCGGCGATTACCGGGATATTCAACACGCTGAGTTTCCTGATCGACAACATGGGTCAGTTTGCGGGGATGACGGACCTCATTGGGACGATTGCCGGGAAGTTGGAAGGCGTGGCAAAGAACCAGCCGGATGCGTTGACAAACATGTCAAATGCGGTGAAGACGTTCCTGAACGGCATGGTTCCCATCGGTCTGAATTTTGCGGCGGCACAGTTGGGGTTGGGGAATTTGCCGCAGGCGGTCGGCGATCGATTGATGGGGGTGAAGGAATACCCCCTGAATCAGGTGAAAGCGGCCATCACGCAGGCGGCGGCACCGATCAAGAAGCGACTCGAACTGGATAACCGTCCAGAACTCAAGGGGGCGATTGGGATACTTGCCGTCCAGATTGGTAATCAATCGTTCGATCTGGCGGTGGTGAATCGGAATGGTCAGGCAGAAGTTTTGCGAGAAGATACAAACGGTCAACTCTTGAAATTTGATCCGAATCGGGATCTCGATCCGACGGAAACAACGGCGTTGGAAAAGCAGGCGTTGATCGCGAAGTTGAATCAGTTGAAGACGGATGCGAATGCGTTGATCGTCCTCATGAACAAGATGAAGCCGGGTTCGGGTCAAACGGCGCACAAGGCGGAGTTGCGGTCGGCGATCAGCACGATGAATGGGGAACTCAAGGAATTGGCTCAAGTTCTGAAGTCGGAGCATGCGGTTTGCTTCTTTGGGCAGGCGTGTTTTTCGGCCGGGACACCGATGCAGATGCCGGGCGGTTGGCAGGCGATCGAGACGATCGTGGCGGGCGATCGTGTATTGAGCCGAAATGAGCATGATCCATCAGCGGCCAACGAGTACAAGATCGTCGAGGAGGTGTTCCAACGTTTGGCGGCGGTGTGGGTGGTGCAATTGCCGGGCGGAGTCGAGATCCGAACAACGCAGGAACACCCGTTTCAGGTGCGTGGCAAGGGCTGGCTGCCGGCTCGGGAACTGGTGGTTGGCGACCCGCTGGAGTGTGCGGACGGCAGCACGGTGGCGGTGGCCGGGGTGGTCGATACTGGCGAATGGGAGGTAGTCTACAACCTGCGGGTGGCCGATTGGCATACATATTTTGTGGGACAAGAGGAATGGGGATTCGCGGTTTGGTCGCATAATACTTACTATCCTCAGGTACAGCCAAATGAATTTGATATACTTTCTGCTGAAGTGAAGTATGTCATTACTCGCGCTGCACAGCTGAGGGCGACCCGCGAATCGGAGATTAACAATGGTACGAGAGATGCGTTCCGTTTCAGTGCCAATTATATGGTAATTACTGTCGAAACCCCGGCAGGTGTACAGACACATTGGGAAATTGGCACTAGGGGTAAGCGAAATCACTCCGAGCCGAAGTTGCTTGCCTGGATGCGATCGGTCGGAGCAACGAAGGTAATCGCGGCGTTTTCCGAACACGTACCCTGCGACAGTTGCAGCATCGTTGCCGCCGATATGCGGGCGTTGGTTGGACCGTTCAAGCTCTACTACGCAGTGAACATTGCATTCAATGGAATTGCTTCAAATCAATCGCTGCACGATTGGTGGCATGCAACTTCCATTTATACAGGTCCGTAGAGACAAATATCTAGGAGGTTTACGATGATTACGCGAACCGATTTATGCGGCGGAGGCATATATACTCTGCACGATGACGAAGATAATTGTTATCGACTGAGCAAGATAATATCAATTAATGGCAATGATATATGGGTCATTTTACATCGAGAGGTACATGAGGATATCCCTTCACTTAACAATCGTGGCCCCTCAGTAACCATCAGGACATCAGTCGATGCCTTTTTGACGTGGGCGACGAGCGAACAGTCCCGGATAATCCAGGTTGAACCGGTTACGGATGTCGAAACTGGCTCTTGCGACTCCATTTTGTACCCTGACAATCCGTTGCAACAAGTTAATCCGCTGTCTGTCAGATAACGAACCACATTTACAGGCTGATCTTCCGCGCGGCGTCCTGATAGCGTTGATCCAAGTCGTGCGGGAGTTTCCGACGATCTTGAAGGTGCTGGCCGCGACGCTCAAGTCGGAGCATGCGGTTTGCTTCTTTGGGCAGGCGTGTTTTTCGGCCGGGACACCGATGCAGATGCCGGGCGGTTGGCAGGCGATCGAGACGATCGTGGCGGGCGATCGTGTATTGAGCCGAAATGAGCATGATCCATCAGCGGCCAACGAGTACAAGATCGTCGAGGAGGTGTTCCAACGTTTGGCGGCGGTGTGGGTGGTGCAATTGCCGGGCGGAGTCGAGATCCGAACAACGCAGGAACACCCGTTTCAGGTGCGTGGCAAGGGCTGGCTGCCGGCTCGGGAACTGGCGGTTGGCGACCCGCTGGAGTGCGCGGACGGCAGCACGGTGGCGGTGGCCGGGGTGGCCGATACTGGCGAATGGGAGGTAGTCTACAACCTGCGGGTGGCCGATTGGCATACGTATTTTGTAACCGTTCACGCCCTTTCGGGCAGTAGTGACGGGTTCTGGCCGGAGACG
>JAIXLE010000049.1 GCA_026931725.1 Bacteroidales bacterium
GACGGTTTACCCGCAGCGGGTGAATCAAACGGAAGATCACTCATCATTCGGCGCGGTCATGTCCAAAGTGTACGGTGACCGGGCCGGTTCCGTGCCACCCTATGTTTCCCTTCGTGGCATGAGTACAGGCACCGATTCCGGCTTCCTGGGTGTAGCCCATCGCCCGTTCACCCCGAGCGGTCCCGGCAATGCGAATCTCAAACTGGCATCTGGGGTGAATCGTGATCGTTTGGATCACCGCCGCACACTATTGGATGCATTTGATGATACCCGCCGGGAAATCGACGCTTCAGGTACGATGGCGGGCCTGGATGCCTACGCGGAACGGGCCATCGACATGGTGACAGGCGGCGTTGTGCGGAATGCCTTGGACCTGAAGCAGGAAAACCCCAGGGTGCGGGATCGGTACAAAGATGTCGAAAACTTCCTCACGGCCCGGCGACTTGTGGAAGCCGGGGTTGGATTCGTGACCCTGAGTTACGGGGGTTGGGACACGCACTCGAACAACTTTGTCTCATTAAAGAAGCAGTTGCCCAAACTCGATCGCGGAATCGCTAACTTGGTCCAGGATTTGCACGATCGTGGGATGCAAGATGATGTTATCCTTGTCGTCTGGGGTGAATTCGGACGAACCCCCAAAATCAATAACCGTAGTGGCAACGGCGGTGGCCGCGATCACTGGCCTGCCGCCATGTCCGCCTTAATCGCCGGTGGTGGTCTACGCATGGGACAAGCCGTTGGTGCCACCACCGCCCGTGGTGAACGCCCCAAAGATCGGCCATACACGGTACCCAACGTCCTCAGTACGCTCTATCACGCCATCGGCATTGACCCCAGCCAGACCTTCCCGAATGGCAGCGGTCGTCCCATGTATGTTCTCGATGCTCGCGATCCCGTGACCGAATTGCTGTAACAACGCCCCGTGTTCAGAACGGCGGATTTCTGCTGCGTTTTCTGAGGGAATCGTGTACGATCCATTTTGCGATTGCCTCAGAATTTGCTCCTACCTCATGCCATCCATTTCACAAGGTTCCTCCGATGCTCCGCATACTAATCATCAGCATCGCCGTTCTGATACTCGCTCCGTTCGCCTCGGCTGCCCCTTTGAGCGTTCAGCCGACCCAATTGACGATCCGTGGGGCGGACGATGCTCCACAACTGATCGTTACGGGAGAACTCCGGCCCGGCCAACTGGTTGATCTCACGGCTGATGCAAAATACACAATCGGCGATCCGCAGATTGTTCGTGTGGATGGCGATGGCCGGGTTTACCCCTTGGCCAATGGTGCAACGACCATCACGATTCACCACCAGAGCCATACGCTGTCCGTGCCGGTGCGTGTGGAGTCGATGGAAACCCCATTGCCGATCAACTTTGCCAATCAAATCGAGCCGATCCTGACGAAGTTGAGTTGCAATAGCGGTGGTTGTCACGGCAAAATCGCGGGACAAAACGGTTTTCGCCTTTCGTTGCTCGGCTTTGAACCGGAATTCGACTACATGACACTCGTCAAAGAGAGCCGGGGACGCCGGCTATTCCCCTCCGCGCCCGAACAGTCCCTATTTTTGTTGAAAGCCTCGGGGGCCATGCCGCACGGTGGCGGGATCAAGATGAAGGCCGGTTCGGAAGAATACAAACTCCTGCGCCGATGGATCGCCTCCGGGTTGCCTTACGGCTCACCCAGCGACCCGACGATTTCCCGCGTCACGGTCTTTCCAGAAAGTCGGGTCATCGGTCGCAGTGGCCGACAGCAACTGGCCGTGTATGCCCACTACTCCGATGGCAGTATCGAGGATGTGACTCGGCGAGCCCAGTATGAATCCAATGATACCGAAGTCGCTACTGTCGATGAGGCGGGCTTAGTACACACGTTGGATCGCACCGGACAATCGGCCGTGATGATCCGGTTTTCCGGTGTGGTCACGGTGTTTCATGCGATCGCCCCCCGACCGGGTGACACCGCTGCCTTTGATTTCCCACCGAAAACGGTTGTGGATACCCATACCGCGAAGAAATGGCGGGAACTGAATATTGCCCCCTCAGCGGAAAGCACCGATGCCCAGTTTATTCGCCGAGCCTACTTGGACATTACCGGCACCTTGCCCAGCGCCCAGGCGATTGTGCAGTTCACCGCGGATACGAACCCCGCCAAACGGGACC
This sequence comes from Bacteroidales bacterium, assembly GCA_026931725.1. GTDB lineage: Bacteria > Planctomycetota > Planctomycetia > Gemmatales > Gemmataceae > JAIXLE01. The sequence continues at coordinate 2,162 of JAIXLE010000049.1, forward strand.
AACTCATCGACCGACTTTTAGAAACCCCAGAATACAGTTTCTTTTTCGCCAACAAATGGGCGGATGTTCTGCGAGTCAAACGACGTAACCAAGCCGAACGCGCCGTGGGCACTTTTGCCTTTCATACTTGGATCCGCGAAGCGGTCGCTCAGGACAAGCCGTATGATGACTTCGCCCGTGAAATCGTGACGGCCATCGGTGATGAATCCAAGTCCCCACCGACGGTCTGGTACAAAGAAGTGGTGACCCCGGAAAACTTCGTCGATGATGTGAGTCAAGTCTTCCTCGGCCAGCGTCTCGCTTGCGCGAATTGTCATCACCACCCCTACGAAAAATGGACCCAGGATGATTACTGGGGGATCGCTGCCTTCTTTGCACGGGTGGGCCGAAAAACCAATGCGGTTCCCGGTGCGGCTGGCAACAATCGCCGCAGTCAGGAACTGGTCATCTATACGAAATCGTCTGGCGGTGTCACAAATAAGCGGACAAGCAAACCCGCAAGCATGAAGGCGCTCGAAAGGGAACCGATTGTAGCATCCAGTGATGATGACCCCCGGCATCTGTTCGCGGACTGGATGACCGACCCGAAAAACCCGTTTTTTGCCCGAGCCGTGGCGAACCGTTACTGGGCCCATTTCTTGAGCCGCGGTATCGTGGACCCGCTGGATGATATGCGTGTCACCAACCCGCCCAGCAACCCCGAACTGCTTGATGCCCTCGCAGAGAATCTGATTCAAAATCACTACAGCTTGAAAGCTCTCATCAAGACCATTTGCAAGAGTCGAACGTATGGATTGTCCGCGGAACCAAATGCGACGAATGTGTCAGACAAACAATCGTATGCCCGCTACTATCCCAAGCGTTTGCAGGCAGAAGTGGTCTTCGATGCGGTCTGCGCGGTCACGGAGTCGCCGTCGACCTTCAATGGCTTGCCACAAGATAGCTTTGCCCCAAATCGAGCTATCGAACTGCCGGATGAATCGTTCTCGTCCTACTTTCTGGATGTCTTTGGCCGCCCACAACGGATCAGTGCCTGCGAATGTGAGCGTGTCAACGAGGCCAGTTTGGCGATGACGCTGCACATGCTCAACAGTGAAGAGGTGCAAGGTAAAATCGCCAACGGAAATGGCCGAGCCGCCCGCTTGGCCAAAGACCCCCGACCGGATGAGGAGAAAGTAACGGAATTATTCCTGCTCACCGTGGGCAAGAAACCCACGACCGAGCAACTGGTACTGGCCCAGAAAGAATTGAACAAAAACGAGAAGAATAAGAAACTCGCCTATGAGAACATCATCTGGGCACTGCTGAATACGAAAGCATTCCTGTTCAACCAGTAATGCTGATGTATGGACTCATCGTCCGACAATCCGCGTCATTTTGACGGCGCGGTTCCGAGAAAGAGGGTGTTGGGTGTGATCGCTTTTGATTGGCAGTCCGAGATTCTAAATTGGTGCCAAAGACAGCAAACGATCCCGCCCACACTCGTTGATGGTATTGTGTTGCTATTCAGGAAATCGTTTGAGAATACGCTCTGCCCAGAACTGGCTTGGTTTGGTATTCACTCCACCAGTATGAGCTTGGTGGTTGGAGGGGTGTATCTCACAGCAATTCAACGGGTCGCCTCGGGTCGGGGACTCTGGATGTTGCAGAACGCGGATTCACCACAGGTGGCGGGTTTGAGTTATCGGCCTGTCAAATCATCCCGTGATCCACGACATCCCTTGCTCTGGGCCTATGCGGAATCGCTGCACATCATCCCAGAATTGGTCGACGAGGATTTACTTTGGGAATCGTTCCGTGCGGCATCAAAATTGGCCCCGACGGAGTTGCGGAGTGCAGCCGCTCGTGATGCCATCCAGAAAAATCGCGGGAAACGGCGATTGTGCGAGTTCTGGCCCATGACAGGCAATCATCCAATCGACAGTGAGGAAATAACTCGGATTTTCGGGCAACTGCCTTATTCAATTGATGTGCGTTCACCTCCCGATCATCATCGTCGCCGAAATTTTCGTTCTGGTTGGGCGGATGCCACCACCCGCGGCAAGGCATATCGCGCCAGTACCTTAGTTCGGCTCACTTGGCATAACTTGGGGTATCGGTTCGGTAAGAGCGTTGGACCGCGACCGCTGGAACACATTGATGCGGTGTATGATGAACTGGCTCGACAATATGGAGCCGCCGAACCGCCCCGGAGGACATCCATCGTCCCATCGGGGCCAGAATCGGCTTGGGAAGGTCGCAAGATCCTCCGCCAGCATCGTTTGTCGGAACGCAATCGCCGGTTGGTGAAACAGAAGAAGAAACTCGTGCTGGACGCGCGTGGGTGTTTGGCCTGTGAAGTGTGCGGGTTCGACTTCGCCCAAACCTACGGTGAGCGTGGTTGCCAATTTGCGGAGTGCCACCACATCCACCCCATTGCGCAGGCCACGGAGGAACGGCGTACCCATCTGGACGACTTGGCTCTGGTGTGTGCCAACTGCCATCGGATGCTCCATCGTCCACCGTGGATGTCCTTGGACGCATTACGCGAACTGGTCCGCCTCCAGCGCAACGGATAACATTGGTGGCGGAATCGCGGTTAGACTCATTCGTGCTGACCTCTGCTAGCCTCACCCCCGCATGGCCTTGGTTTCATGGGTTTTCATGCGAACCAACCTGCGTTGCGGAGATTCTGCCATGCCGTCTCGTCGTTCCTTCCTGGGTCAAACGGTCGCCAGCGCTGCGACACTGACCGTCGCCCCGGCGCTCCCCGCAATGGCCCCCGCATCGGCCGCGGTGGAGCGGTTGCCCATTGCTCTCATGGGGTGCGGCGGTATGGGGGTTCATCATCTCAAAAATCTGATGAATCGGCCCGATGTCGATATTCGCTATGTCTGTGATGTCGATGCGAACCGTCTTGCTAGTGCCGCTCGGATCGTCGAGGCCGGGCAAGGACACGCGCCCACTCCGGTCAAAGATGTTCGACGCATTCTGGACGATAAGACGATTGTGGCGGTGTGGATGGCCACCCCGGACCATTGGCACACTCCCGGCGCGGTCTTGGCCGCGAACGCGGGGAAGCATGTCTATGTGGAAAAACCGTGTTCGCACAATGTCCGCGAGGGGCGGCTTCTTGTGGAAGCGGCCACACGGAACAAGGTGCAGATCCAAGTCGGCACCCAGGCACGCAGTACGAAAACTTGTCAGGAAGCGATGGCCCGACTACACGGCGGCGCGATCGGGGACATCCTCGTGGCCAAAGCCTGGAACAGTCAGAAACGGCGGAACCTCGGCCATGTTCCCCCTTCGCAGCCACCAGCGTATCTCGATTATGACCTTTGGCTTGGCCCCGCGCCCGAGGCACCGTTCTATGCCAATCGCGTTCCGGCCCGATGGCGGTACTTCTTCGATTATGGTGCGGGTGACATGGGCAATGACGGGGTTCATAATATCGACGTGGCCATCTGGGGTTTGCAGGTCGATCGCCTTCCCGATCGGGTGACGGCACTCGGCGGTAAGTTGCACTTCGATGACGATCAACAATGGCCGGATACTCAGTATGTCGTCTGTGAGTACAATGCGGCCCACGCTGGGGGACTGGCACGCCAACTGATCTATGAACAGCGAATCTGGTCGCCGTATGTCCAGGAAGGTTATGAGAATGGCAATGCGTTCTACGGAACAAAAGGCTGCCTGATTATGGGTCACACCATCGGTTGGAAACTGTATGGTGAACGCAACAAACTCCTCGAAGAAATGACTGGCCCTGTGGACATCCGTTCTCACCATACGAACTTTTTGGAGGCTATTCGTTCTGGAGCTGCTTTGAATGCTCCCGCTTTAGCCGGGCATGTCGCGGCGGGTGTCTGTCACTTGGCGAACATCAGTACGCGACTCGGTCAGACTCTGCGTTTCGATTCCACGACCGAAACCCTCCCCCAGAATGAGCCCGCATCCGCGTTACTGAAACGCGCCTACCGGCCCGGTCATTGGGCGACCCCAAAAGGGGTGTGATGCCTATGAAGGTTTGTCAGAGGTATTCCCTATCTCTTTTTCAGGCAAGATGCGGCTCCGCATCCATTCCGGGCAAACGGGGTTGCACGGGCGATGATGGAGGAAAAGATTCTGGCAAAGTGGGGGGAATGCGCGGGCGTGCTATCAATGTGAGCGAGGGGGCCACGCGATGCTGGCTAGCCGTGATGAGTTGCGCGGATGGGGCATGATGGCGCAACGCCTCCCGCCCGGCGGCTTGGGCCAGTTCGGGATGGTTGCATTCTCGGCTTAAGTGCAGTTGAACCAGTCCCATCAACCCCGACGCACTCGGTGAATGCGACGCACTCGACGCACTCGACGATTGCGCGATGGCCGCCGTCAACTCGCTCGCTTGTTGGTTAGATAGATGCCCATAAGCTCCCAGCACACGGTCAATCAGGAATCGCGGTCGGCGACTCGCTTTCTGTAATGGGACATCGTGGTTGTACTCAATAGCCAAGGCATCGACTCCGAGGAACGCGGTCAGCAGGGCTGCGGTGGGGTGGCCAACATCCGAGGCGAAACCGAGTGACCAACCGAGGCCCGTGGTCGGGTCGCGGGATTCAAAACGGAAGGCGAACGTCGGGTCGGAGTCGTGTGGCACCGCAACGGCCTGTGCCGTGAACTGGGGAGTCAGCGTAATAACTTGGTCATCAGAAAACTCGCGTGTCAACTGGGCACGGCGTAGCGGTTCATGTTCCTCGCAGCGGGTCATGGCGGCGTGATGGTGCGGATGGGCGATGAGTGGGATGTTTCGCCGTCGCAGATGGGCTAGGGTGTATCGGTTCCAATGGTCCGAGTGGGTGTGGGTGAGCAGCACGGCGTGAACATGATCCCACGACCGCCCGGCCGCCGCGAGCCGCTCGGTGAGGTATTGTGGGCGCAACCCACAATCAATCAGCAGTCCGAAATGATCGGCTTCCAGTAAACTCGCATTCCCGGCACTGCCGCTCGCCAAAACGGTCAGAAGGCTGGGAGAATTCATTGTGGACATTCTGCAATCATAGAGAATCTGATGCGTGCTGTGAACACGTTTCTCGCAACATCTACCCATAAACCTTTCCGAATGGCAATAAATGCAGTTGCATTCATCACATCACCATGTTATGGGCCGGGAAACCCTGATTTCTGACTACCAAGGTAGCGAAACCGTGATTAGTTTGGTGCTACCGACGTACAACCCCGGTCCGGCGGTTGAACGGCGCGTGCTGGCCATTCGTGATACCCTGCGGTTTCGACCGGAACCGTGGGAAATCCTGTTCGTGTGCGACGGTTGCACCGATGGCACGCCTGAGCGACTCTCGGCCTGTCTGGATGCGATCGGCGATGCGCGATTGCGTGTCGTAGCCTACTCCCAGAATCGTGGGAAGGGGTACGCCGTTCGCTATGGACTGACCGCCGCTCGTGGACACTGGCGGATTTTCACGGATATTGACTTGCATTTTCTGGATGGCCTCAATGAAGCCATCGACAGTTTGCAAGAGGGCGTGGAACTGGTCATCGCGTCCCGCGCGCACAGGCAAAGTGAATTCGTGGCCCCGTTCTCACTGTTGCACTACATTTATCGCCGAAAAATTCAGAGTTTGGCATTTTCACGGGTCGTCCGCACGATTTTGCCGATCCCCTTCCGAGATACCCAAGCCGGGTTGAAGGGCATGTCCGCGGATGTGGCGGAGAAGATTTTGCCGCACTTACGCTGTGATGGGTTCGCGTTCGACTGTGAACTGCTGCTGGCCGCCGAGAAACTCGGAATCCGTGTGCAGGAAGTGCCGGTGCGGGTCCGCTATGAAGATGACACCAGCACGACTGGCAGTCGAACGGCTTTACGGATGATTCGGGAACTCTGGCGGATTCGACGGGACTGGCGGACCAGCCCCCCACCACGCCAAGCCCTGCCCGTGGCGGAACACACTTACCGAGAGGCAGCTTGACCACGCCGCCATCTCCAACCGAGGGCGATCGCACAACTGCCCAGAACCCATCCCCCCGGTGCGGGTACAGGCTGTGGAGTTTCCTCGCCGGGAGGATCATTACAGGGTGGCGTTTCACACGGAGGATCAATCGGCGGTGTCACCGTGCCGACGGCTTTGTCACTCCAACCACACGGTTCCTCACCGCCACGGAATCGGACAACGAACGGGGCAGGTTTCTGCTTCTTCTTGTCCTTACCGCTCGTCGTGGTTTCGCTCACCGCATGGAAAATGGATTGTGCCGTCAGGTTGGCCAGATTCGTTCCAACGACCTGAAAGATAAACGTGGCCGCGTTCCCCACGCCGATGCCAGCATGAGGATTCCCACCGCCCGACCAGTTCCCACCCAGAGCCGCCCCGAGATCGAATTGACCATACGGCGCGGCATTGATCCCGTCATGGGTTACAACACTATTGGCAAACTCGGATGAACCGATCGCCTGAAATGCGGAATTCGTGGTCGAATACCCCGGCGGAGATTCGATGATTCCGGTCATGTTCCCCCCCGTACTCGTACCGGGGTTGTTGAACGCGAATCCCGTTATGTATCCACCCCGATGCGGAGCCGTCGTATTCGTCAGCGAAACGGTAATGGTGGCCAGCGTCGCGGAAATCGAATCGACCGTGAGGCTTCCTGAAAATTGGCCATATCCGTTCTGCCCCACGCCGACCATGTTGAGCGTGTCCGCTCGACTCGCGGATGCACTCAGGAAGACCAGGGACACAACCGGAACCACCCACCGACTCGGTAGGCTGATAAGCTGGGCGAACGGCATCCGGCATCCTCCATTCCGTACTTGCAGTCATCCATGCCAATTGAGAACATCTCACACTTGGGCAGAGCCGTTTACCCAAAACCTGCGTGGGAGAATAGGGCAATTTGTTGAACGTGGTGAGATGGGAAGAAACTCCGAACACGGCCACGGCTCACGGGGGCTTTCATCCTTCCAAACCGCGTGCCGTGCCGGGGATAGACTTGGGAATATCCCTCACTCCCTTCAGGAAAACGAGTGAAGGGCATGGTTTCATTCCGTTGATCGTTTCAACAGAGCATCCGCGTTATGCTCACCGAAATTGAGTCGAACCGCGTGCGATCCGCGTTCCGTTCGTTTCCCCATCCGATCCGTTCTCGGTCAGCTGAGCAGCCCGGCTCCGGTTAAGATGTCGCGGAGTTTCTGCTTCTTCTCGGCCGAGAGTGGCCCAATGGGTGCGCGGTTCGGTCCCGCGGGTCGGCCAAGTAACGCCATCGCTTCCTTGATGGAACCGTTCCCGGTCCCGAGTGTCATGGCGAGCCGAATCGGATGCAGCCGTGATTGAAACTGCTGTGAGGCCGCGAGATCACCACTACGGAAGGAGCGATAAATCCCCATGCACAGTTCCGGCGCGACATTGCAAGTCGCGGGAATTGCTCCTTGTGCCCCGACTACCAAAGCGGAGAACAGCAGCGTATCCCGCCCGTTTAGCACGGCGAATTTGTCCCGCGGGGTGCGGCGAATCAGTTCGATTGTATTCTGCAAATCGCCCGAGGAATCTTTAATTCCCACGATGTTCGGGACTTCCGCAAGGCGGGCCACGGTATCGGGTTCGATGCTCACGCCCCCGCAAGTTGCCGGGTTATTATAAAGCACGACTGGCAAGGTCGTGCTTTCCGCAATGCGACGAAAATGGTCGATCAACTCCGCTTGTGTGGGTTTGATAAAGTACGGCGTGATGACGGAAACCCCATCGGCTCCTTCTTTTTCGGCCATTTTCGTGACCCGCAGCACTTCGCGGGTTGTCTCAGCCCCCGTGCCGACATAAACCGGAGCCCGCCCTTTGCAGTGGGCCACGGCCGCCACCGTGATTGCTTGTTTCTCACTGTCATCGAGGGCGTAAAATTCCCCCGTTGTGCCCAGGACGAAAATGCCATCGACTTTTTGGGAGAGCATGAAGTCGATGTGCGCACGCAACCCGTCCAGGTCCACCGACTCATCCGGGTTCATGGGGGTGACTATCGGCGGGATAATACCTTGTAACTGCATGATACCGAAATCCTTGCTATTCCCGACTCAGCCGGCGGCGGGAGAGAGTCGTTGCCATGCTTTCAGGTGGCTGGGGCCGTGGGGTGGTTATTGTAGTCTGATGAATCGGGATTTCATGGTTTTGCCGCAACAGGAGTCGGAACTCGGTTCCGACGGCTTTACTCATACACGAACCCAGTCAGACGGTCTGATTGGAAAATGGGGAGAGGAACACAACCGGGGACTGTCGTCCCCGGTTCGGAGTGTCCTACTGAACCGGGGACGACAGTCCCCGGTTGTCCGACAAGCGTAGATCTTGAAACATCCACATCGGGTTTGTGTATTAGGAGCCACGCGCCCTCTGAACACCCATCGGATCGGGAGATCCGCGATTATTTCTCTTCGAGCCGACCGCTTTTCTGGATGGCGCGATAGAGTCGTACCCCCAGAAGGAAGGCCAACCCGCAACCGCAGACACCGGCTACCGGCAAGCCCCACAAAAGCGGCGGCGCGTGCATGGCCCACAGCAATGCCGAGCCGAGAAACAGGGCACTGGTCATCATCCCAAAGACTAACCGATTGACCGAGGGTTCCAGATGCTGATGTTCGAGCTGCACCGCGAATTGTTGACGACGGGCGAATACCATCAAATCCCGGACGAGTCGCGGTAAACCCGATGCGATTTCGTCCCAGTCCCGCATGGCCGACAGAAACCGCCCCAGAAGTCGTTTCGGTGACACACGCCGTTTGAGGAAACCCCGGCGATACGGTTGCAGCACTTCCACCAAATTGAAACGCGGGCTGAGTAATCGGGCGGACCCTTCGAGCATAATCAAGACTTTGAGCAATAATGCCAGTGCGGGCGGCAACGCAATCTCAAACCGCCGAATGGATTCGGTCAGTTCGTCCAACGCGTTCCCCAGATGAAACTGATCGAGGGGCATTCCCCAATAAAATTCCATCTGTTCGGCAATTTCCTGCTGAAGCAAGTTTACGTCAAAATAGGGTGGAACCTCCCCCACCTGCATGACGAGGTCCGCGACGGCTTCGGCATCTCCCATAATCACAGCGGCCATGGCTGCTTCGATCTGTCCGCGGAGTCGATCATCGACCCGCCCGACCATACCGGCATCGAGCAACCCCACCACGTTACCAGGAAGCAGCAGAATGTTCCCCGGATGCGGGTCCGTGTGATAAAACCCATCGCGAAAGATCATATCGAGAAACGCTTTCGCGCCGTTGCGGGCGAGTGCATCCCGATCGTCTTCCGTAGAGAGTGTCGTACCGATTTTCGTGAGCGGCGTGCCCGCCAGGAATTCCAGCGTGAGGACACGAGAAGTGCTGAACTCCGCAATCGGTTCCGGGAAACGGATGGTGGCTTCCGCATGAAAGTTGCGACGAAAAATTTGTAGGTGCCGCAACTCCCGGCGAAAGTCCAGTTCGCGGAGTAGTAAGCGGTGAAACTCCGCGATCACGGCTGTGGGTCGATAGGCGCGCAAGTCGGAGAGGTACTCTTCCGCGAGTTGGGCCATCTCCGCCAGGATGGATAAATCCGTGTGGATGCGATCGAGGATGTTCGGGTGTTGCACTTTCACGGCGACGGTACGGCCATCGTGCAGCGTCGCCCGGTGAACTTGCCCAATCGAAGCCGAAGCAAGCGGCGTTTCCGCAAAGGTTGCAAACAGTTCGTGTAGGGGTCGGCGCAGTTCCGTTTCCACAATGCCACGAACAACATCATCCGCATCAGCGGGTACGTTCGATTGGAGGTTGGCGAGTTCGTCAGCCAGAGCGGGGCCGATCAGGTCACGCCGGGTGCTGAGCATCTGCCCGAGTTTGATGAAGGTGGTGCCGAGTTCCGTGAATGCCAGTCGTACCCGTTGCTCATGGGTGGCATCGGCAAGCGGTTCAAATGCGGTGATCGGCACCCAGCGTTTGAGAAACCGAGAATCGAGTTGCGCCACCCAACCCGCGAGGCCGTACTTGGCCAGGATGCCTGTGATCTCGGCCACCCGATTCAGGTTGCGAGCCAGTTGAGGGATGCGGGTGATGTCGACAGGCATAGTGTGATCGGATTGGGGGAAGTTGCAACCAGACGGTGAACCCGTGGTTCAGGCCCGGCGGTCCAGGTCACGCAAACGACGATCGGCATCGAACGTCGGGGGTGGCAACGCCTCGGCTAACGGAATCGCCTCATCCTCGCTGAGTCCCGGTTTCGCGGTGCCGATACCACGAAAGACCGGCAATCCCTTCTTCATGGCCACGATTTCTCGTCGAGTCCGCCCCTTGGGGGCATCCGGCCAGCGACCGATGCGTTCATGAAAATCGAAGAACACGGGGACGATAGACTGAATATACTTCCAGTAACCGGGGTTGTCCGTTTGAATCACGAACAATCCGTTCGGTTTCAGGCAGCGGTGCGTGAGTGCCAGGAACGCGGGTGTAATCAACCGGCGGTGAATCTGGGCCGGATCGTAGTACGGTTGCGGATGGTAGCAGTGAATCTCCGCGACCGAACCGGGGGCAATGTGTCGTTCCAGCAGTTCCCAAGCTCCCAGGACCGCGAATCGGACATTCGCCAAGCCACGCTGATTGGCACGCTTGCGGGCATAGCGAATCACCACCGGCAAGATGTCCGTTCCCAGATGATCGTGAGATGGCCGAGTGACAGCGCTCTGGATCGTGGAGCGACCATTGCCACACCCGAGATCCAGCACCACCGGGGCGACGCGGCCAAACAGCGTGGCCCAATCGAGCGTGCCTTCCGGCATCGCCTTCAACGCGGTCTGCGTCCACTTGGCCTGAGGTTGAATCTCACCGGGGAAGGGCACGCCGAACTCACGTTCGATCCGGCGGGAAGGTTGGTCCATCGGTGAATCCTGGGAGAATCCGGTAACCTGCGTTGGATTTTTGGTCCACATTTCCTATTGATGATGATACGAGATTCTGCAACCTGCGGGGCATATGATGCCGTTCCTGGGTGATTGGAAACAACGGGAACGGATCCCCGAATGGATGGATGATGCCGCACTCGACCCCGCCCAGCATCGGCAAGCGCTGCGAGGACTGGCGCGGCTCAACCGATTCAGCGGCAGCGCGGAAATCCTTTGGCCCCGCATCGCACAACTGGCCCACGCCCAGCGGCAGGGCACCATCCGCATTCTCGACATTGCCACCGGGTCCGGCGATATTCCGATGCGACTTGCCGCGAAGGCTCATCGTGCGGGGTTTCACCATGTGGAGTTCCACGGTTGCGACATTAGCCCCGTGGCGGTCGAGACGGCCACCCATGCCGCAGCGCAAGCCCAACTCCCTGTGACGTTCTTTTCGCATGACATTCTGGCGGAACCGCTGGCACAGTCATTCGACATCGTCATCTGTTCCTTATTCCTGCATCATCTCGATCAGACCGATGCTCTGTTGCTCTTGCAGCGGATGCGTGATGCCACGAGTCGACTGCTGATGGTGAATGATCTGGTCCGCAGTCCGTGGAACTATGCGCTCGTGTGGCTGACGAGCCGGATGCTGTCGCGATCTCCGGTGGTTCACTTCGATGGTCCCGCATCGGTTCGCTCGGCGTTCACTCTGGCCGAAGCCCGCACGCTCGCGGAGGAAGCGGGTTTGTCCGGTGTCCGCGTGCATGATCGTTTCCCGTGTCGATTCTTGTTGGTCTGGAGTCGACCGTGACGGAACGGATCTGGGATGCCATTGTGGTCGGAGCCGGTCCAGCAGGGGCAACCATCGCACGGGAACTGGCCCGGATGGGGTGCGCGGTTCTGCTCGTCGATAAATCCCCGTTCCCACGCGGGAAAGTGTGTGGGTGTTGCTTGAACGGATCGGCGATGGCCACGCTCAAGCAATTGGGTCTGGGATACATTCTGGCCGATCTCGGTGCGGTTCCGCTGCGATCACTGCACCTGAGTTCGGGGCACCGTTCCGCACGTCTGCCGTTGCCAACGGGGGTGTCGTTGTCCCGGTCGGCGTTCGATCATGCGCTCGTGCAAGCGGCGATCGCGTCGGGGGCTACCTTTCTCCCCACGGTGACCGCGAAACTCGGGACGTTGGAGGATGGGCTCTCCACATTGATGCTGGCTCCCCAAGATGTGTCGATTGTCACCCGTCTGGTGATCGCGGCTGATGGGTTGAATGGCCGGCTGATGGCACCAGTTGGAGAGCGTCAAACGATTGCGGCGGGGTCACGTATTGGCGGTGGAGCCATCGTCGATCAGCCACCGGCGTTTTACGAACCGGGCACGATTTATATGGCGGTCGCGCCGAGTGGGTATGTCGGACTGGTGCGACTCGAAGATGGTCGTCTCGATGTCGCGGCAGCCTTCGATGCCGACTCTGTGCGCGAGCGGGGCGGTTTGGAACGCGCAGCGGGTTCCGTGCTGAAATCAGCCGGGATGCCTGCGATTCCTTCCGTCGCTTGGCGGGGGACACCACCCCTCACCCGAACAACTCGGCGACTGTCTGGGCCACACTGGTTTACGGTCGGCGATGCGGCGGGGTATATCGAACCGTTCACGGGGGAAGGCATGGCTTGGGCACTCGCCGGGGCCGCGTCTCTGGCACCGCTCGCAGCGGAAGCCATCCGATCCCGGAAATGGGACACACGCTGGGAACAGCGTTGGGAGACGATTTTCCAACAGGTCATCCGCCAACGCCAGGGCACCTGCCGGTTGGTGGCCCGTTTTTTGCGATCCCCCACACTTTGCCGGGTGGCTATCACGGTCCTGTCCCGAGTTCCGCGATTGGCCACACCGATCATCAAGCGTTTGAATCATAATCCACGAATTATACCAGGACTGTAAGCATGGGTTTTGTTCTGCACGGCCTTGGAACCGCCTTGCCACCGGGGCACGCGACTCAGGAAGAATCGCTCGTTTTGGCACAGGTGTTGAGCGGACCCGCGATTCGCTCGGCTTCCTGGTTACGAGGAATATACAAGCATTCGGGTATCCGCACTCGTCGGCAAGTTCTCGGGCGCGGATTGATCGAAGACCTGTTGAATGACACCCGTGCTTCCGGTTCCCTGTTCTTGCCGGGCCGTGCCAATGGGCCAACCACCGGCGAACGGATGGCACTATACGCCGAGGAAGCCCCGCGTCTGGCCGTGCGGGCCGCGGCCGCTGCGGTGACGCAGGCGGATTTCGCGCCGGATTCCTTCACCCATTTGGTGACGGTGTCCTGCACGGGGTTTGCCGCTCCCGGCGTGGACCTGGCTTTGATTCAAGAACTGGGGTTGCGTCCCACAGTGGAGCGAACCCAGGTGGGGTTCATGGGTTGTCACGGTGCGTTGAATGGTCTGCGGGTGGCTCATGCTTACGCGCGTGCCGATCCTCAGGCCCGTGTTCTCGTGTGTGCGGTGGAGTTGTGCAGCCTGCATTATCACTCGGGGGACGATGCGGATAAAGCGGTCGCCAATGCCATCTTCGCGGATGGAGCCGCCGCGGTCGTTGGGACGGGTGGGGATGCGACTTCCGAACATTGGCAAGTCGCCGCAACGGGTTCGTGCCTGATTCCGCATTCCGCCACGGACATGCACTGGCGCATTGGCGATCACGGTTTTGAGATGGGGTTGTCGAAACGGATTCCGGGGTTGATCGTGCGTCACTTGCGGCCCTGGATGGAATCCTGGCTGCGGGAGAATGGACTGTCGCTTGAAGAAGTCGGCAGTTGGGCGGTGCATCCGGGCGGGCCGAAGATTCTTTCCGCGGTTGAAGAATCTTTGGAATTGCCACCCCAAGCCACCGCGATGTCACGGGAGTTGTACGCGGAGTGCGGCAACATGTCGTCGCCGACCGTGCTATTCGTGCTGGATCGCCTCCGCGCAGACCACGCGGCCCGTCCCTGTGTGGCTTTGGGGTTCGGCCCAGGACTCGTTGCGGAAGCCGTCCTATTCCGTTGAGATTATCGACTGCCGAGAATCTCGACGGCTTGTTCCTTCGTCAACGGATTGTCGCCGAGGGAGTGATCTTCTAACCGCAATCGGAACCAGGCTTGACCAGCACGTTCCGCTCGGTAAGTGATCGTGTAAGTCAGCGACCCATACGCGGGAATACTCATTTCGTTGAACTGAATCGTGTTCGCGGATGCGCGGGTGTCACGCGGTGTCGCTTGCACGAACTGGGCTCGATCAGCGGGCAGTTCCACGCGGAGTCGAACATTCTTCGCGGTTTCGCCGCCGGTATTGCGGACGCGGATGGTCAGCAACCCGGTTTTCCCCATCTGCACGGTTTGCGGATCAGCGGATGACTCCCAAGTCAAATCCGCGGTTCCTTGATAGGACGTGATGAGTTCACGGGACTTTTCCACACTCCCGGCTGCTTCGATGGCGGCCCGGATCGTGCGTTTGCCGGTCGTGTTCGCCTTGAGTCCGTACCGCACGGAATACGCCTCGCCGGGAGACATGCGTGAGACAGTCCAGACGATCCGATCCCGGTAGTGCTGGCCGCCGCGGGTCATCTTGGAGATGGTGCAGTCATTGGGAATGGTCGCACTGATGCGAACATCCGTGAGGGGGAGAGTGCCCGTGTTCCGGGCCACAATCTCGTACAACCCCGCCTCACCCGGTGAGACAATTGGCGGGCCGGAAAGTTCCAATCCCACACCGGGGACTAGCACTTTGGTACTGCTCTCCGAGCGTTCCACTTCGGGAACATCGGGGCTCTTGACGATGGACGATGCCAGCAGTTCCCCGCCATCTGCCGCGGTGAGCCGATATTGGATCAGCTTGCGTTCTCCCGGTTGCAGGGTGCCGAGTTTCCAGAGTCGCTGTGTCGGTTCGGCCCCTTTTTCTCCGGTAGTCCCCGCCGTGAACGCAAACCCTTTGGAAACATCCTCGACCAGTTCCACCGCTGACACCGGCACTCGGCCGGGATTCGATACCTCCACGACCACCGCGACTCCGTTCGTCTGAGTCGACTGTTTGGGCGCGGACTTGCGGATTGCCAGTTGTGGGCGTTCGATCTTGGTAATCACGGCCTGACCATGCTCGAAACTGACATAGGCTTGGTTACGGATTTCCTTGGCGGTCGGTTTGATCGTAATGGTCAATTCCATCGTCCGCGATTCGCCCGGTCGCAGTGTACCGAGGCTCCAGTGCAGTTCTTTCGGGAGGGGCGTCGGTTTCTTGGGGTCGAAATTATCGGCTGAGGGTTCGATTTTCGTAATGGTGGCGATGGCGTCCGACAGAGGATCACGAATCCGGACCCGGTAGGCATCCGCCTGCGAGACATTGGTGACGATGATGCGATACGGGAGTTCTTTGTTCGGCGCGACGGAAGCCGGCACCCGCACTTGCACGCGCACAGTGGGGGAAGGGGGATCGGCTACCATCCCGACCGGTGACGATACGCTGCCAGCGGGAGCGTATGCCCCACCCGGAACGACGTATTGAGCCGGTAACAGATTGGGATCTTCGATCGGTTCCGCATCCTGGCCAAGAGCCATACTCGCGCCGATGAGGCTCCACACAACCATCGCCAATTGGAAACGTCGACCATAGAACATCGCGCCGCCCTGCGGGTGCGGGAAACTGGGTAGCCAGTCGCCCTGGGATCACGGGCGGAGGGTTGATACCATTCGGGGTAATCCCGGTAAAGTGCAGTTCACCCAAGCTGGACGAAACTTCGGGGGGCTGGGGGATGTATAATCCTTCCAGATGCCCTTTTCACCCGCTTTGTGTTGGGAGTTCTCGCATATGATTCGTGTGTTCCTCACCGCGGTGTTCGCGTGTTGCCTCACGCTTCCCAGCGTCGCCGATGAGCCGATGAAGTCGAATCCGTTCGTCTCGGGCGGCAAGTCGAAGTCTGACAAGTCGAGCCCACCCCAAGATGAAATCACCGACACGCCAGCGGCTACCATCGCCCACATCAAGCTCTCCGGCGATTTGAGCGAGGCACCCGTACCGGATGAGGCGTTATTCGGTCCACCGCAGGAAAACCTTCTCATCAAGCTGAACCGCATCAAGAAAGCGGCCAAGGATGCCAAGGTCGCGGCCCTGTATGTCGAACTGGGCAGCCTGGAAGGTGTCGGTTTCGGCAAACTGAACGAGGTCCGCCAAGCCATTCTCGACTTCCGCAAGAGTGGGAAGAAGGCTTTCGCCTACGCGGAATCCCTCGGCATGAAAGAGTTCCTTGTGGGTTTGGCTTGTGATGAACTGTTCATTCCTGAGTCCGGCAGTCTGGAACTGTACGGGATGCGCGCTGAGGTGACGTTCTACAAGAACACGCTGGAACTGCTGAAACTGAAGGCCGATGTGCTGAAAATGGGTGCATACAAAAGCGCCGTCGAACCGTTCATCTCGGACAAGATGAGCCCGGAAAACCGGGAGCAGATCACCGCACTCCTGGATGATAACTACAAACAAGGACTCATTGGCACCGTCACCGCATCGCGTCCGTCTCGGA
Organism: Bacteroidales bacterium; assembly: GCA_026931725.1. Lineage (GTDB taxonomy): Bacteria > Planctomycetota > Planctomycetia > Gemmatales > Gemmataceae > JAIXLE01. The sequence continues at coordinate 18,554 of JAIXLE010000049.1, forward strand.
AATGGACCGCAAAACAGGTAGAAAGCATCATCGACCAAGGACCGTTCCCCGCGAAAAAAGCGGTGAAACTCGGGTTGATCGACGGCCTTGCTTACGAAGATGAATTTGAAGCCGGACTGGCGAAGAAACTCGGCGTGGAATCCGTGAAAATCGAACGCAACTACGCCAAACCGAAAGCGGCGGAAATCGACTTCTCGAATCCGTTTGCGTTGTTGTCCGCGTTGGGGAACTCAAAGAAAACCCGCACCAGCAAGAACCCCAAAATTGCCGTGATCTACGCCATTGGTGGCATTGCTTCCGGGAAAAGCAGTGTCGATCCGATGATGGGCGGTTCCACCGTCGGTTCGGATACCATCGTCGCGGCGATTCGCAAAGCGGAAAAAGATGATACGGTCAAGGCAATCGTACTGCGAATCGACAGCCCCGGCGGCTCGGCTCTTGCCAGCGATGTGATGTGGCGGGCGATTATCCAATGCAAAAAGCCCGTGGTGGCCAGCATGGGCGACGTGGCCGCCAGCGGTGGCTACTACATTGCGATGCCCGCAAAGAAGATTTACGCCGAACCGGGCACCATTACGGGTTCCATTGGTGTCTTCGGCATGAAACTCGTCACCGGCGGGCTCGCCGAGTGGGGCGGTATGAAAACGGAAGTGATCTCCCGTGGCAAGAATAGTGGTGTCGCTTCCAGCACCTTCCCCTGGAGTGCGTCGGAACGGCAAGCGCTGACCGAGTACATCGAGGAAACCTACGACCAGTTCATCGACAAGACGCTTGCCGGTCGTCAGGCCGCAGGGGTGAAACTGACACGCGAAGGGCTCCTCAAAATTGCTGGCGGTCGTGTCTGGACCGGGCGGCAAGCGCAGAAAATTGGCCTAGTGGATGAACTGGGCACTCTGCGGGATGCCATCGCCGGAGCCAAGCGGTTCGCGGGACTGGATCCTCAAGAAGAAATGGAACTGTTGATCCTGCCGAAATCGGCTTCGTTCTTCGAGAAGTTGCTGGAAGGGGAAGAATCTCTCCCGTTCACCGGGTTGACCGCGGAACTGGCAAAAGTCCCCGGTGTCGGCCCTGCACTGAAATCCGCGGGCTTCTTGCTGCGTACCCAAAAAGACCCCATTAAAGCCCTGATGCCGCTGCGGGTCGAGTTCAAGTAAGGGTGAGAAGTGGCTGCACTTTCTTCATCCGATCTCGGATCAGTGCGATGTGAGGACGTACCCGGAGAGAGGTAGGCGAGTGGCCTGCCTCTCTGGGATGGTTTATCGAATTGCCCAAAATCAGAACTTGATGCCGAGTGTGGTGAAGTAGGTCAAATCGTTCCGCACTGTGGAATTACCGGGGCTACTGTCGTAGCGATCTTGTAGCCCCAATCGGAGTACGGTGCCCGATTCCGGGTCAATGACAAACTCAAAAGCGGCTCGTGCCCGAATTCGGTACTGACCGAATTGGTCGCCGAGTCGGGGGTAGATGTCACTGACTGAGAGGAATGCCGTGCGATCGTTTATCAAATAGCGAAAATCATATCCAAACACAAGTTCCGGCACCCAGCGATCACGCGGTCCGCCGACCCCGATTTCGCGGGTGGCTCCCGCACCAGCCCGGAATTTCGTGGTTTTATCGCTGTCATCGAACAGTGTGTAACTCGTCCCTAAATAGGTACCCACACGGAAGCGATACGCTCGCAGTTCATCGTATTCCAACTGGGTTGCACTGAACCCCGCGTAGGGGCGATTCGGAAAGGGCAATTCCCCACGAGCGTTGAATAAAGCCTGATTCGCATTCAAAGAACTATTCTGCGTGGAATAGGTGTAAAGTAAATCAGAATAAAATGTGCTCCATTCCGTTTTCCGATTGAGGTTCCACCCGCCACGAAATGTCAGCAACTCCGTGTTCCCCGTTGCACCCGTCAAACCGAATTCCGCCCCACCCGTCCACGGTTTCGGTAGCTTGGGTAAAGAGGGGACCGGGATTGGCAGACTTTGAAACAAGCCACCATCGGCACCCGCACCGATGTGGGGAATGTCATCTTCAGGTGCGGAATTGTGTTCTAATTCCGCGGGTTTCGGTTTCGCTTGTGGCCGCACGAGTGGTTTCGGAAACACCGTGGACGGCGTGAAAGGTTGATTCTCCGCAGGACCGACGTACTCACTCCAACCCGGTGGGGGGCTGATTCCCTGGCTTAGGGCCTGGGGCATCATCACGATGACCAGGACCAGGACCAGGACCAAAAATCCCATCCGCCCCATCCGCATCCACCCTCTGCATCCGGTAGCCTCTGATGGGGAAGAAATACCCAAACTTTCTGGGGAAACAAGCTCAAGTTGGCATCATCCTCCGACTGATTGGGACGGTTTCCCTTCCGGGAGTTTTTCCCGAGGTGGGGCCGGGGGAACTTCCGTTGGAGTGGCGGTGGCGGACTTGTGACCGGCCAGGTGATATTCGATCAAATAATAGAATAACGGAGTCAGGAACACGCCGAAGAATGTCACCCCGACCATACCGCTGAACACGGCGATCCCCAGTGTCTTCCGCATCTCCGCTCCGGCTCCTTCCGCGAACATCAGCGGCACCACACCGAGGATGAACGCGAACGAAGTCATCACGATCGGCCGCAACCGGAGTTTGCAGGCCTTCAGAGCCGCATCACGCACAGATAAGCCATGTTCTTTGCGTTGCTGCTCGGCGAACTCCACAATCAGGATGGCATTCTTCGCGGCCAAGCCGACTAGCACGATGAAGCCGACCTGTACGAAGATGTTCATGTCCAGTCCGACCGCCCGAATCCCCGCGATCGAGCAGAGTAAGCACATCGGCACGACCAGAATGATCGAAAGCGGCAACGTCCAATTGTCGTACTGCGCCGCCAGAACCAGATACACCAGGATCACCGCGCCAATAAAGGCGAAGATGACCGCGTTTCCTTCCCGGTTCTGCATGTATTGCAGTTCGGTCCATTCCACGACCGTTTGTCGGGGTAGCACGGTCGCGGCGGCGTTTTCCATGATCTTCACGCCATCGCCCGAACTGGTGCCCGGCCGCAGGTTGCCGTTGATCGCCGCGGATTGATACAGGTTGTACCGCTGCACGAAGATCGGACCCGATGCATTCTCGATGGTGGCGACGGCACCAAGTGGGACCATCTCACGCTGATCGTTGCGGACATACAGATTCCGCACATACTCCGCATCCATCCGAAAGGGAGCATCGGCTTGAATGTTCACCTGCCAGGTGCGGCCAAATCGGTTGAAGTCGTTGACGTACTGCCCACCCAGGTAAATTTGTAACGTCGAGAATACCGCCTCGACGGGCACCCCCATCTGTTTGCAGCGGGTTCGGTCGACATCGACGTACATTTGCGGCACGTTGGCCCGAAACTGCGAGAACGCCGAGGCCACGCCAGGGTTTCTCTTGGCTTCGGCAATGACCGCTTCGGTTTGATGATCCAGGGCATCCAGTCCCATGTTCCCACGGTCTTCCACCATGAGTTTGAAGCCGCCAGCCGCCCCAAGGCCATCGACCGGCGGTGGGGGGAACACGGCCACGACCGCATCTTGAATCTTTTGCCGATACTCCGCTTGGAGCCGGAACAGGATCTGAAAGCCATTTTTGGCTGGGTCACTCTTGCGTTTGTCGAAATCTTCCAGAACCAGGAACATGCTGCCGAAGTTCGACCCGTTCGCCCCCATGACGATCGAGTTGCCCGCGATGCCGACCGTGTGCGCAACCCCTGGTGTCTTCAAAGCAATCGCGTCAATATCTGCCATCACTTGCCGCGTGCGTTGAACGGATGCGGAATCCGGGAGCTGAACACTGACAATCAGATACCCTTTGTCTTGCAGGGGGATAAACCCAACCGGCGTGGTGGTGAAGTCATAATACGTCAGTGCCAACAATCCACCGTAGACCAACAGAATAAAGAATGCCAGACGCAACATCCAGGCCACGGTATAAGTGTAGGCCAGCGTGATTTTGTCGAAGAGTGCATTGAACAGACCATAAAATCGCCGCAGAATCGCATTCACCGGCCCAGCCAGGAAGCCTGCTGCCAACCCAGGGAGGATAAACACGGCCGCGGCTCCGCGGCGAAGCGCATCCGAGGTCGGCGTATCCGAATGGGAATCCCATCCCAGATGGGGTGCCAGGAACTTGTTCAAGAGATAGTACGTCAATCCACCACCCAGAATCGCCCAACCGTACCAGGGCAGCGTTTCGGTCACGCGGTGGCCATGCCCTTCACCTTGCCCTTTGAAGATGGCTGCCGCCCGTGAGGGGGTCAGTGTCATGGCGTTGATGGCGGAAATGGCCATCGCGGAGGCGATTGTCAGGGCGAATTGTCGGTAAAACTGCCCGGTAATCCCTGGCAACAGGGCCGAGGGCAGAAACACCGAGGACAGCACAAGTGTGATGGCGATAATCGGACCTGTAATCTCGCTCATCGCCTGGAGTGTCGCCGTCTTCGAGTCGTACCCCTCGGCAATCCAGCGTTCGACGTTTTCCAGCACCACGATGGCATCATCCACCACGATGCCGATGGCGAGTACCAGACCAAAGAGCGTCAGGTTGTTCAAACTGAATCCGAGAATATACATCACGGCCAGAGTCCCAACGAGCGACACGGGCACATCGATCATCGGTAAAATCATCGCCTTCCAGTCCTGGAGGAACAGAAGTACGACAATGGCCACGAGAATGATGGCTTCAATGAGTGTATGAAACACTTCATCAACGGATTGCGTGATAAACGGTGTCGTGTCGTAGACGATGGCGTATTCCAGGCCGGGCGGGAACCGCTTTTTGAGGTCTTCCATCTTTCGCACGACACGGTCTTTGACATCCAGCGCGTTCGACCCCGGCAGTTGATAGACCGCGAGCCCCACGGCGGGGCGGCCATCGAGGGTATTGCTGATGGATTCTGAGACGGCACCGAGTTCAATGCGGGCGACATCCTTCAGCAGCACGGCCGGGCGAATCTGGCCGGGGTCACTCTGGGTAGCGT
>JAIXLE010000227.1 GCA_026931725.1 Bacteroidales bacterium
AGACCGACGAGGACGCCCGCGACCAAAGCGAATCCCGCCTCCAGAAGCTCTTCGATGAATGCGCCCCGGTTCGTGCGCTCTACCCCCGCGATCGGCACAAAAAGAAAACTGCCGCAATCCAGTTCTCAAACGGCATGACGCTCTGGATCCTCGGGGCACACAACAAGACGAATCTCCAACGGCGGTCGATCCGCTACCTCATTTCAGATGAATGCTGGCGGTACCCGCCCGGCCACATGGCAGAGGCTGAAGCCCGCGTCACCGCATTCGGCTGGCTCGGCAAATGCCTGTTCATGAGCCAGGCCGGGGAGGAAGGCGATGACACATCCCGGAAGTTCGAGACAACCGACCAACGGGAATGGACGTTCGCCTGCCCGAAGTGCGGCACGCGCCAACCGTTCAAGTGGGAGAACGTCGAGTGGAGCAAGTCTGCCCGCCGGGACGACTATGAATGGGACTACGGCGAAGTGCGCCAGACCGCCTCGCTGCGCTGCGATGGCTGCAACCACTACTTCGAGGATACCGACCGGGTCCGGCGGGAACTAAATGCCACCGGAAAATTCGTCCCACAGAACCCGCACGCCTCTCCCGAGAACGCCGGGTTCCACTGGAATTCCCTCTGCGCGATGAGCTGGGGAAGGCTCGCAGAACTTTACCTCCGGGCGAAAGCGGTTTCACGGCAGGGTGACTTTTCCCTTCTCCAGCAATTCTACCAGAAGCGGCTCGCGATCCCATGGCGGGAAACCAGTGAGGACTACAAACTGGAAATCGAACGCACAGGCTACCGGAAGGGCGAACTCTGGGAAGAGGAGGCGGCATTCGACAAAACCGGACGCATCGTCCCCGGCCCGTATGACCCGACCGCAATTTCCGCCCCGCTTCGCGTGCTCACCGTGGACGTTCAGATGGACCATCTGTTTGCCGTGGTCCGGGCCTGGAGCGCCAACGGTTCCTCCCGCCTCCTCTGGAACGAACGAATCCTGACGTTCGAGGACATCCGTACGTTGCAGGAACGGTTCACCATCCACCCGAACCTCGTGTTCCTCGATGCCGGCCACGCCGCCTACGAGGTTTATCGCCAGTGCTCGGAATACGGGTGGACAGCTCTCATCGGCGACCGTCGCCCGACATTCGTCCACCGGGGTCGCGATGGGAAATCCGTCCACCGCTTTTACTCGCCCCGCCGAAAGGTGGTCCTCGGCCACAACAAAAGCTGCTCGGTCTTCTACTGGTCGAACCTCAACTGCAAAGACATCCTCGCCCGGCTCCGGCGGAACCAACGCCCGGAGAAAGGCGCGACCTGGGAAGTGCCCGACGACATCGACGACGATTACCTCGCACAGATGGAAAGCGAACACCGGATCAAGGACGGAGGCAAGTGGCTCTGGAAGCAGATCGGATCACGCCCCAACCACCTCTGGGACTGTGAGGCCATGCAGGTCGTGGCCGTCGTCATGCTCAAGCTGGTCGGACGGGAGTTTTCAAGTGCGGCCGATCAGGCGGAAGATCCAGCCGCCACAGAATGAAGCCAGTTCCTACTTTCATGCTTTGGGGTGATGGGTAATCATCACCTTCGATGAAAGCAATTTGTTTGAGTTTTGGCGTGGCGCTACTGACCACGATCTTCTGCGGCAAGGCGGATGCGGGCACCCACGATTGGGCTGCGGATCCCCTGAAGGAAGTCCAGATCAACACCGTTGCATTTCGCGGATGGATTCCAGACACAACAAAACCGCTCTTGGGAGTTCTCGTTTTGATTCCCGGGCGACATGGCGACGGTCGGGGGATGGCCGACGATCTCCGGTGGCAGAAACTGGCGACCGACCTCGACTTCGCCATCCTGGCCTGTCAATTCAGCAACGGAGAGCCCTATGCTTACCAGACCGATGCTCACGGAGAGGTGGCAAAATGCATCAACACCGCCGTGGAACATCTCAGCGAACTGAGCGGTAAGGCGGAGCTCAAAAAGGCCCCGCTCGCATTTTGGGGCGTATCGGCCGGATCGAATGTCTCTTCCCGCTACTGCGTGTTTTTCCCTGATCGCGTGGCGGCATTTGCGAGTTCGACCGGCACATGTGGCCCCGGTGGCGAAACTTCGGCAAAGACCATGGAAATCCCGATGCTCTTTGCGATCGGAGGGACGGACAAGCCAGATTGGGTCAAATGCTCGCGGGAAAACGCGGAGCGGGGACAGGGCAAGGCCCCGTGGACGGTTGCGCTGCAAAAGACCCAGGGACACGGTGTTGGCAAGAGCATGGATGTAATCGTTCCGTTCATGCTGGCGACGGTTAAACAGCGACTCGGTCTTGTCGCACCTTCTCAAAGTTCCTCAAGCGTCTTCAAAAGCGAGTTGCCAAGTATCGGTTCCCATCCCGCCGCCAGCACGCAGAAAACCCTTAAAAAGCTCAGCCTCCAGAGCGGGTGGCTGGGAAATCCCGACACCTACGAGGTGGCTGCTTACGCGGGATACAAAGGAAGCAAATCCAAAGCCATCTGGCTTCCCGATGAGCCCACCGCGCTGGCTTGGCAGACCTATCTGCAAGGCCAATAAGCCATTTTTGAGTCAGCCAGGTTGACGTCGCCTCGGGTTCATGGACCCGATCAAACGACTCCTGGAAATCGCCACCCACGAGGTGGGCACACACGAAGATGGCGGAAATAACTGCGGACCCCGCATCGTCGAATACCAATCCGCCACCTGGCTCAAACCCGCCCCATGGCCGTGGTGCGCCGCCTTCATCTGCTGGATCATCCGCGAATGGATCAAGTCGCCGGAGGTTTTGGCGAAATTGTCGTTACGTAACAACAAAGAGGCCGAAAAGTGGAGGCCGCAGACGGCGGGCGCATTCGACTTCGAGCGCTGGGCGAAGGAAAAGGGGTTGGCGGTCCTGAACAAGAAATCACTCGCGAAGGCCGGGGATCTCATCGTTTTCGAGTTCTCCCACATCGGCATCGTCGTGAAGGACCAGATTTCCCCAGACTCGATTGAATGCATTGAGGGCAACACGAACGGTGGTGGCCAGCGTGACAGCAGCACGGGTGACGGTGTGTGGCGGAAACGCCGTGCAGCCAGCCTTGCGAGGTCATTCATCCGGATCATCCGTTGACACCCGCCGTCCGGCATGGCCGCCATTGACTACT
>JAIXLE010000120.1 GCA_026931725.1 Bacteroidales bacterium
GTATTATCCGAGGCTTGCGACGGGCTAAACAGGCGGTTTCAACCATTTCATAGCAAAATTCAGAGTGTGTGATGTCTCCAAAGATTGCTATCGTGATCGTAAATTACAATGGGCTCAACGATACTCAAAAATGTCTGCAATCTCTTCACTGTCAATCTCAGGCAGTTGATATTATCGTTGTAGATAATGCCTCCACTGAGGATCCATCTCAGCAACTTTGCGCTCAGTTTCCGTGGATCACTTTCATTCAAGCGGGAGTTAATGGGGGCTGGGCTGGGGGCAATAATGCGGGGATATGCCATGCAATGCAGTTGGGTGTCGATTGGATTATATTGCTTAATAACGATACTGTAGTCGCATCGGATTTTGTTGACCGATTGTCTGCTGCTGCAACCGTAAACTCCGAATACGGCATTTTGGGTCCAGTTATACGTTACATGGATCCACCTTGTGCAATCCAGACTGAAGGTGTTCGATTTAATCAAACATCTCAGGCTGGATTTTTTCAGCATCAATCAGTTCCTCTCACCGTTGCGGAAAAGCCACTAATCGTAGATGTCGACATTGTTAATGGTTGCTGCTTGATGTTGCACCGTAGTGTTGTCGAAAAAATCGGGCTGATTGATGAGAAATATTTTTTGATTCATGAAGAGTCTGACCTGTGTCTGAGAGCACAAGAGGCGGGATTCAAACTAGGCGTACTGTCTGAAGCGTTGGTTTGGCACAAAGGCTCGTCAAGTTTTCAGCGTGAAGGTAAGAGATTGCAAAGGTACTTCGATGCCCGGAATCTTGTTCGCCTCATTCTCCGGCATGGCAATTCTGCGCGTTATCCATTGCGACGTTCACTGCTGCATAGTCTTCTGCATCACATGCGATATTCATTCCATCGTTATTCGGCTGAGCGTGAAGCTGGATATTTGAGTTCTGCCAATGCTGTTATTGAAGGATTGTATGATGCTCTGTTGGGGCGATATGGGCCATATAGGCAACGGAATCGTCCCGGAATTTTCGCCTTGCATCGGATTTTTGCCGCAGCTTGGTGGCTCAAGCGGGGTCAGATCCGTGTTGACCCCACTGCTATTTCAAGTTAATCTGGGCAACCCACGGATGGGCGACATAATGTGTGGAAGGATCCATTATGATAGCGATTACGGGAGCCGCGGGGTTCATCGGCTCTAACCTTGCTCATCGGTTAGCTGATGAACATCTTGATTTATTGCTGGTGGATAGCCAACTTTCCCCTGCAAATGCTTTGAATTTTGCTGATTTGTCAAGTTTTCGCTATCTCCAACATGATAAATTTATTTCTCAACTCGAATCCGGTCGCGTGAATCCAGATGTTATCTTCCATCTTGGTGCATGCAGTAGTACCACTGAGAAGGACTGGAGTTATCTGGAATCCAATAACATTGATTATACACGCCGATTATGGACATGGTGTCAATGGCGTGAGAGGCCATTTATTTATGCATCGAGTGCCGCCACCTACGGGGATGGCAGCCGTGGTTTTAATGATCGCACTCACCCTGCCGAACTTAGCCCTTTGAACCTGTATGGTAAAAGTAAGAATGACTTTGATCTTTGGGCATTGAATCAACATTCTCAGGGGAACATGCCCCCTCGCTGGGCAGGATTAAAATTCTTTAATGTCTACGGCCCCAGGGAAACACATAAAGGCCGTATGGCCAGTATGGTTTACCATTGTCGAGAGCAGATACTAGATTGCAATCGTGTCCGATTATTCAAATCCAATGACCCGCGATTCTCTGATGGTGGTCAGCTGCGTGATTTTGTTCATGTGGGCGATTGTGTCGAGCATATGATCTGGCTTTGGAGGCATCAGCACCCTGGTGGTTTATACAATAGTGGCACCGGTTCACCACGCTCATTTCATGATCTCGCAAATGCGGTCTTTGCATCAATGGGCCGCGAACCCGTGATAGATTATATCAGTATGCCAAATGACCTTGTCATGCAATATCAAAATTATACTTGTGCCGACATGACCAAATTGCAAAATGCGGGTTGTGGCGTGTTACCTACTCCATTAGAACTCGGGGTGCGAGAGACAGTACGATTCCTGGAATCTCCTTCTCGGCTCTCCTCCTATTCGTCAGGATCTTATGTGGTGCCCACGCGAAAAACGGCTTGATTTCAGTAGACTCAAACAAATTCGACAAGAATGTCGCGTGAACAAGCGCGTTGTGGTCTGGTCTAATGGTACGTTTGATCTCCTTCACCTTGGCCACGCCCGCAGTCTCGAACTTGCCCGACAATTGGGCGATATGTTAATTGTGGGTATTAATTCTGATCGATCCGTGAAAGCGTATAAGGGGTCATCTCGTCCTATTCTTACCGAGAACGAACGAGCGGGTATGGTCGCAGCTTTGGAATGTGTTGATTATGTGACGATATTCGATGATGATACTCCATCTGAGATTTTACGTATTCTTCAGCCTGATATTCATTGCAAAGGTGCGGAGTATGCACCCCCACATGGTCGACCTGTTCCTGAGCAAGCCATCGTTGAAGCGTATGGTGGACGGATTGAATATTTGCCACTCGTACCTGGCTTGTCCACCACTGCGATCCTACAACGGATTCATAATCAAGACATTGGTTCATGAGAGGAGTCAGGATGATTGCTGATGTTCTCGCCCGATTTCGTGGCAGTCGAGTGCTCGTTGTTGGTGACTTGATGCTAGATGAATTTGTCTGGGGGAATGTGAGTCGCATTTCACCGGAAGCCCCAGTGCCGGTAGTGGAAGTCAATCGGCGGACATACTCCGCGGGGGGAGCCGCCAACACAGCCTTAAACATTGTTAGCCTGAGTGGTCGAGTCACATTAGCAGGCGTTGTGGGAGATGATGGAGAAGGCGCAAAAGTTTGTTCGATTCTTGGCGATCGTGGTGCGGATCTTACTTGCGTCATTCGTGATGCTGATCGTCCTACATCTACGAAAACGCGTATTCTCGCCCAAACTCAGCAAGTAGTCCGCTTTGATCATGAATGTTCAGCTGACATTTCCCCATTTATTGCCGATCAACTATTGACATGCATTGATGATACACTTCCCGATATCGACTGTTGCGTCATCTCAGATTATGGCAAAGGCGTTGTCATACCACGAATTGCCCAGCAAATTATCGCCTTGACACATGAACACGGCATTCCCACGATCGTTGATCCTAAAGGAATTGATTATGTAAAATATCGCGGAGCCACTTTGATTAAACCAAATCAACTTGAAGCGGGTAAAGTTTTGAATCGAGAATTGCGATCTGATGATGATGTCCACCGTGCCGGATCTGATCTATTGGACATTTTAGGCTCGCGTTCATCCGTGTTAATTACGCGTGGACCTCAGGGTATGAATCTGTTTGAGCGGGGACGTTACCCCTATCATGTCCCGACACGCTCGCGTGAAGTGTATGATGTTACAGGGGCGGGAGATACTGTTGCCGGGACGATTGCTCTATCTATGGCTGTGGGCGCACCTTTGCCCGTGGCCTGCGAACTTGCGAGTTTGGCGGCCGCAATTGTCGTAGGTAAAATCGGTACCGCTGCCTGTTCCATTGATGAGCTTCGTTCCTCGGTACTGGCAACGAACTATCGCGCAGCCAGTTAATCATGAAGGTGAATTCGGTTATTTACCTTTGCCCGATAATCGTTTTCGGTTGTATTCGTCCCCCGAATGAGACATAGTGACCTGTCAGATAGCGACCAAATTGTCAAACGAATACACATCAACACATCTTTGCGGTAATCTTAATACCGGCGACCCCTCTCCCAGACATCCACTTTTTTGAATCGGTGGAACTCCTCAATCATCCAGTGATAGGCATACTTGTCCCGCTGCTTGATCGCTTCTTCCCGTGTCGCTGTGGGGGCGAGATGACCAGAGTCCAATCCAACGATTCCGCGTCCGCTGGTGCGTTCACTTCCCTGATCCGAACGACCCAGACGCGGACGGAGTCTGGAACGCCGCTGAGTATTTCTTGCCTGTGTCTGCCATCGGTTCCCCATTTCTCTAGTCCGCCTCCGTAGCCTACCTGGCGACCCGGTTTTCCCTGTCAACTCGATATGGAAATCCCCAGGCAGACCGTTGCATCGGTCGGGGCTTCGGTTTAGCCTGAGCGTGCGTGTCTGCCTGTTTCGCACGTTCTGATGGAGTCTGTTCATGTTGACTCGTTCGCTCCTCGTCGCCGGGTTGGTCGGGGTGCTGCTCCCCATCACGGCTCCCACGGCTCAGGCCGAGGTCAAACCGCATCCGATCTTCTCGCAGAACATGGTCCTCCAACGCGATCAGCCGATCACGGTCTGGGGCACCGCCGCGCCGAATGAGTCGGTCACCGTCACACTCCGCATCCAGTCGGCGACTTCCGTGGCCGAAAAGGCGATGGGCGTGGCCGCCGATGCCCAGGGGAACTGGTCCGTACGTCTGCCCGCGCAACCCGCCTCCAAGCTCGCGGATACGGTCACGTTGAAGATCAATAAGACCGTTCTCGATAACGTCCTCATCGGCGATGTTTGGCTTTGTTCGGGTCAGTCCAACATGGAATGGCGGATTAGCCAGTTGCCGAAGGACGATCAGGGAAAGAAAGTCGCCGCCGCCGCAACGCACCCGACGATCCGATTGTTTGACGTGCCGAACCGGCCATCAGCTGTGCCGATGGCGGATTTCCCCGTCGTTGGCAACAGTGGCAAATGGCTGGAATGCAAACCGGAAACCGTCATCAACTTCTCCGCGGTTGGTTACTTCTTCGGCAAGAAGTTGAACCAGGAACTCGGCATCCCCATTGGTTTGATCTCCTCGGACTGGGGCGGCACCCCGGCGGAAGCGTGGACCAACCGAGAATCCCTCAACGCGACTCCGAGCCTGAAGCACTACACCGAACGATTCGATGCGGCTCGCAAGAACTACAACCCGGAGAAGGCCAAAGCCGCGAACGAGAAAGCCGTTGCCGCCTGGAAAACGGCCGTCGAGCAAGCCAAGAAAGACGGCAAGCCTGCTCCGCGTGCCCCCCGTTTGCAACAAGACCCCGGTTCCTCGCCGACCTCAACAACGCTGTTCAACGGTATGATTGCTCCGATTACGAAGTTCCCCATCACCGGAGCCATCTGGTATCAGGGGGAATCTAATGCCGGGCGTGCCTATGAATATCGCACTCTGATGCCGACCATGATTCAGAACTGGCGGGAACAGTGGGGGAAAGAGTTCCCGTTCTTCATGGTACAACTTGCGCCGTTCCGGGGTGGTGCCAGCGGTGTGGACTATGCTGAGCTCCGCGATGCGCAGTTTCACACCACCCAGAAACTGCCCAAAGTCGGTATCGCCATCATCACGGATGTCGGCGAGGAAAACGACATTCACCCCCAGCAGAAGCAGCCTGTCGGTGAACGGCTCGCCCAAGCGGCTCTGCATACGGCCTACGGTCAAGCTGTGGAGCCGATCGGCCCAACTTTCAAAACTCTGGCGATTGAAGGGAACAAAGCCATCGTGCGGTTCGAGCATCTCGGCGGTGGTCTGACCGTGAAAGGCAGCGAAATCGCGGGATTCCAACTGGCGGGAGCCGATGGGAAGTATCACTCTGCTCAAGCGGAGATCAAAGGTGATGCTGTCGTCGTGACCAGTGATGCCGTCACGAAGCCGGTGTCCGTGCGATTCGGTTGGGTGAACTTCGCCAAGCCGACGCTGAATCTCTTCGGTAAAAACGGCCTCCCGGCGGCACCGTTCCGAACCGACGATCAGCCGTACACCACGAAGCCGAAACCGTAAGAGGATGGGGAAGGGTGCTTCGGCTCCTCTCTCGCCAACCGATCAGGAGAGAGAGGGGCGTGGAACCGATCGGTCACTATTTCCCGAACAGTTTGGGCATTGTCTTCATCACATCGGCCACAGCGGCATCGTTGAGTTCCCCCGTGCGGTAGGCGAAATTACCGATCACCTTGCGGTTGCGGAACAGCAACACGGTCACATCCGCATCCTCGGAGAGTAGGTACGCCGGTGGGCCATCGCGGTCCTCAAAGGCTCCCACGGCTACGGACTTCAACCCTTGCTGTTGCGACCATTTGGCGAGCGCATCCAGGTTGGCCGAGTCTGTGAGTTGGGTCATCCAGCCTTTGAAGCCGGTGCCGGGGCGTTTGGTGGTTTCCGTGTCGATCGCTTGCAACAGTTTCCCAAGCGGTGCGGAGAGTGTGCGCGCAAAGACCACGGCGGTCGGTTTGTCTTCCTGCTCGCAGATGTAGCAGGTGAGTTGACCACGTTCGGTGCCGGTGGCCACCAGGAAGCTATAGGGGCCGGGCCGCTTGCCGACGGACACGCCGGAGGTGCAAGGGTCCGCCGCCAGTGATGCCGCCAACAGTGTCATCCACAGCATGATGTATTTACTCAGAAGGAGGAAAGGGCACCCCCGGACGGTGTGAGTCCATCCTGGGGCAATGTCATCGGTGAGTGCGGTTACGGAGTCACGGGTTCCGCGGTGGTGCGGGGCGAGGTGGTTCCCGCGATGCGTGGAGCGGGTAGGTTCTCGGCCTTGCGGGCGAGGTTCGCTTGCAGACGGTCAAAGTCTTCGGGGTCCGCGTAGGGCCAGCAGCGATGGGCCACTTTCAGATACCGTTCCGCTTCGGTGGTACGGCCCACACGTTTGCAGAGTGCCCACATGCCGAGTGCCCCCCGCACGCTGCCGGTATCGTGGGCCAGCGCTTCCTGAAATGCCTCATCCGCTTCGGCGGTCAATCCGGCTTCGAGAGCGGCCACCCCCCAGGTTTCCATGTACAGTGCCCCGCCGCCCCAGGCGTGATGCGCGAAATCATCTTTCGTCTTGGCGATGAGACGACGAAACAGTTTGACACCGGATTCCCCCTGGCCGGTCTGGCACAGGAGCCGCCCTTGGACTTCCCAAAGTCGCTGTTCAGCTTTCTTGTCCGATTTCTTCTGCTGTTGGACTTGGCGTAAGACATCAATTTCGGCGGCGGCGCGGGTGGTGTCGCCCTGTTCCAGTGCCAGACTCGCCCCGAGGTACGCCGCCATCGTCTTGTCTTTCTTGCGGTACGCTTCCACCAACTTGCGAGCATCGGACCAGTTGTGTCGGGTCAGAGCCATGCGGAACCATTCTGGGCGGAACTCGTACTTGTATCCCTCCGCTTCGTGGCGGACGGCATCCGCTTCGGCAAAGCGGCCATCATGCACGAGGCTGCGGGTGAGTGTCTCCATGTGGTGCCGGAACTGATGGTCGTCGTTCGGCTGAACATTCAGGAATTTGTGATACTCCTTTTCCATCGCATAGGCACGGGCACTCCATTCGGTTGTCTGTTTCCATTTCCCGATCCGCATGGCGAGGTGGGCTTGCATGTGGAAGGCGTGCGGCAAATTCGGCGAGGAAGCCATGTACCCTTCCGCGTAACGCCAGCCGAGCGCGGGTCGGCGGATGTTTTCGTAGAAGTGAACCAGTTCGTGATTCGCGCCCGGATGCACGGGGTTGAGCTGCAAGAGCGACTTGTGGAACGGCGCTTTCCCATAAGTGCCCTCGGCGATCTGGGCACGGGCGAACCAGCCTTCCTGGTCGTCTTCGTACAGGGTCAGCAGCTCATCGAGGGTGGCCGTGGCTTTTTTCTTGCGGTCTTCCGGCTTGATGTTGGGGAGCAGTCCCTTTTCTTCGAGGGCGGCCCGGACGAGCAGTTGCGCCCGGTGGTTCGCTTGGGGCATCGCGGCTTGGGCTTTTTCCAGGGCATACTCTGTGGCTTTTGCCCGGAATTTGCCGGGGAGCTTCCCTTGCCAGCTCGCCCCCGCGACCGCCAGGAACGGTGTCGCCGCCGGGAAGCCGCCTTTCCCCCATTTTTCCAGTGAGCGAGACAGCCCCAACCAGGCCAAGGCGCAATTCGGATCGTGTTGCAGGGCGGTTTCAAAGGACCGAGCCGCTTCCATCCAGACGTAGGAATAGAAATAGCCAAACCCCTGATCGCAGTGAGCCTGACACGCGGTCGAGGTGGTGCCGACCGCGTAATGGTAGACACACAAATTTGGATGAATCTTGGAGGGAGACAATCCTGTGATCGGCAGCAATTCCGACGGCGCGGAAGATGCGGGAACAGCGGGTGGTGCAGCCGTCGCACTCAGGGAACCCATCAGGATCATCAGCAAAGTGAGCAGACGTGGCATGGCATGGGACTCAAGATGGCGGAACGTGAGGATAGGAGAAAGATTACCAAACCCGTGATGATTTTGGAAGCGCCTATTGCGTTCCCCTGGCAATACTCCTTATTTCTTCAGGATTTCCCCATTGGGTTTGCGTATCACTCGGATTTCCCGGAACGGTCGTGTGCGGCGGCATCAATCGCAACAGAATACACGACAACGGCTCGATTTCTCGTTAAACTGCTCCCATGCACCGTGAGTTCCACCCCACCGATTCTCCGTTTCGTTCGCAGAGCCACACAACCCTGTACTTGCTCACCGGCATTCTCGGGGTGTTGCTGATCGCGGACTTGTGGCCGTTGCTGGCTTCCTGGCTAGCCTCGCTCGGGTTGACGCTTCCGACTTGGTCCTCTCGGGAGTTCTGGGGCTTCCGATTCGCCCTGATCGCGGCGGTCCTCGGGGGTGCCCGCACGCTCTACGGTTCCTTGGAACGGCTCTCAGAAGGCAAACTCGGCGCGGATCTGGCCGTGGCGATTGCCGTCATCGCGGCGATTCTCATTGGCGAACCGCTCGTGGCGGCGGAAGTGGTCTTCATTGCCTTGTTTGGGGAGTGCCTCGAAGCGTGGACGTTCGATCGCACGCAACGAGCTGTCCAAGGTTTGAACGACCTGTTTCCGACTCGTTGTTGGGTGCTGCGAGACGGTGAGGAAGTCCGCACGTTCACGACCGACTTGATCGTCGGAGACACGATCATCGTGAAACCCGGTGGTCGCGTTCCCGCGGATGGCGTGATTGTCGATGGGCGCTCTGCGGTGGATACCAGCGCCCTGACCGGGGAAAGCCTGCCCGTCGAAAAGGGTATCGGAGATGCGATCCTCGCGGGGAGCCTCGTCCAAAACGGTTCGTTGACACTCCGGGCTGAGCGGGTCGCCCAGCAGACCGTGGCCGGGCAGATGATCGCCCTCACCGCAACCGCCTTGCAAGACAAGGGGACCGCCGAGCGCCAAGCCGACCGACTGGCACGGTACTTTCTCCCAGCTGTCTTGCTACTGGCCGGGATGACGTTCCTGATGCACTTCTACTGGCAATCGGGCTCGCCCATTGGCCCAGATGGAGCTGTCCTCAGCCGGGGAGCCGCCGCCCGTCTGGCGATCTATCCGATGTTGGCAGTTCTCGTGGTGGCGTGTCCGTGTCCACTGGTCCTGGCCACCCCGGCGGCGGTCCTGGCGGCCCTGGGACGACTGGCCGGAACGGGCGTTCTCGTCAAAAGCGGGGCCGTGCTGGAACGACTCGCCACCGTTCAGGGAATTGCCTTCGACAAGACCGGCACCCTGACAGAAGGTCAACTGGAAGTCGGTGACATTCGCCCCATCGGATCAACCGATGCGAATGTGTTGCTCACGATTGCCGCAACGGCGGAACAGCACAGCGAACACCCCATCGCACAGGCGCTGTTGGCAACTCCAAGCGTCCGAGAAAGTCCGCTCGAACCGTTTACGGAGTTTCTTGCCCACCCCGGCGGCGGTGTTGCGGTGGAGACGCACAGCGGACGAAAAATCACGGTCGGCAATCCGCGATGGTTGCAGGAACAGGGATTTACGATTTCCCCCGAAGTCGCCGCGATCCTGGCGGAATGCGATGCCACCGGACAAACAGCCGTTCTAGTCGGGCAGGATGCCGAACTGCTGGGGGTCATCGGCATCCGGGATCGGCTCCGGGCCGAAGCGGTCGGCGTGCTGGACGATCTGGCCGCCTTGGGATTGCACCCGATCACGGTCCTGACCGGCGACCGTGCGGCGGCGGCACAGGCTATCATCGCACGGGTGCCAACCCCGGTGCAACTGCACAGCGAATTGCTTCCCGCTCAGAAAGCCGATTGGCTCACCACCGCTGGCCCCACCGTGTTCATCGGCGATGGTGTGAACGATGCCCCCGCACTCGCTCGCGCCACAGTCGGCATCGCCATCGGCAGCGGCACCGACATTGCCGCCGAAGCCGGGGATGTCGTGATGATGGGCGACCCGCTCCGACCGTTGCCGTTGCTCATTCAGTTGAGCCGAGAAACCGCGAAAATCATTCGGCAAAACATTCTCTGGTTCGGTTTCGGTGTCAATCTCTTCGGTGTCCTGTTGGCGGGCTGGCTCGTACCGTTGCTGGCTCCCATGCTTGCCCCATCGGCGGAATGGTTCGAGAAATCACCGCTCATCGGTGTGCTGTATCATCAAATCGGCTCGCTGGCGGTGCTGCTGAATTCCCTGCGGCTCCTGGCATTCGGTCGCACCGCGTCCAACCCGACACTGTTGGCCCTGCGTGAGGCCGCGCAATCGGTCGATCACTGGGCGGTTCGGTTGCACCCGGAAGAATGGATTCATGCCATTAGTCATCATGGGAAATTGGTGGCGGCCAGCGTGGCGGCGTTGGCCCTCGTGGCGTGGTGTTGTTCCAGCGTGGTGACCATCAACATCGACGAAGTGGGCGTGGTCCAACGATTCGGCGCGGTGCAAGATACGATCTCGCCAGGGTTACACATCCGCTGGCCCTGGCCAATCGAAACCGTGACGAAATTGAAACCCGAGGCCATCCACACCGTACCCATCGGTTATCGTCTGCTGTCCGCCGAGCGAGCCGAGCAACTGCGGCGGGCCAACCGCGAGCAGGAAAAACTCCGACAGTCCGCAGCGGACCTTCCCCGCGATCCCGCCCTCACCTGGGCGAGCAGCCACGCTGACACCGTGCAACGGCTCACGGATGAGTCCCTCATCATCACGGGCGACGGCAACCTGATCGAAGTACTGGCCACGGTGCGGTACACCGTGTCGGACCCGATCCGCTATTTGTTCGGTTGCCCCGATCCTGATGCGTTGATTCGCACAGAGACAGAGGCGATTCTCCGAGAACTTGCCGCTGGGATGCCGTTCCTAGACCTGCTCACGGTGAATCGGGCCACGTTCGAGCAACTGGCCACCGCGAAACTGCAAGAACGGCTCCAATCCGCGGCCCCCGGTGGGCTGGGCGTGCGACTGGCGGAATTGACGCTCCACGATTTGCACCCACCCCAGGATGTCGTGGCATCGTACCATCAAGTCGCGGAAGCGATTCAACGGCGAGATCGGACCATCAACGCAGCCGAAGCCGAGGCGTTACGTCGACATCAACGAGCAGAAGAGGTCGCCATCCGCCTAGTGCGCCGAGCGGAAGCCGACGCAGCCGCCCAGATCGCCGATGCGACCGCCAAGCGGGATGCGTTCCTGGCTTGGGCACAATCGCGTCAGACGCTCCCGGCTGCCGTGGAAGCCACGCTGACCGGCACGCCCGATGCCGCACAACGTCGGGAAGCCTTGCTCGCGGTCCATCGGTTCCTAACCGATTTCCGCCTATCCCTGGAAGCCGCCGTGGCGGTTCTTCGCAGGCGTGACAAGATTCTTATTGATGCCGATACCGTCCCTGGCCGTCGTCATCTGTTCCTCGCGGACCCCGAAATTTTCCGTGGCCCGGCGGCAACCTTCCCCCGTACCCCACCGAACCCCCTTCTGGAGCGACCCTGACCGATGCGTCGTTTCCTTTGTCTTTGCGTTCTGCCGTTCGCCGCGATTCTCTGGCTGCGGACGGCGTTGTACACGGTCGATTACACCGAGTACGGTTATGTGACCCGCTTCGGCGAACCTGTGGTCATCCAGGATGGCCAAACCGATGCAGGATTGCACATCAAGGCACCGTGGCCGATTGATGCGGTGTTGCGGGTGGATCGTCGGGTACAAGCCGTGGACCTGCCTGCCGTCGAGTCCCTGACCCGAGACGCGGCCAATCAGACGGTGGATAAAACCTTGACCGTCGATGCGTTCGTAACTTGGCGTGTGCCGACTGCCGCCGCCGCGGATCAATTCCTGCGCACGGTGGGCACCCCGGAACAGGCGGGCCGCGTGCTGGGGCCACGGATCAACGGCCGGCTCGCCGCGGTCATCAGTATGCTCCCTCTCGATGACATCATCGCCATCGCCGATCTGGCCGCGATTGATGCCCGATCCGAAAAGCTCCGCAAATCGTTGTGGGGTGAGAACGCGGATTCCCTCCCTCAACAAGTCCTTACGGAATATGGAATCGAACTGATCGACCTGCGGATTCGGCGTTTCGCCTACCCGGAAGCCGTGCGGGCCAGCATCGCCGAACGGATCCGCAGCGAACGCTCCCGCAAGGTGGCCGAGTACGAGAGTGAAGGCCGTCAAAAAGCCGCCGACATTCTCAGCACCGCCGACAAGGAAGCTCGCACCATTGAGGCGACCGCGCGGGCGAATCAGCAGCTCATCGAAAGCCGTGCGGATGTCGAAGCCGACCGCATTCGGAACGAGGCGCAAGCCAAAGACCCCGCATTTTATGTGTTCCTGCAAAAGTTAAAGGCATATCAGAGCCTACTCGCGGAAACCCGTGATGTGCTTCTCCTCTCGACTCGCCATCCGCTGTTCGATCGGTTGCTGACCCCGCCGACGCACGAACTTCCCCAGAACACAAAGTGACCCATGCTCCGGCTCCGCTCCCTGCTGCTCGCCGCCCTGATTCTGTGGTTCATGACGGGCATTTATCAGATTCGTGCCGACGAACGAGCCGTGGTGCGGCGGTTCGGAGCTGTGGTGGCCCGTCCGGGACCGGGGTTGTGGATCGGCTGGCCGTGGGGAATCGACCGCGTGGACCGGATCCGGGTCCGCACCGTTCGCCAACTGGATGTCGGCTACGACCCCAGCGCCGGAGACGATGCGGGTTTTACCCCGGTCGGTCAGTTACTCACGGGCGATCAGAATCATGTCAATCTGAAGTTAGTGGTCGAATATGCGATTGACGAACGTGATGGGGAACTCGATGATTACGTTGCCAATCGTTTGATGGTCGATGAGCTGCTCCGCCGGGAAACCGAGGCCGCAATGGCGGAGTGGGTGGCCGGGCAGACCGTTGATGCCGTCCTCCTGACGAGCCGGGCGGCACTGCCACCGTGGCTGATGGCACGACTCCCCGAGCGTTTGGCTCCGCTCCGGTTGGGGTTGTCGCTGCAACGGGTCAGTGTGGATTACCTCGCCGCTCCTACGGAAGTCCGCGATGCGTTCGAGGCTGTGAATCAGGCCCAAACCGCGATTCGCACGCGGATCAATCAGGCGGAGCAGGAATCGACCGTGCGACTGCGAGAAGCGGAAGCCACTCGATTCCGGGCACAAGAACAAGCCGAGGCGTACCGCCGAGAAAAGCACGCCCTGGCCGCCGCCGACGCGGAATCGTTCCAGAAGCGTTTTGAGCAATACAATCGACTCCGGGCCACGAACCCACACATTCTCACCGCGATCTGGTGGGAAGAAATGGGTCGAACCCTTTTGGGGTTGAAGAGTCGCGGCCAAATCGACTTACTCGATCATCATGTGGGGTCCAACGGACTCGATCTCACACAGTTCCTCCCCCCGAAAGGGAACTGATATTCATGCGACGGATGGAATTTGAACTGACACGCGATGATGTGTTGCGGGTTACCCCAGAAGTGCTGGTGCGTGAGCCGTTCTTCCAGCAGTTGAAGCACAAGAGCCGCCAGAACGCCAGGGCTTTCATCGGCGTGGGGCTGTTCCTCGTACTGCTGATGGGGTTTCTGGAAGGAGTGTTGGGTGTTGGCCCAGTTCTGAGTGTGATTCTCGGTATCTCCATTCTGTTTCTGGGTGTTGCGGGCTGGTCCACGGATGCCAAGCTCCGTAAGCTGGCCCGCACGAACTTGACCGTCGCCCTGACCGTGGACCCCGCCTATCAGGCCGGACTCGGGCCACGCGCGTATGAACTCTTCCTCGACCGATTCCAAGTGGAAATGGCCCACGGCCAGGGCATCTTCTTCTGGTCGTGCATCATCCGCACGGTACGGCTCCCCGATGATTTCGTCGTGGTCGCTCCGGGTCCGAGCAACCATATCTTCCCGCGAGACATTTTTGCCGACGATCACACCTTCACGGAATTCATGGCGGAAGTGGAACAACGCATCATCCAATCGGGCGGCCAGATCGGAGACTCTCATGAGACTACAGATTGAATGGTTGCCAGGGTCGCCCATTTGCGGGTACTCTGTGACATCACGCCCACGCCGCTCTGTCGCCTGGACGGAACTATCGTGCCGAAATTGACGATCATTGCTGGCCCCAACACGGGGCAATCGTTCGACCTCACCGGACCCAGCATCACGGTCGGTCGGCATTCGTCGAACCCGATTCCACTGCAAGACAATCGGGTGTCGCGCAAGCACATGGAATTGCGACTGACAGCGAGTCGGGGCTACCAGTTGTACGACTTGGAGAGCGGCAACGGCACCATCGTCAATGGTCGGAGCATCCGCGTCATTGACCTACGGCACGGCGACCGGATCGAGATTGGCGACAGTGTCTTACGGTATGAATTGGATGGCCCGGCCAAGCCTTCCCCGCTCTCCCGCGATGAGGACCGCACGGAACGCCTGCGGTTGGTAGTGCAGCCCGGCACCGATCTCCCCTCGGCGATTCTGCGTTCCGTAGCGGCGGATGCCGGGAGTGAGATGCTGCGTCGCCCACAGACTGCCACGACGGATTGGCTCAAGACCCGTCTTGCTAACCTCACGGTGCTGTACGAGGCGGCCAATGCCGTCAGCGCGATTCTCGATGTCGATGAACTGTTGGGTCGAGTGGTCGATCTGATTCTGCATTCGACCGATGCGGATCACGGTTGCGTCCTCCTCCGCGACCCGGAAACCGGCGACCTCATTCCCAAGGCCGTGCGTTCTCGCAAGCCCGCCGTGGATACCGGCGAGTTCGTCATTAGTCGCACGGTGGCCGACTATGTCTTGCGTGAACGTCAGGGGATTCTCACAACCGATGCCACGAATGATGAGCGTTTTCGTGGTGGCGAAAGTGTCGCCCGGCATCGGCTGCATGAAATCATCTGTGTTCCCATGACCAGCCGACATGAAACCGTGGGCGTGCTGTTCCTCGACACTCAGGAGCCACCCACGAACAGCGGTTCGACCCAGGTTCATCGTTCTCCTGATGGAATGCGGTTTTCGGAAGATCATCTTCGGCTGGCCGTGGCGGTGGCCCATCAGGCCGCGCTGGCCGTCGAAGAGACACGTTACTATCAGGCGATGGTGCAATCGGAACGGCTCGCGGCGGTCGGCCAGACAATTGCGGCATTGTCGCACCACATTAAGAACATCATGCAGGGAGTCCGTTTCGGGAGCGACATGGTCCGCATGGGGTTGGACGGCGATGACCAGGAACTCATCCGCAAAGGCTGGCGACTCGTCGAGAAGAACCAAATCCGCATCGACGAACTGATTCTGGACATGCTCAGTTACAGTAAAGAGCGGGAACCCGGTTTTGAACCGACGGCGATCAACGACATCGTGGCGGATGTCCTGGAGGTCGTGCGGGGACGGGCCAACGATGCCCAGGTGGAACTCACCTGGACACCCGGAACACTCCCACTCATCGAAAGTGATTCGGAAGGCATCCACCGGGCCTTGCTCAATGTCGTGAGCAACGCGGTCGATGCCACGGAGGGCCGCACCCCGGCTCGGGTGGCACTCACAACTCGCTTAGCCGATGATGGTCAGTTTGTCGAAATCATCGTCACGGACACCGGCGGCGGGATTCCACCGGATAAGCTCAAATTGATCTTCAAGCCATTCGTCAGTACGAAGGGGGCACGCGGTACCGGGTTGGGCTTGTCGGTCAGTCGCAAAACGCTCCGAGAACATGGCGGGGATGTGCTGGTGGATAACGCTATCGGTGATGGGGCCACTTTTACTCTGCGTTTGCCGCTCACACCGGGGAAACCCGGTCCCACACCATCGGCGCAACGGCCACCGGAGGAATAACCGAACGCCACTCACCAATCACACCATTGTTCTCGACGAAAATGGCGGGAATGGCGAGCAAGGCTTGCGTTCCGATCACCGATTCTGACGATTGCGGCGTTCCTGACGCTCTTGTTGCAAGAGTAGCCGATACTGGGCCTCGGCTTCGGAGTAACGCCCCATGGACGAGAGCAGGTCCGCGTATTGCTTCCGCAGTTGTGCGTTACGCGGATTCGCCGTGACCGCATCTGTCACCATCCGCAAGGCTTGTTCCCCCTGTCCTACCCGCGACAGAGCTTTACCCAGTGTGACATATCGTGAGGGATCGGTGTTGTTCCGATCGTCCGCCAAACGGGCCGAAACGGTTGCGATAGTCTTCCGGTATTCCGTGGGAACGGTTTTCACCGCGGCGACCGCATCAAGGTACGGCTGCCAGAGTTGGGGTTGATCCGGGTTCCGGGTGAGTAGCGGTTGCAGGAGCGTCAGTGCGGTTTCCGGGTCATGGTTCCAGACACTCGCTGTGGCGTAACGCCCGAGGATGGCCGAGTCATCGGGTGCCAATTGGCGCGCCTCGGAGAGGACGCGGAGCGCTTCGGGGTATTGACGGGACCAGATCAGGACATCACCGAGCAACCGTTTGATCTCCACATCTTTCGGCTTTTGGCGGGCCAGTTCACGCAGTTGCCGTTCCGCCGTGGGGAAGTCGTTGACGGCGACGTTGAGTTCCGCGAGTCGGAGCCGATCGGCGGTGTCCAGTTGGGCCGTGTTGTACAGCGCAATGGCTTCCCGGTATCGGCCCACGGCTGAGAGGACACCGGCCAGTTCTCGCTGGGCTTCCGGTTCGATCCGCTCGCGGGCAAGAACACGATCGAGAATCGCATTCGCGGCGTTGCTGTCTCCGCCCCGTTGCAGCACCCAAGCTAACCGAGACAGAAACACCCCCGGAAGTCGGGTGATGCCGCGTTCCGCTGGGAACATCGTTTGTATGAGCTTTGCATCGGGCTTTTGAGTCTGGTCATTGATCGTCCGAACAATCACCAAGCTGTCATCGGTGAAGCGTTCCGCACTAGCGAGGGCATCAATCAGATACGGCCACAGCGCGGGTTGCTGAGGGTTCTTGGCCAACAGTTCGCGGAACAGTTTCGCCGCCGCATCATATTGGCGATCCCAGAGCGTGACCTCAGCGATACGGACGGGGATTTCGGCATCCTGGGGGAATTCTTCTTTCAGTTCTGCAAACAGTTTGAGGGATGCGGTGTACTTTCCATCCCAGCTCAGCACATCGGCCATCATTCGGCGAGCCTTGGGGTTGCGGGGCGACAGTGTGAGAATGGCGGTCAGTTGTTCCTCCGCGAGTGGGTAGCGTTTATCGGCGGAGTAGAGCCCAGCGAGCCGGAAGCGGTCGCCTTCATCCAGGATCAACCCTTGGAACAGGGCGGCGGCTTCGGTCGTGCGGCCCATGACCTCCAGCACACCCGCGAGGGTTTTTCGGACTTGCGGGTCACGCGGGTGGAGGGCCAATGCTGCATCCACGAAGGTTCTCGCTGCGGGGGCATCTCCGGCACGGTGCAGAACCCAGGCCATGTTGGCCAGGAACATCGGATCTGTCGCGGCCTGGATTTCTGGCCGTTTCGCTAGACCGACCACGGCTTTCTCCAGTGGCGGGTCGACCGGGTCCATGTTGGCCACGGCCGCGGTAAAGGTCGTCACCAACGGCAATGCTGGCTTCCCGGTGGTGATGACCCGATCCAATCCGCGTGCCGCCGCGGCAAAGTCACCCGCCCAGAACTGAACTTCTGCCAGTTTCGTCAAGAGTTCCGAGTCCTGCGGTGACTGTTTGAGCAGAGATTTGTACAACTCAATGGACTGGGCATAGTCTTTCTTCCAACTGAGTAACTCGGCGAGTAACCGCATCACACGGGAGTTGGTCGGGTCCACGGCCAGAATGGCGCGGTACTCTTTCTCGGCAGCATCGAAGTTCTCAGCGGATGCGTACAACCCGGCGAGGTTGAGCCGATCGGCAGGGGTGAGTTTGAGCCCGGCGAACAGTTCCAACGCCCGATCTCGCTGACCCAACAATCCCAGGATTCCGGCAAGTTCTCGGCGATCGGCGGTGGCTTGGGGTTGGACTTGCACGAGTCGCTCGGCGAGTCGTTCGGCACCACGGGTCCGTTTACCACGTTGGAGCGTCACCGCAAGTCTTCCCGCAGTCAGGGGATCGGCGGTCACTTGTTCCGGGGTGAGCCCGGCGGCGATTTTTTCCACGCGATCCACGAATTCCGGGGCTGGGTGCGTGAGGGCTGCCACGGCGGACGCGAAACCCGCTCGCACGGCGGATGTCGCAACTCCGGTCTGGAGCAATGGGTAGAAAGCCTGAGCGGCTTCGGCATATTGCCCGGACCAGAGCGTCACTTCGGCGATCCGAACGGCCAATTCTTGATCGGTGGGGTGGGCCGCGTGCAGTTTCTGGAACAGGGCGAGGGAAGCGGAATAATCGCCTTTCCAGCTGAGGACATCAGCGAGCAACCGTTTGGCTTGAAGATCGTTCGGACGACTGGCCAGGAACTGCTCCGCCGCCTGCACGGCACCGGGGAAGTTCTTGACCGCACTCAGAATATAGGCCACCTGGCGATAATCTTCCGGGTCGGCGTTCGGTCCTGACAACAGAGCGAGCGCCCGTTCTGAACGGCCCGTTTCCGCGAGAACGATGGCCAGTGCGCGGCGCGTTTGCGGATCGTCAGGCTTGGCGGCCACGGCACGGTCGAGTTCCTGGTTGGCGGCCTCCTCTAACCCTGCGAGTTGCAGAACTCGGCCCAATTGCGCCAGGAACACCGGATCGGTGATGTCACGCAACAGCGGTACATCCCGATACAACCGAGTGGCCAGTGCGACTTCATCAGCCGTCAGTGCCCCAGCGGCGGCTCCGGCCTCGAAGAAACCCCGCACCAGTTGGGGACGGTCCCCCCGTTTCCGCAATTCCGCACTGTACAGTTCCAGGGCTTCCGTTGGACGCTCCGCCCAGACGAGAGTTTGCGCGATGCGGGCGGGGAGGTCCGGGTCGTTCGGCATCCGCTGTAGCAGTTTCCGCAAGAGGGCCAGTCCTTCGTCGTACTGGCGGTTCCAAGTCAGCGCATCGGCGAGTAGGCGTTCGGTTTGGCTGTTCTCCGGGGCACGGGCCAAAATCTCACGGCAAATGCGGATGCAGCCGCGGAAGTCTCGGACGGCGGCATGAATCCGCGCGGCCCGATCACGATCTTCGATTACGAACGGGAGCCCGGCGAGCAGTTCCCGCGCGGCCGTGTCGTGCCCGGCGACAGTTAGAATCGTGCCGACATCCGAACGCAAGCTAGTTTGTGTGGGAGAAATCGCGGCGGCGGCCTGGGTGAAGAGGCGATCCGCAACCGCGTCTTGTCCTCCGCGTTGCAGGACGAAGGCGAGCCGGGCCAGGGTGAGCGGTTCGGTTTGATGCATAATCATGCCCCCGGCAACCACGCTACCACCGAGCCCGGCGGGTCCATAAACTTCTTCCCGTGTCGCGGTCAGCAGGGCACGGACACGGTCGGCTACTCGAAGCGATTCTGGCGGAAGGAATGCACTCTCGAACGCGGCCGACACGAAGCTGGGGACCACTTTCGGCTGATCTGGGTTCTCGGCCAGAATCGCCGTGAAGAGTCGCAGCGCTTCTTCGGGGCGGTTAGCCCAGAGGGTCGTTTCCGCGATGCGGATGGGGATTTCCGGGTTGTGAGGTTCTCGCTTTTTCAGCTTCTGGAACAGGGCCAGAGCTTCATCGTATTCGCGGCTCCAACTCAGCAGATCGGCGAGCAACCGTTCGGCCTTCTCGGAATCGGGGCGTGCTTGAAGGTACAAACGCACCTGAACGATCGCCGGCGCGAAATCCTTGAGGGCCGCGTAGATGTTGGCGAGTCCGAAATGATCGTCCGCCTGGGTCATCTCCGTACCGAAGAGGGCGAGCGCTTCTCGGGCTCGACCCGCGGCGGCCAGGACACCCGCGACTTCCCGTTTCACGGCCACCCGATCCGGTAATATGGCGACGGCTCGATCTAACAGACGCGGAACAGGCCCGGTTTCTCCTTCTCGGATCAACACCCAGGCCAGCCGCGATAGGTACGTCGGGTCATTCGCTTGCAGCGTTTCCGGGGCTTCTGCCAGTTTGCGGGCGAGCCGGGTCTGTGAGGCCGTAAAAATCCGAGCTTCCGCCGCCGCGTTGACGAAGCCGATGCGGGCATCGCGGTTGGTGAACGCGTTCTGCAAAACCTGGGTGAACAGAGGCAACGCCCGTTCCGGTTCCGCCGCGGCCAGATAGGCGTTTCCGATTCGCACCTTCAGAGCCGCGTTGTCCGGGTTCTGGGTCAACAGTTGTTCATAGAGTCGGATGGCCTCGGCGTATTTCTTCGTGGCGATGAACACGCCACCGAGTTCCAGGGTCAAATCGAGATCATCCGGGCTGGCGGCCAGGAGGGTACGATACTCTTTTTCCGCATCATCGTATTTCTGAGCCGTGGCGTACAACCCGGCCAGGGCGCGGCGATCCGCGACACTCGGGCGGATGCCCTGAAAGAGCGCGATTCCTTCTGAAACTCGACCGCAATCGGCCAATGCCCAAGCGAGTTCTCGACGTGTGGCCGGGTCCGTGATGCGTAACGTCCGAGCCAGGTTAAGAACTTCAGCGGATTCGTCTCGCTGATCGACACGATACAGGAGTTTGCCCAACCGAGCCAACCGACCGACATCGTCCCACTGGTTCCAGTCGATTTTGAGGAAGATACGCACGGCCAGCGATCGTTGGGCCGGAGTCAGATCGTTGACGGCGGAAGCCGCGTCGAGGAATACGGGCCAGAGGCGGGGTTGATCGAATGTTTTTTCCAATGCCTTGGTGAGCGGCGTGAGTGCCTGTTGGGGGCGGTTCGCCCAGACGTTGACCTCGGCGATGCGGAGTGTGAGGTTCGGATCGTGTGGTTGTTTGGCCAGCAGTTCCGCATAAATTTTCAACGATTCATCGTACTGGCCACCCCAGGCCAGAATGTCAGCGAGCAACCGGCGGCCGACCGGATCGTCGGGCTTGGCGGACAGGTAACCCCGGATCGCGTCCTCAGCAGCGGGGAAGTTTTTGGCAGCCGCGTAGAGGTTCGCCAATTCCAGACGCTCCGCCGGGCCGAGGGCTAACCCCGCGAACATCTGCACGGAGGCATCGAATCGCCCGATTGCGGCTAGCACGCCGCCGAGTTGCTTGCGGACTTGGGGATCGGTTGGCCCGAGCGCGACAGCCGCATCGGCGGTGCGGTTCGCGTCGTCGTTCAACCCGGCCCGGTGGAAGACCCAGGCGAGACGACCGAGCAACGCGGCATCATTTGGTGCGAACGGCGTTTCCGCGACGACTTTGCGAACCAGGTTCTTTTGGGTTTCGGACAATGTCTCCGCGGCGCTGGCAGCATTCACGAACCCCACGAGAATGGAACGATCATCGGGGTGTTCCGTGAGCAATCGCGCAAACAGTTCCACGGCTTTTTCGGAATCGCCGCTCCAGAGTGTCGTTTCGGCGCGGCGGACCCGCAGCGTGAGGTTGTCCGGGTCATCGGCGAGCAACTGTTGAAACAGCTTCAAAGCAGCGGGGTAATCCGGCTTCCAACTGAGGACATCGGCCAGGAGTCGTTCTCCGGTCGGCGCACCGGGATGAGCCGTGAGGTACGCCCGGATGGCCTGCTCGGCATCATCGAATCGTTTGAGGGAACTGTAAATGTTCGTCAAAGCGAGTTGGTCATCGGCGGTCAGCGGTTGGATGCCATCGTACAGGAACAACGCTTCTTTGGGACGGCCCGCCGCCGCGAGGATGCCCGCGAGTTCTCGTTTCTCCGCGGGCAGAGCCGGTTTCTGGGCCAGTGCCCGATCGAGCAGTGGCCGGGCTTGTTCCTGGTGATGTTCCCGCACGAACACCCAGGCCAACCGGGTAAGCAGTGCCGGGTTCGTGCTGGCCTGGATGGACGGTTGCCGCGCAATGCGGGCTGCCAGTTTGTACTCATCCGTGGAGAGGGACTTCACCCCGGCGGCCGCGTCGATGAACCCGAACCACACCGGCGGTTGGTCGAACCGTTTTTCCAAGATGGCCGCGAACAGTCCGACTGCTTTTTCCGGGTTCCCGCTCCAGAGCGTGACCTCCGCGATTCGGCGTGCCAGTTCTGGGTCGTTCGGCGTGCGTTGTTGCAGTTGCTCGAACAACGCCAGCGACTCGGCGTACTGCCCGTTCCAACTGGTGATGTCGGCCAGTAGGCGGGTCGCTTCGACATCATTGGGTTGTTCGGCGTGCAGGGTGGCGGCTTCGCGTGAGGCAGCCGGGAGATCCCCCGCACGCAGGTAGCCATCAATCATCATGCGGCGAATCGCGGGGTCGGAACGGTTCCCCGGCACCAAGGCCAACGCCTCGGTGATCTTCCCCTGACCGATGAGCAGGCCGAACAACTGTTTGCGTAAGTCGTTGTCATCGGGTTTCAGGGCCAGTGCCCGTTCCAGAACCGCGGCGGCCCGGTCGAACTCTTTGTAGCGTTCCAGTACCCAACCGAGCCGGGATAGCAACACCGGGTCCGTTGTGGGTGTGGTACGAATGGCGGCATCAATTTGATTGACGATCGTTTGGATTTCCGGGGTCAGCACTGCGGCGGGTGCCCCGGCGGCGGCATCAATGAAACCTTGACGCACCTCGGTTCCCCGGACCCCGGCCACTTGGGCGGCACGGAACTGACCGAGTGCGGCCTCAAAATTGTGTTGCAGCAAATACACCTGTCCGAGCCGGACATGAATGGAGGGATCGGCTCCCGCCTGAGCGGCAAGACGTTCGTAAATCTGTTGAGCTTGAAGGGTATTCTTCTTCCGATTCAGGATGTCGGCGAGGAGTTTTTCCGCTTGGGTGTCATCGGGGTTCTTCGCCAGCACGGCTCGGCTAATGGCCTCGGCGGCATCAAAGTCACCCTTGAGGGCGTAGGCACTCATGAGGATGAGTTGTCCGCGATCGTTGGCGGGATGCGCGGTGTAGAGTTCTGGGACCGCGGCATAGTCACCGTGCGTCACCAAGAACCCGGCGAATTCGTTGCGGGCGGCATCGTCGGTGGGGTACTGCTCCAGATACTGCGTGAACCGCACCTTGGCCCGTGTGGCATCCTGCGCGTAC
>JAIXLE010000047.1 GCA_026931725.1 Bacteroidales bacterium
CTGTCGAGGTGGTGTACAACCTGCGGGTGGCCGACTGGCACACCTACTTCGTCGGCGGCGAAGACTGGGGCTTCTCGGTCTGGGCACATAATACCTGTGACCCAGAGATCTGCGAGTTCAGGGCAGAACACGGCCTTGATGCCTTGCAACCGAATAGCACATCACCCATTGACAATCAATACTGCTCGACTGTCGCAAAGGTGGTCATTGATGATGATCCCGTATTCGGGGTAAATAAAGATGTTCCGAATGCGGTTGCAATGCGTCCGTGGCGGCTATACCAGGGAAGTATTCGAAAGCAGTTATTGCAACGATTGCAGCTGGAGAATCCAGGCCAATTCAACCAAATGCCCCAATTCTTAGCACACGCCGAGTTCACATGCTTGTATTTGGCATCTGCTGGTCTAACTAAATCATTGCCGCAACATCTTAAGATGGACTCAGACAGGACATTGTGTGCATTTTCTGATGGATGTCTTAAAAATTTATCTAAAGTTCTATCTTGGTTTGGTATTACTGAACTTTATATACGTGATGCTCATGATGACGTGACCAAGTTTACTGCAACGGAATCTACCGCACTACAACCGATGACTTTGGAACAGTGGAGAGCATTCAACCCTTGATTTGGAGATTGTAACAGTGTCTAATGTTATAATATACTCACCTCCTAGTGAGAGACGGATTTGGAACCCTACGCTCGAAAGAATCATCGGAGATGTACTAGGTCGCGATGAAAAATTCTGGCGAGCAGGAACGGGATGTGGCTCTATCTTTCTCAGTGAGAATTTATCGGTCGGACCGTCCCTAGTTATGGCATACACTGGACAACTCGGATTTTATGTCGAGATGTCACAATGCAACTTTGTATCAATAGTAAAAACTTCGGATGATATGGATACTGTGATTACTTTGCCTATTGGGCAAAGCATTAGTCGGTATCCCGCGGCATACTTGGTTTCCCGTGAGCAGTGTGCTAGCATCGCCGGTTACTTCTATGTACATGGAATGGCAAATCCTGATTTCACATGGATAGATAAAATGACTGCCCCTTGGACATTTTATGTGGAATTGCCCGAAGACGACGACTAATGCGACCTGACTGACACACTTGCTTCGCAGCCTGCTGAAGGTCATGAAGTTGGACTGTGACAGTGTCCAGGGGATGCTGGTCGAGGCCGTCGGGGCCGAGAATGTGGCCCTGGTCATGGACGTGTACGAGACGGTCTGCTGGGCCAGGCGATCGCCAGGCTGGCCGATGCCCTGGTCGGGGCCCCGTGCAAACGCCTGCTGGCCGCGTGCTTCTGTGCCGGCACGCTCTTGCGGACACCGGGCGGGTTGCAGGCAATCGAGACGCTGAAAGTCGGTGATCGGGTGCTGAGTCGGGACGAGCACGATCGGTCGAGTGCGAACGACTACAAGGTGGTCGAGGAGGTGTTCGAGCGTCTTGGCCGGGTCTGGCACCTGACGGCCGGCGGTCGGCTGATCCGGACCACTGGCGAGCACCCGTTTCAGGAGGCCACGAAGGGTTGGATCGCGTGTTTCCAGCTGGCAGCGGGCGACCGTCTGGTGTGCGAGGACGGGTCGACGGTACTGGTCGAGGCGGTGGTCGACACGGGTACTGTCGAGGTGGTGTACAACCTGCGGGTAGCCGACTGGCACACCTACTTCGTCGGCGGCGAGGACTGGGGCTTCTCGGTCTGGGCACATAATGCGTACACATATTACATCTATGAAGATCTAACGGCGGCCACTAAAACCTACGCGGTGTTCGAGAAGAATGGGAATGGCCGTCCAGCGTCAATTAATGGTCGGACCATCACCGGTTCTTCAAGGCAAGCAGTCGTGAACCTGGTGAACGCGGCCCCCACGATTCAGGGTAAAGTCGATCTTAGGGACCCGAGCGAAGTGAACTTCACCGATTGGCTGAACGGCACAACTATTGGGACGGGCGGGGTGGATCAGCTCGGCCAAACGAAGGACGGCAACCATATTGCAAGTTGGCCGGCGGGTTCTCCGCAACCCCACGCGCACCACATCGTCATGAAAAAAGGCAAGGGGGTGGAGGCCAACAAGGACTCCTTGGCGGCCCAAAAGATTCTCCAATCCTATGGCATCGACCCTATCTTCGGATATCAGAACTTGGTCTGGGCACCTCTGTGGCCCGGGCACACGACACCAAAGAATGGAGCCGTGTACGCAAAGGCTGTCCTCACGGCACTCGAAACGGTCGTGGGTGAGAACGGCAATAAGTCCGACATCATAACCGCACTGCAGTCGATCGCCATACAGTTCATCAATGGGAAGTGGAAATGAGCACCGATGACCGATCGGCCGCAAAGACGAACGTACGCGCCGCCATCACCCGAGGAGATGTGGGCTCAGTCGCCGCGTACTTGGATGACCCCCAATACGAAGAGAGTCCAGTCGCCCGTCAGCAGACGCTAAACGTGTGGTTTCAGTTCGCCTTATGGGACAGACAGTCGGGGGTGGCGGAGCTCTTGGCTGATCGGGGGGCCGACCTAAACACTCCAGTTATTGGGAAATCGACGGTTCTCGATGATGCCGCTGGCCGAGGCGATTTACCGGCTGTCCAATGGCTATGCGAGTTAGGGGCTGATGTGAACGGCCTGATTCACGGCCAACCAGGATCTTGGTCGCTCTTGTCAGCCGCCCACGGTGGCCACTTGGACGTGGTCCGGTACTTGGTCGAGCACGGGGCGGTGGTCAATTTTGTGAACGGGTTCGGACTCTCCCCGCTCGACTACGCAATGCACTTCCAGCACCCCGAAGTGGCCGCCTTTCTCCGGTCGGTCGGGGCTTTGCCGGGGAGCGAACTGCCGCGCGACCACCTGCCGAAGGACGAGCCGGAACCAGCCGAACCGTCTCGCAACTCAACACGAGACCACCTGACCGTCTGGTTTGAAGGCGTGTCCGAGTACCCCCTCCGGGAGATCATTCCGGGCGATCCGCCGCTGAGTCTTCTCCATGTCCCCCAATGGGACGGTGGGTACGTTGCGATCGTCACGGACGGCGCTTCGGCGCGGCCAATGCCGGTCCCGGCCTCTGATCCGAACGCTGTTCGCAGGGCTGAGTAC
>JAIXLE010000209.1:0-1260 GCA_026931725.1 Bacteroidales bacterium
GTTCGGCTGTGCGAGCGATCATTGTGGCTGGTGTTGCTGCGAGAACCGGTATTATTGTGGCTGGCGGTGACTGCGAGAACCGGCATTATTGTTGTGAGTGACAGCGTGTTGTCACTGGTTTGAGGTTCCGGTGATTCGCGGTGGCCACGAAAAACGGTATCACGGCTGGCGGTGACAGTGTGTTGTCACTGACTTGAGATTCAGGTGCTTGGTTGTGGCTGCGAGAAACGGTATTGCGGTTGGCAACGACTGCGAGAGCCGGTATCACGGCTGGCGGCGACTGCGAGAAACGGTATCACGACTGGCAGCGACTGCGAGAACCGGCAACGCGGTTGGTGGCGGAGAAGCGAATCGCAGTGGCGGCGCGCGAGAAGCCGAACCAGTCGCTGCAGCAGACCCCGCCTCATGATGGGATTGGTTAGCTTGCCTCGGAGGTCCTGTTCGCTGGGGGTGTCCCGGCGGGGCTGCTGAGCTTTGTTGTTCGGCGGGGAAGGTAACTGAACTGCGGGGGGACGGATGACGCATCAGGATCTAGTCGAGATGTACCAATTCGCCCCTGACCCGCCCGCGTTAACTGGGCTAGGCGACGTGGACTGGTGTGCGGTCACACACGCCCACGGACCGGCGACCGATGTTCCGGCCCTGCTCCGCGCAGCAGTATCCGATGACCCAGATCACCGTGACTTTGCGTGGGACCTCCTGTTCGAGACGGTCTGGCACCAAGGTACGGTTTACCCGGCCTCAGCCACCGTCGTACCGTTCCTGTACCAACTGCTGGAGGCCGACGAAGTTCCCGACCGTTCGATGGCTGCCCTGATGTGTGCCTCTATCGCGGATGGTCATTCGGGCTTGGCCTGTCACGCTACGACTTCGCAGTCGGTAGCAATCTTCGAGCGGATCGCGGCAGAGAAGGGCTCCACTCTGGCTGCCGAACTGGCGCGTGAACTGGCGGATGTGGCGGTTGCCCGGCAAGCGGTCGGCACCAGGTTGGACTTGCTGTACGAGTACCTCCGCCATCCCGAACCGCACATTCGCGCGTCGGTGGCGGCTGCGATTGACCATTACCCCGAGATCGCGGCTCGATTGCTCCCTGACCTGGAAGTTGCAGTCCGCGACGAGCCGGAAGAGTACATCCAGGCCATCCTGCGAAGGGTAATCGAGCACGCCGAACCAGGCGCTGCAGCAGACCCCGCCTCGTGGTTGGATTGGGTATCGTGTCTCGGTGGTCCTGTTCGCTGGGGGTGTCCCGGCGGGGCTGCT
>JAIXLE010000209.1:1752-2683 GCA_026931725.1 Bacteroidales bacterium
GTGTGTGGCTGGTGTCCCGCGGAGGCGGGCCGAACCAGTCGCTGCAGCAGACCCCGCCAAGTGGGTTGGATTGTGTATGTCCCTTGGTGGCCTTGTTCGTCCCTTGTGCAGGGGCGGGGCTGCTGAGCTTGTACGTTCGGCTGTGTGAGCCGTTGCAGCGACCGAGGCTCAACGTGGAAACTCTCTGCGGTGTGGTGTTCGTTCTGGCGCAATGCGTCGCGGGCGGATGTGGGCTACTCATCCTATGGCGGGCGTTCACCACCAGCCTATGGTGGGGGCTAGGTGTTTTGGTCCCGGGGGTCGGCCCGTTCCTCTTCGCGGTGGCCCACTGGCGGCAGTGGCGCGGGCCAGCCACAGTCGCCATCGCCGCGGTAGCCGTGGCATACGGCGCGCGGGTGCTGGCCGACCGGATGGCTGTAGAGGATTGGGTGCTCATGACGGTCGCCAACCTGGGGTACTTCGGGTTCGTCTGGTTAGTTCACTGGTGACCCGCCGGCAGGTGAGCTTTGTTGTTCGGCTGTGCGCGCTATCATTCTGTCCGGTGTTGCCGCGAGATGCAGTATCACGACTGGTGGTGACTGCGAGAACCGGCATTATTGTTGTGAGTGACAGCGAATTGTCACTGGCTGTGACTGCGAGAACCGTCATTGTGTCTGCGAGTGACTGCTGGCTGTTACTGGCTTGAGAGTCTGGTGGTTGGCTGTGGGTGGGGTTCGATCATCGACTTGTATTGAGATTTGTGTTAGGAATCGTGTTTGCACTCTTGCGTTAGCGTGTTCGAGTCGCTAAAGTCTCTCGGAATGCTGGTGGTGCTGCGGTTGGCGGCAGAGAAGCGAACTGGGGTGTTGGCGTGCGGCAGAATTGGTGGTGGCGCGTGAGAAGCCGAACCAGACGCTGCAGCAGACCCCGCCTCGTGATGGGGTTGGGTATC
>JAIXLE010000209.1:2863-3082 GCA_026931725.1 Bacteroidales bacterium
GTTCTGTGTGGTTGGCGACCCCAGGCTCTGATGGTATCGTGGCTGGCGGAAATACAGGTGTAAGGTCGGTGTCCGTGTGGCGGAGTGGTGGCTTAAGATAAGCCGAACGAGTCGCTGCAGCAGACCCCGCCTCGTGATGGGGTTGGGTATCGTGTCTCGGTGGCCCTGTTCGCTGGGGGTGTCCCGGCGGGGCTGCTGAGCTTGTGTGTTCGGCGGCAA
>JAIXLE010000064.1 GCA_026931725.1 Bacteroidales bacterium
CTGGGTGGTTTTGTCCCGTCCGCCAGGGACTGGAGACGTGCCCGTATCACCACGCTGAGCCAGTCGCCGTAACGAGCCCCCGCATGGGGGAGCGACTCACGGAGTCGAGCCAATCGGTGTCGCATCGTCGTCCGCATCTCAAGCCTCCCGATTCCTGTACATGTCTGTTCCACGGTTCTGTCCCAAAACAATTGGTCGCGTCCCCTCGGGTGCATAGGGGGAGGGGAATAGAGATAGAAGAGAGAGAGTATTTTTTGCATTTATTCCATTTTTGCTCCCTGCGCGCGAATCCCTGTTCACCCCCGTCATCGCGCCCGAGCGTAAGAAATACAAGAAATGCAATAATTCGTTTCTCCCTTGTTTTTCAGCGTTTTCTGCTGCTCTCCCGAAACGCAATAATGGCAATAAATCGTTCATCGCGTCCCCTCCTCGGCTGCTGCCACGGCCGTGAGTCGGTAGTAGAGGCCGGGACGACCACGTTTGCCGGTCGTGCGTTGTCCCGCTTCGATGAGTCGCTGTTGCAGGAGAGTGTCGCGCACGTCCTCGTGTTCGCGTCTCGACCACGGCAGGCGGCGGTTGACCCTCCAGAACGGCATCCACTCGTCTCCGTACTGCCGCTGCCATTGTCCCAACAGTTCGAGCAGACGTTTCCGTTTGCCGTCGAACTCGCTCTCGCTGGCGTGGTGCCGGGCCATGTAGAGCATCCGCCGGGTTTGGTGTTCGACGAACGAGCCAGCCCAGGTCGCGGCATCGGGCGTGATGAGCGGGTTCTCCCGGCACGCACTGATCGCGTAGAGCAGTGCGAGTCTGCGGGCCTTTTCGTAGGCGCGTGCCCAGATCGCCATGCCCGCGGGGTCGTTCTCCAGCTCGCTGCGGACGTACTCACCATCGGCACGTTCGCGGATTTCGCGGAACACGACAGAGGCTTCATCCGTTTGCGAGACGCGGAGCGGTGTCGGATGCCAATCGGCCAGATTGCCCGAATCGCCGGGGCGGAAGTCGGCCCAGAAACGGGCGGCTTCGAGGATCGAATTGGGGATGGGCCGTTCGGTATCATCCCGACCCACGCCACGGCCTCTGCACTCCAGGATCAGCAAACGCGCGAGGAAGCCGTTGGTCATGAGACGGGCCGAAAGTGATTCGTAAAAGTGCTTCGGTACGGCGGTGCCGAACAAACATAAGCACGGTTGATCGATTACCACTCGCTCTTGATTCGCCTTCGCCCGCATGACGTAGATGCTGGATGCCGACGAATACATTTGGAGCAGCATCGACACGACGGCTTCGTGCCGGGCATCGCGGGCCTGTCCCACGCGGAGCAAGAGACCATCAATCTCGTCCACCTGAAACAGCGTCGCCGGTTGCATGAACAAGCGATCTTCGATCCCCTCGCCGGAAGCAAAGCTGGTGCCGAGACAATCGGCTAAACCGGCCTCATACAAGATGCGGGCATTGATCTTACGGGCATGGTCCTTGCCGACACCGGAGTTTGCCAAACTGAGGACGTACAGGTTTGTCCGGTTGTCCATCGCATCGCGGACCTTGCGTCCCGCCAGTAGAGCTTGCAATGTGAGGGCACCGGCGAAGGCCAGCACCGGCTCCGGGTAAGGTGCGGTGTCGAGAGTGTACTGCATCACCTCCGTGATGAAACCGGGGACACAGAGCAGTTCGTCGGGGATCGGGCCGGGATCGGGCAAGCCGGGGTCATCATCCTCGACCACTTCGGCGAACATCTGCTGGTAGTGATTCTCCGCGACCGCCACGGACACTTCATCGGGCCGATAGCGGGCGATACTCGCGGCGATCCGTTCGACTTCCGCTTCTGTCAAGGGTGGGACGCATCGCGTTTGGTTCGTTTCGCGGAGCGCAGCCATCAGTTCCCGTTGTCCCATCCCGAATCGCCGCATCCCACCCGCGAGGCGTGCCAGGGTGGCATTGCGTTGGCCCGATGGGATCGGGTTAGCGTCCCCAAAAATTGCCGTATTTGTGGTCGGCGTGGACGATTCTGGGGCCAAGGTGTCGAGGACATCGACGAGCCACGCGGGCGGTTCGGGGAGCCTTTCGACTGGGTCCGAAAGGTCGCAACCTTCGACCCAACCGTATGTCCTGCTTTCGGTCTCCGAGGGTGCGACCACGATGTAGCCGCCATCGGTGCGGACATCGACACCCGCCGCAAGTTGACCCACGGAACAGCGCCAGGCTTTACCCGCAGGTCGGCGGAAAACATAGTGCCGTCCACCACGCGGCGTGAGTGCAATCGCCCCGGCGGTCGCCAAGTCCGCTGCCCGGCCGGGATCGCCGGGCCAGGTGTTCCCAACACCGTCGATGTCCACGACGAGCAAACCTTCCGTCGGGATGCCGATGTTGGCGTGGGGGTATTGGGACCACCACTGTTCCATTTGCGATGGGTCATCGGACGCATCGTGAAACCCACGGGGCGTGATCGGACGTTTCGTTCCGGGGACGCACGGAAAGACCCGATAGCCCAACTCGGCGTACTGCGATGCCAGGTCCAATCGAGAAGGTGAACTCAAAATGGCACCCCCTCGTCGGACGTGGTTGCGAATTCAGGAATCGGCCCCAACTGGTAGCCGGTGATGCGGTCGTAGTCTTCGCCGGAAACAGAGCGAACGGTGATCGACTTCGGCTCGGCGATGCCCAGTCCTTCGTTCAGTGGGTACGGCAGTTCCACTTCGAGCATGGCGGCTTCTCCTGTTACCGTTTCCACGGTGGCGTGCGGTTGGTCGTCCCGCCGTTGGCCGAGGGTGCGGCCAGCTTCGTGGCGGCGGACGACTCGGCGTTCTTGGGCGAGTAGCCTTTCACTTCATTCGTGATGTCGCCGGTGTCGTCGCGTTTCTTGCACTTGACGTGGACCACGAGCGGCAGGTTGTGCAATTCGACCGAGTCCTGCGGAGCCAGGACACCGACGGCCCGACAAATCGCGGCGAGTTCCGCGCGAGCGATGCTGACGGCCATCGCGTTCGGGTTGTTCAGATTGAGTCGAGCCCAGAGTCGGTGGCCCTTGTGTTCGCCGTCGATGATCGCGAAGGTGAGTTGCAGGTAACTGCCGATGCCGGACTTGGTCGGCCTCATTTCCGATTCGGTGATGACCGCGAGGTACTGGCCCGCGGGCACTGGATCGAAGTCGCCGGTCGGTTCCACTTGGTTCGCATCAAAGCCATTCAGGTTAGCCATGAGTCGGTTCCTCGGTTGGTTGGGTCGTTGGGTTCGGTTGGTTGGTTGGTTGAGAGCGCGTTGATGAACGCGGGCCGCGTTGGATTTTGGTCAGCAAGCTCACGCGCAGATCTCCTGGGGTTGTTGTTGGGGCTGTTCGGAATGGGCATGGATGCGTTCGACGCGGAACGAACGCTCACCGAATTCACGGCAAATGCAACCAACGAACAGACGGTTGATGTCCCGGCCGACAGGTGTGCTGGCATCGATGACACCAGCACGCTTTTCACGCTCGAAGTAGTGCCCCGCTTCGAGCCGCACCCGGCTTTCGCCGTGCAAACCTTCTGCGCCCCAAATGGCGATCAGCAGCGTTCGCTCCACTTCCTTGAAGGGCACATGCGGAGCGAACGAATAACGGTAAAGGAGTTGTGTCATGAACATTCCTCGTGAAACGGCGTTGGACAGTTACAAGAAGGACTTTGCCGTTTCCGGGTGAGTTGACGCAACCATTACAAAAAATCTCGCAAATGGGCTTTCTCGAAGCGGCGACGCAGATGCTTGATCTGACGCATCAGCGAGGTGCGGGGAATCTGCTTTTCGCGTGCCACTTCCGCGATCGTCTGCATCTTGAGCCGCTCCGCCAGATCGCGGAGTTCATCCGGTAAACCGGCGAGGACAACCGCTAAATCGTGACGCAGTTCGGAGTGTTCGGCATCCCGATTGTGAGCAACGGGGAATCGCCGGCCGGTGAGATCGTCCAGAGTCTGGATCGTGGTGGCCTTGCGTTTGCCCCGAAAACGATGGCGAATGATCCGTGCTTTCGCTCGTTCGACCACGACGGTGATGAAGAGGTGGATCTCCCCCACATTCGGGCGGAACCGATCGAGACTCTCATAGAGAGCGATTCGCAAGTCCTGCTCGATGTCAGACACATCCGATGGACGGAAGCCATCCAGATCGGCGATGCTCCGGGCCTTTCGATAGATGATGGCACGGGCATACGCAGCCAGAACGATCTTTTCTTTCTCACGATCTAACACGGTGAATCTCCTCCGGCCGCGGAGGAGCAGGCGTGAGCAACGACGAGCGGCGGAAAATGCAGGCTGGCCGTGAACGGCAGCGGATGCGAGGAACGCCCAGTTCGGCGTCGCCCACAATCGCCTCCGCTCTGCGGCCAGCTAACTGTCGGGGGATGAGGTTGAAAAAACGGTGGTGTTGCGGCCGCGATTACGCGACTGTGACCTCAAAGCGGAACGGCAGACCGTGCTGGAATTCCAGCACTGCGATGACACCGTCTTGCAGTTGATCGAGATGCTGGAACAGCTCGACCAACTGCGACTTCAACACGCAGTCGGGGAAGTGGCGTTCGGGACGAGGGCGGTTGTCGCCACC
Source organism: Bacteroidales bacterium (assembly GCA_026931725.1). GTDB lineage: Bacteria > Planctomycetota > Planctomycetia > Gemmatales > Gemmataceae > JAIXLE01. Next base: position 4,567 of record JAIXLE010000064.1, read on the forward strand.
GAGTTTGATCGCGCGGACGATGCGGGGCTGCGGGTCCAGGATCGGTTCACCGCCACGGAAAGTGAGGTTCTCAATGCGACCAAAGTTGTAGAGTTGCATCCACTCCACGATTTGTTGCCGCGGTTTCGACAGCGAGGATTTTGCCGGACCAGTCATATTGCACTCCCACGCCCAATGGCGCATAGCAACACCCCGCAACACTGGCCCGGCGCAAGGCGGATAACGAGGTGTTGTTGCCGCCCGAATCGACGGCAGGCTTGTTTGGCTCGCCGGGCCATGCCTTCATTGGCAAGGCGCTACTTCCGGCGTAGCGGGCGCTATTTTTGGCGTAGCGCAGAATTTTCTTGGAAAGTGGCTACGTCACCCAGACCACGCCATCCGTTGGCATGTACATGGGGTTATTCCCGCAGCAGAGACGTGGTGTTTTAAGATGTTCCGCCATTTTCTTGTCGAACTGGGCGATTGCTTTGACCGCTGTGCGAATCGCGTTCCCCACGGCTTTTCGCACACGCTCCCGGTCGTCGGAATCTTTCTTCAGCTTTCCTCCACGGTCTTTGGCCTTTTGGATTTCCGCAGCCAGTGCGGTCATCTCGCTCTGGACCCGCTGCTTCTGGCCGGAATCATTGTTCGTTTTCGCTTCTTCCATTTCTTCTTCGAGTTCCGTGTACCGTGCCTTGTATGCCGTCATCGCTTCCTGATCGATCTTCTCCCCAGCATCACTGAGGGCATATTCCTGACGTCGCCTTGCCACGCGACATGCCAGATCAATGGCTGAAAACGGAGTGCCTGGATTGGAAAGCAGGATGTGCAGGTAGGCCGCACCCTTGCTCGGCAGCAGAATCTGTTCCTCGCCGCCGGCGAACCGCAGTGCCCAGACCTGGCCCTTCTTGCGGAAAATATAGTCGCCGCAAACGATAGCAGTGCTTCCATTGTGGGGTTCGTCCGGTTCTTTCCCGTTCGATGCGTTGCCGGTATCGACGACTAAACGGATGAGGCAATTCGCCGGGAGATTTCGCAAGCGGATTTCGGCTGCGTGCCGACTGATCGCCTGATCGACGACTCTCGTTACTTGTTTGGCGTGCCGTTTGTACAACTCGAAGATCTGCAACGCCGTGGTTTCGGCACTCCCCTCGAACTGACGAAGAACACGGGCGGCCTCGCCGAAGCGACCGAAGAACTGCAACGGCTGCATCGTGTTGATTTCGTTCGCCGTCTCCAAGTAGGCCGCGATCATCGCCTTCGGATCGCCATCCGTGCGTTCACCCACCAGTAGGTCCACGCCGTAGGCTTCGCCGGGGTCGTTGGCTTCCTGACCGGCGGCGAGAACCGCGAAACGCCGGTCGATGCACTGAGAGCAGGTGCCGCAATGGGTATGCTGCTTCGTCATCTCCCAAGTATGAGTGCAGCTCGTGGAATACTTAATCATCTCGCCGCAGCCAGCATCGGCGAGCAATTGGATGACTTCGGTCTTCGTTTTCCATCGGAATGGATTTTCGACACCGAACGGTTTCCCCGCGAGTGTCGTCAGCAGTTTCGCCATCCCGTTCAGGACTTGCGGGTGTGTCGTCCGCGTCGCTCGCGCACCGACCACCTGAGCCGAAGGCGGCAAATTCAGACTGATCACCCCGTTCTCGTAGAACCGGATGCGGTTCAGCCCGATCATCGTGGCGATGGTCGCGCCGAGCGAAGCGTACAGGAACGACCGCGACCGCTGGGTGTATTCACAGCCGAGAGCCTTCTTCTTGCTGATCCGCACGGGCAAATGCATCGGATGCTTGTCTTTTCCGTGCTTTTCCAGCAGGTCGAGCAGTTGATGATGTCGCGGTGTGAGTTTTTCGTTGGATCGATGATGGACCAGCAGCACCTTGCGTTTGTCGATTACCGATTCCTGCACGGCTCCGGCAAGCGAATCCAGACCGCCCGAAAACGGGATGACTTCCTCGATGAGGCCATCAAAGGGCGTGCTTCCGAAATCGATGTACCCTTCGAGCGAGTGGTCCTTCTGCAAATGCTCGAACTCGAAGAGGTATTCATCCTCCGAAAGGAAGCTCAACGTAGAGACGAGGTGATTCAGAACCTCCTTGCTCTTCCAAAGGTCGGGATTGCGAACGGGAATGCGGAAGTGGAGTTTTCGTCGCCAGTTTTGGCCAATTTCGGGTTTCTCATCAGTCACTGCCAGACTGCCGCCGTTGCCGCGACGGATGGCTTGATCGGCGCAGTAGACGTAGGTGGCGATATCGATCAGATCGACGAACGCCGTCGGCACGGCTTTATACATCGCCCGGTGCAGCGCCTCGATCTTGAGATAGACATTGCGATCCGGCCCCCAACGCCGCAGTCGCAACGGATCGTGGTCGTTCACCAGCAAATCATCTTCGCGGACGGAACCGCAGAGGATGACGCGTTCATTGCCCAACGGTAGGGTGGCGAGCTTATTTGCCATTGCTGGTCGCCCCCTGTTTGAGTTCGTCGGCCAGTTTCTTCATCGCGTAGCCGGTGAACTTCTTGATCTCCTCCCGTGTAATGTTGCCGTCCGTTTCCCAATTCTTCTTGGAGAACCAGCCGCCGGAGAACTCTTCAATGATCTTGGACGCTTCTTGGCAGTGCCTTGCCAAAGCCTTCGTGAACTCGCTCTGCTCCGCGAGTGTGCGGAACCGCTGGCTCTCGCCAACGGGGTCGGATATCGCTTTGCTGACGAAGTAGTCGAGGCACTTGTAAGTGAAACGCCCGAAGAAGTCTTTGGCGAAAATGCTGAACTGCTTGTTCGTGGCGAGCTTGGAGAATTCCTTCTGAACGTCTTCGGGTGTCGTGCCGAAGAGGTTTCCGTTCAGTCTGCCACCGATGACCTGCGTGAGCGTTTCCACCGCGGCCATCTGTGCCATCTCGCCCAGATCGGTTCGCCCTTTGCAGTTGGGCATCTGAGCATCAATGACATCTGTCACCGCCCCGATGATTTCCATCAGGCCGGGAGAATCGGAGACGTTGAGACCACATTCCCGAAGTGCTGCCGCGAAATCGTCACTGCGCGCGGCGATAGGAAGTTGTGTGAGTAACCAAATGGTTTCAAGGACGCCTTTGTCTTGGACCGCGTTGCGCAGGCCAACTTCCGCTGCCGTAATGGTTGCGTTGGCGATCTGTGCGACACCCGCCCCACCTCGAATCAATCCGACGACTTGGGACCACTTCCGTGTACGCGGCAGCGCACCGAGTCGGATGTGGCCCATGGCCTTTGGCTCCTGGGGGCACCCACCGGGGTGATGCTTTGTGTATTTTTGATGAATCTAGCTCAAAAACTTGCTTTCGCTATGTCGGTTGCGTTCAAACAGAAGAAATAACGATTTTTTGATCCGATTTTTCCTCCTGCAACAGTTTCGCCCACAACTTCCGCTGCTTCCGCCAGTCGGGAACCAACGCGACCGACTGCAATTGTTGCAAGAGGATCGGGGCACGGCCTCGCTCCACACGCGGCAAGAAGAGAATCGCTTCCTGAATGTCTGGGGCCAGGTTCAGCAGGTTCATAATTTGGCTGACGCGGGCACGGGTGATATGGCCGAGGTGGGCGATTGCGGAGCCATTGCGGACGACACCATCGCGGAGGAGTTGCTCACAGCGGATCGCCAAGGCCATCAGACGCGTGATCCGCGGAAGATGTCCCGGCTCCGGCGGACGGGCTGGCGCGGGGCCGGTTTCCAGAATCTTGCTTTGCTTGCGACGCTCGAAATGGACCTCGCATTCGATCTTCAGTGGCTCGCGTTCACTCATTTTGCACCTCGCTTTTCCGCCCACTCCTCGGCTAGCGTTTTGATCCCGGCAGGTCGGAAGATGATCCCAACCTTCCCCTGCGACCCGTCGTAATCAACCTGTTCGACCAAGAGTTGCACCACACGCCACTGTTCCTGCGGCGACAATGAGCCCCAAACCAGATCGAACGCCGATACGGCCAGCAATGCTTCACTTGCGTCGAGCGTTTGGTTTCGTACGGCGTGGAGCTGTTCCTGAATCGTTCGCAGCCGTTCTTCAACGGTGGTGATGCGTTCTTGTAACTCCGCGAGACGCGTCACGGTCGATTGGTTATCGCCGTGGGGTTGGATCTCGCCCGACAGCTTCCGCATCTCGCTATGCCAGTTTTTTAGATCGCCTTTCAAACCGCGCTGCTCTGCTTCCAACTCGAAAACGCGGGCTTCGTCTTGGCGATGGGCCTCGGTAACGATTTCTCGCAACACCGTTGGATCGTGCCCGATCATCTTGATCTGCTTCACCACCAACTCTTCGATCTGCCCGGCCGGGATCGCCTTCGACGGGCAAGTCCTCCAACCCATCTTTTGGGCAGAAGAACAAACGTAGTAACGGTAGCGTCGCTTGCCGCCATCACGGGTTGTGTGCGTCGGTGTCATCGCGCAGCCGCAGGGTACGCAGCGAATCAACCCCTTCAGAATGGCTCCGAACTTGTTCTGCGAGGGTGTACCACCCGACCGACCGTTCCGTTCGAGCATCGCCTGCACTTGCTGCCAGATTGTGGGATCGACGATCCCCTTGTGTTCACCCTCGTAAATCGCGTCCTTGTAGCGAACCTTGCCGGTGTACGTCACGTTCGTGAGCAGCTTGTGCAGGCTCGTTTTGCAGAATCGCTTCCCACCCCGCATGGCGGACTTTCGGGTTTGCCATTCCTTGTTCATCCAGCCACGCTCAGCGAGTTCCTGCACCACCGGCATGAGCGATTCGTGTTCGAGGTAAAGGTGGAAGATGACCCGGACCCGTTCCGCCTCGACCGCGTTGACGAGAAGTTTGCGGCCATGCGGATCAACATCGTAGCCGAGGATCGGCCAACCTCCGGCCCATTTCCCCTTGCGTCGCGTGGCGGCAATCTTATCCCGCGTTCGTTCGCTGATGATTTCCCGCTCGAACTGGGCGAAGGAGAGCAGCACGTTTAGCACCAATCGCCCCATGCTGGTCGCCGTATGGAACTGCTGCGTGACGCTCACGAACGAGACTTTGGCGCTCTCGAAAACCTGCATCATCTGTGCGAAGTCGAGCAGGCTCCGCGAAAGCCGATCCACCTTGTACACGACCACCACATCGACTTTCCCCGCGGCGATGTCGGCCATGAGCCGCTTCAACGCCGGGCGATCCATGTTTCCGCCAGTGAAGCCGCCGTCGTCGTAACGGTCGGGGAGGATTGTCCACCCCTCGCTGGCTTGGCTGCGGATGTAGTTTTCGCCGGCCTCCCGCTGAGCATCGAGTGTGTTGAACTCCTGCTCCAACCCCTCTTCGGTCGATTTCCGTGTGTAGATGGCACAACGTGTCCCGGTGGGTGCGCTCACCTGCGACGCGGCCATTTTCCCTTTGCGTTTCATGGCTTGCCTCCTTTGGCGTTGATGCGGAAGAACAAAAACCCGTTGCAGTGCGAACCCGTGATGGCTTTGGCGACCGCGCTCAGCGATGTGTAAACCGTTCCCTCGTACTCGAAGCCGTCCGACCGCACGAGGACCATCAATTTTTCCCCCTTGTACTCGCGGATGAGCATCGTGCCCGGCGGCGGAAGACGCTCGTCGGTCTGAAACTGCAGCGTCTTCACCGGCTTCTCGGGCAAGACCGGGACCACCTTCATCGGCGGTGGGTTGAGCCGTAAGTCGGCATCATCCGCCAACTCTGCCGCCCGTTGGCGAGCGCGTTCGGACAGGCCTCCCTCGGCACGGGCCTGGATGCGCCAGGCGATCCGTTTGATGAGCCACGCCTTGTTGCAGCCGTTGGTTCCCTCGCCGAAAACTTCCTCGTACTTCCGGCGCAGTTCCTTCACGGTCATCCGCTGCAGGGCCGAAACTTCCTTCCCGATATTCATGCCCATGGTTTGCCGTCTCTCCCGTCTCTGGGGGGTGATTGCGTGTGCGTCTCGGTTAGCCGTTAACCGACGTGGTGTCACTGAGCGGGTTTTGGGGAACATCTTCAAGTGTCGTTTCTGATGCTGAGGCGAGATTTTCAGAACGGTTTTGCGCTGGCAGAACATCAAGTGCAAAGCGGTCGCGGAGCCGCCGCAAGCCGGAAGCCAAAATGGCCACCACGGTCGCCCGGCGTTCGGCGGGCGTCATTTCGGATGGGTCGAGGATCGGTCGCATAGGCACCTCCGAAGGAAGCAACCCACAACGACTTCCGCTTCGCGGCCGGTGCGATGTCTGAGGGATGACGATGAGAAACGGTACGCAATAGGACTTTGCCGTTTCGGTTCGCGTTGACGCAAAAAGGACCGAGAGGGACCGGGAATGATTTTGGCGGGATCGTGGTATCTGGTCGCAATACAAGGCCACGACAGCTTTTACGGCTTTTGTTCTGCCGTGGCGAGCCTGTTCATAATTCGTGGGTTCTGTAGATTACCTCATCTCAAAATTTTTCCCCCAGAACTTCGCTGTCGGAGCCACAGGTGTAGGCTGAACGGAGAAGGACCGACCATGAAACTCGCCACCATCCAGAAGGGCCAAGCCCTGGTCGGTCTCGAACCCGATGTCGTTTGTACCGTCGTATCGGTTGATCCCATCTCGGAAACAGCGGTTCAGGTCTATTTCAAACGCCCCGAAGGAGCGTTGAAGGAACGCCTGCTGACGCTGGCGGACGAAGCCAGCATCACCGTGGCCACGGTCGAACGGCCGTGGGCTTTTGATGGCGACGGTGCCATGTTCCAACTCACCTGCGAGGCCAAGCGGATCGACTTGTCTTTCCTCTTCGACCCGATGATGGCGATCCACACCGCGAACGTCGATCCGCTGCCGCATCAGATCACCGCCGTCTACGAATCGCTCCTGCCCCGGCAACCGCTCCGCTTCGTCCTTGCTGATGACCCCGGTGCCGGCAAGACGATCATGGCGGGCCTCTACATCCGCGAACTGGTCATGCGGGCCGATGCTCGCCGGGTACTGATCGTCGCGCCGGGAAGCTTGGTCGAACAATGGCGGGACGAACTCTACGAGAAGTTCGGCCTCGAATTCCGCATCTACTCGTCGGCTCTGGAAGAAGCCTCGCCGAGCGGGAACCCCTTTGAAGACCACAATCAACTCATCGTCCGGCTCGATCAAATCGCCCGCGACGAAGAAACAGGTGAAGGTGGCGAACGCATCGCGGGGAACCTGCAGGTGAAACTCTGCAACGCGGGTTGGGACTTGGTGGTCTTCGACGAAGCCCACAAACTCGCCGCCCACTACTTCGGCAGCAAGCTCGAACGCACGGGCCGCTACCGCTTCGCCGAGCGGCTTGGCCGGGAAACCCGACATCTGTTGCTGATGACCGCCACGCCACACAACGGCAAGGAAGAAGATTTTCAGCTTTTCCTTGCGTTGCTTGATTCGGATCGCTTCTACGGCAAGTTCCGCGACGGCGTTCACAAAGTCGATGTCAACGACCTGATGCGCCGGATGGTGAAGGAGGAACTCGTCAAGTTCGACGGCACGCCCCTCTTCCCGGAACGCCGGGCGTACACCGTGAACTACAAGCTCTCCGACGCGGAGGCGGCCCTGTACGAAGCCGTTACCGAGTACGTTCAGAAAGAAATGGGCAAAGCCGACCAACTCGCCGGACAGCGGAAAAACAACGTCGGCTTCGCCCTCACCACGCTGCAACGCCGCTTGGCCTCAAGTCCTGAAGCGATTTATCAATCGCTGAAACGCCGGAAGGATCGCCTTTCCGAACGGCTGCGGGAAGCCAAGCTCGGCGAACGCGGGAAACAGCTTGCCGAGACGTTCGACTTCGTCCCCGATGATGAGGATGAGTGGAACGCCGACGAACAGGAAGCATTGGAAGAAAAACTCGTCGATCAGGCGACCGCCGCGAAAACCGTCGCGGAATTGGAAGTCGAAATCTTGCTCTTGGCTCAACTCGAAGAACAGGCCAAGGCCGTTGTCGCCTCGGGGCAGGACCGCAAATGGGATGAACTCTCGCAACTTCTCCAGAACAACCCGGAGATGCACGACGCAAATGGTCAGCGACGGAAGATCATCATCTTCAGCGAACACCGCGACACGCTCAATTATCTGAAAGCCCGGATCGAATCGGTCCTCGGCACGCCGGAGGCTGTGCAGGTGATCCACGGCGGTACGCACCGCGACGAACGCCGCAAGATTCAGGCCCTCTTCCGTTCCGATCCCGATGTACGGGTGCTGATCGCCACCGATGCCGCCGGTGAAGGCGTGAACCTGCAATGCGCTCACCTCATGGTGAACTACGATTTGCCGTGGAACCCGAACCGGCTCGAACAGCGATTCGGCCGAGTTCACCGGATCGGGCAAACCGAAGTCTGTCACCTCTGGAGCCTCGTCGCCAACGAAACCCGCGAAGGGGAAGTCTGGAAACGTCTGCTCGACAAGATCGCCACGGAGTGCGCTGCCCTCAACGGCAAGGTCTTCAACATCCTCGGCGAAGTGTTTGAGGGTGAAAGCCTCAAGTCGCTCCTCATGGAAGCGATCCGGTACGGCAACAAGCCCGAAGTGCGAGCCAAACTGTCGCAGAAGGTTGAACACGCCTTTAACCACGAACACCTGCTCAGCCTGCTGAACCGCAATGCCCTCGTCCAGGAAACGATGTCGCCGGATCGTCTCTTCAAGGTGAAGGAAGAGATGGAGAAGGCTGAGGCCCGGCGGTTGCAGCCGTTCTTTGTCCGTTCATTCTTCCTGAAATCGTTCGATACTTTGGGTGGTTCTGCCTACAAGCGGGAAGCGGAACGCTGGGAAATCACGCACGTTCCCGCCGCCATCCGCGAACGCGATCGCCGGTTGACGGGCCGCAATCGCCGCGAACAAGAACCGATCCTCAAGCGGTACGACCGGATAGCCTTCACCCGCGATGCCCTGCAACCGCCGGACAAACCCGGCCTCGCTCGCGCCGTGCTGATGCACCCCGGTCATCCGCTGATGCTGGCGATGACCGATATGATCCTCGAACAGAATGCCAACCTGCTTCGGCGTGGGGCTGTTCTCGTCGATCCCGCCGACGACGGCGACCAGCCCTGGCTCCTCTTCCTGCTCACGCATGAAGTGAAGTCCGGCGATGGGGCGATTCTCTCCAAGCGGATGCAGTTCATCCGGGTGAACCCGGACGGCACCACCTCCTTCGCAGGCTGGGCACCGCACCTTGACTTGGAACCTGGGAACGCGGACATCTTGTCTGCATTGTCCATTAAGAATGCGGACGGGACGTCCACATTCCCGGCTGGGAACGCGGACATCTTGTCCACACTCCCGGCTGGGAACGCGGACATCTTGTCCGCGTTGCCCATTAAGAATGCGGACGGGACGTTCGCTCTCCCGGCTTGGATCCATTCGCATCAGGAACAGAAGGCCATCGCGTTCGCGGCATCGCAACTCGTGCCGGAACACTTCCAAGAAGTGGCCGACCGCCGTATCGACCACGTCGATAAAACCCTCGCAGCGGTGAACGAACGGCTCACGAAGGAAATCGCCTTCTGGACCGACCGCGAGATCAAACTCCGCGACGATGCCAAAGCCGGGATCGACACGCAACTGAACCTCAAGAACGTCACCCGCACATTGGAAGATCTGCAAGGCCGGCTCGATAGCCGTAAGAAGGAACTGATCGCCATGCGGCAAGTGCAGAACGGGACACCGCTCATCCTCGGCGGAGCCTTGGTCGTGCCTGCGGGGTTGCTCCGCAAACTGCGAGGAGAACCGCCCCACTTCTGCGCTGATGCCGAAGCACGCAAGCGAATCGAAATGATCGCCATGAATGCGGTGATAGAGTGCGAGCGGGCCAAGGGCCACCGCGTCGTCGATGTTTCCGCCGAGAAATGCGGCTGGGATGTCACGAGCTACCCGCCCGCGGCCCCAAATACCCAATCGGAAACACGCCATATTGAGGTGAAAGGCCGAGTGAAAGGAGCGGATACCATCACCGTCACGCGGAACGAAATCCTCTATGCTGTCAATCAGGCTGACAAGTTCTGGCTGGCGATTGTGCTGGTGAACCCGGATGACTCGGTGGACGGTCCTTACTACATCCCGAACCCGTTCCAGAAGGAACCCGACTGGGGCGCGGCCAGCGTAAACTACAGTATCTCGGTATTGCTCGAAAAGGCCCAGTAAAACGGAGGTGGGCATGCCGTTACGCGATCACTTTCACCCGCCGTTGAGTAAGAAGACTTCGTGGGATATGCTCCACGGTGCGTGGCCGACATTCATCGTCTTGCAGTTGAACTCTCGGCTTCCGCCCGAATTTTCTGCGGGGCCGCTCGTGCATTTGGGGGCCGGAATCGAAGTCGATGTTGGTGCTTTTGAACCCGGAAATTCCACCCCAGAGGTGGCCGATAGCGAAGCCTGGCTCCGTTCTCAACCGAGTGTTGCCGTCGAAACGGAGCTTCTGAGAGTCGACAATTATGAGGTTCTGGTTTACGACCAGGAACGCGATCGCCGCCTCGTCGCGGCGATCGAAATCGTCAGCCCGTCGAACAAGGATCGCCCCGAATCCCGCCAGATTTTCGTGGCTCGCTGCGAAGAACTGTTACGCAAGGGCGTTTCCGTATCGATTGTCGACATCGTAACAGAGAAGCATTTCAACCTTTACACTGATTTGCTGGCCTTAATTGATCTGACGGACCCGACATTCGAGCCGGATCGCCCGTCCATTTATGCAGCGGCCTGTCGATGGGTTCCCCGAGGGCACAAATATATCCTGGAAACGTGGTCGCATACACTCCATCTGGGGCAATCGCTGCCGACGCTGCCGATCTGGATCGCGGAAAACTTCGCCGTGTCGCTCGACCTGGAATCCAGCTACGAAGAGGCTTGTCGGGCATTGCGAATCACTTGAGGCATTGCGTGAACATGATCTCTCCCAAAAAACTGATTGAAGTTGCTCTCCCGCTCGATGCCATCAATGCCGCCGCGGCACGGGAGAAGTCGATCCGCCACGGGCATCCGTCCACTCTGCACCTTTGGTGGGCAAGGCGGCCGCTCGCGGCGGCACGCGCGGTCATCTTCTCGCAACTCGTTCACGATCCCGAAGACCTCTGGAAGTGCCAGAACCCCGGCAAGGAGCCGAACCCGCAACAGAAAGGGCACTTCACCAAAACTCGGGCGAAACTCTTCCGCATCATCGAAGAACTGGTTCTTTGGGAGAACACGACCAACGAACGGGTGTTGGAAGCGGCCCGTGAGGAAATCCGCAAATCGTGGCGGGAAACCTGTGAACTGAACAAGGACCACCCCGACGCGAAAACGCTTTTCGACCCGAAGAAGATGCCGGGTTTGCACGACCCGTTCGCTGGTGGCGGAGCCATTCCGCTGGAAGCGCAGCGGCTCGGGCTGGAGGCATTCGCCAGTGACTTGAACCCGGTGGCGGTGCTAATCAACAAGGCGATGATCGAGATACCGCCGAAGTTCGCGGGGAAGCCGCCGGTGCACCCCGGCGCGCAGAATCCGCTGGCGACCTGGAGCGGTGCGGCGGGGCTTGCGGAAGATGTGCGGCGGTACGGCCAGTGGATGCGGGATGAGGCGTTCAAGCGGATTGGGCATCTTTACCCGTCGGTTGAGATTACGCCGGAGATGGTGCGGGATCGCCCCGATCTGGCCCCGTATGTCGGCGAGAAGCTCACGGTGATTGCGTGGCTTTGGGCGCGGACGGTGAAAAGCCCGAACCCGGCGTACAGCAGCGTCGATGTACCGTTGGCGAGTACGTTCATTCTCAGCAGCAAGGAGGGAAAAGAGGCGTATGTGCAGCCGGTTTTGCATCAGGAAGCACGCCCGTCTCTGGGAGCGAGGGTGTCTCGGCCGTCGGAGGCCGCGACGCGGGGAGAAGAAGAAAAAGAGGCGGGCGGGACGCCCGCTCTCCAGGCGTATCACTTTACTGTAAAAATCGGCAAACCACCTGCCGAAGCCAAAACGGGAACAACGGCTGGTAAGCGAGCCGCTTTCGTCTGCCTGATGTCAAAGGTGCCGATGAGCTACGACTATATCCGCGAAGAGGGTAAAGCCGGGCGCATGGGCCAAAAGCTGATGGCAATCGTCGCCGAAGGAACACGCGGAAGAGTCTACCTCTCGCCCACGCCGGAACACGAAGCCATCGCCGCTACCGCTCAACCAGAATGGAAGCCGGAAAACGCATTGCCCGACAATCCGCGTGACTTCAAAACGCCGAACTACGGCATGATGACCTTCGGCGACCTCTTCACCCCCCGCCAACTCGTCGCCTTAACCACCTTTAGCGATCTCGTCAGCGAGGCCCGCGAGCGGATCTATCATGATGCACTGGGAGCGCGGGCGTCCCGCCCGCCTTCCCCCGTACACTTCCGCGGCTATTTGCCCCACTGGGAAGCCGGCGAAGTCCCGCAGGCCATCACCTTCCGCTCGGCCGATTCCTTGCCCACGGCCATCCTCGCATCCTGGGAAAAGGAACTACAATCCCTGCCGCCAGCCCAAATGACAAGCCAACGACAACGAAAAATTTCCGAGGCGCTCGATCAAGGCCACGGCGAATGCCTCTTGCGAAACCCCGAGATTGCCACCATCGTTGAACACGCCTTACTCCATTTCAACGAAACACGCTATCGACTCCATGCCTGGTGCATCATGCCGAACCATGTGCATGTCTTGTTGACACCGCTGCACGGGAACAGTCTGAGTTCCATCTTGCATTCCTGGAAATCGTTTACCGCGAAGCAGATCAATCAGAAGATCGGCCGAACCGGCGCGTTCTGGCAGGAGGAATACTTTGACCGCATGATCCGCAACGATGAACATTTTGCGAACGCACACGCCTACATTGAGCAAAACCCGGTCAAAGCCGGTTTGTGCGAGCGGCCGGAGGATTGGCCCTTCGGTAGCGCGGCGAAGGGGGAGGAAAAGCGGGCGGGACGCCCGCACTCCCAGGACGATCTCCCCCTCGATGCCGGCGGCACCGGGGCGCGAGCGTATGCGGAGGCGGTGAGTGTGTATTTGGGGTTTGGTGTGGATAGATTACTAGATCGCAGTTCTTCACTTTGTGGATGGGACAGTGGCTACACAAAAATCCGCAACACTTTTGGGCGACAAGCACTTCCTATGGTGTGGGATTTTACGGAAGGGAATTGTTTCTCAGAATCCACGGGAAATTTTGAAGATGCTACAGCATGGGTAGTAAAGGTACTTCAGAATTCACCAGCAAGCCCAAGTGGAATGACACTTCAACAACCGGCACAAAATCAAGTAACAAGTAAAGGTAAGATTGTCTCCACTGATCCGCCCTATTATGACAACATCGGCTACGCCGACCTCTCGGATTTCTTCTACGTCTGGCTCCGCCGTTCGCTTCGTTCAGTTTTCCCGAATCTGCTGGCGACGATCTCCGTACCCAAGGCGGAAGAACTGGTGGCCACGCCGTATCGCCACAGCACCAAACAGAATGCCGAGAAGTTCTTCCTTGATGGGATGACACAAGCGATGCGCAACCTTGCCGTCCAAGCTCACCCCGCTGCCCCAATCACCATTTACTATGCCTTCAAGCAATCCGAAACTGGGAGCGCGGGCGTCCCGCCCGCTTCTTCGAAGATCGGCCAAGATGGCCGCGCTCCCAGCGACACCAGTAGCACCGGCTGGGAGACCTTCCTTGATGCCGTGTTGAAATCGGGTTTGTCGCTCACCGGCACTTGGCCAATGCGAACGGAACTTGGCAATCGGATGATTAGTTCTGGTACAAATGCCCTTGCATCCTCGATTGTCCTCGTATGTCGTCCACGAGCGAAGAATGCCGGAACCATCTCCCGCCGCCAGTTCATCCGCCAATTGAACGAAGCCCTCCCGCTCGCCCTCGATGCCATGACCCGTGGCGTTGGAGAGCCGGCTTCTAGCCTGCCAGCATCCCAAGTGCAGGCTGGAAGCCTGCACTCCAAGAAAAAAGAGGAACTTGGAGTGCAGGCTTCCAGCCTGCCAGCATCCCAAGGGCAGGCTGGAAGCCTGCTCTCCAACTCCGCCAGCAAGATGCCCACACCACAAGATAGCCATTCCCCCATCGCCCCAGTAGACCTATCACAAGCGATCATCGGCCCCGGCATGGCGATCTTCAGCCGCTACGATGCCGTGCTGGAAGCCGACGGAACGCCGATGACCGTCAAAACCGCCCTGCAACTCATTAACCGCTTCCTCGCCGAAGACGATTTCGACCGCGATACGCAATTCTGCCTGCACTGGTTCGAGCAACACGGTTGGGAGCCCGGCAAATTCGGCGAAGCGGACGTACTCGCCCGTGCCAAAGGAACGAGCGTTTCCGGGGTGCAGCAAGCCGGAGTCATCGAAGCGGGCAGCGGCAAGGTCCGACTACTGAAGTGGAAAGAATTGGACATCGCATGGGACATCGAGAAGGATTCCCGCATCCCCGTTTGGCAAACGCTCCACCAAATGATTCTGGCCTTCCACAAAGCGGGCGACACCGGCGCGGGACGGATCGTGAGACATCCCAAGACGGCGAACCAAACCGAATCCGCCCGCCAGTTGGCCTATCGGCTGTACACACTCTGCGAACGCGCGGGACTGGCGGAAGAGGCCCGCGCCTACAACGAACTCGTCACCAGCTGGACCGGCATCGAAACCGCTGCAAGTCAAAGCCCCAGCAACACGCAAGGCACACTCTTCGACGAGGGCGAATCGGGATAAAATGAGAAATGCCGTTGCGTGAGACGCGAACAGGAGAAATGAGCCATGATTGCCGTAACGATTGAAGAAGCCCAGGCGATGTTGCCGGAATTGATTCGTCAACACACTCCAGGCGTGGAGGTCGAGATTACTTCCAATGGCACGACCGTTGCCAAGCTGGTAACGGTTGCGCCGGTCGAAACAAAGAAAGAACGCAAGCTGGGAACAATGCGGGGCACGGTGCTGTCGATGGAGCACTTCGACGACCCCATCGAAGGGTTGGAGGAATACAGCTAATGGATGTGTTACTCGACACCCATACTCTGCTGTGGGCTGTGGATGATCCGACAAAACTCGGAACCACGGCAGCCGCAACGCTTCGTGATGGGAACAACACTCTCCAGCTGAGTATGGCCTCCGTGTGGGAGATCGGCATTAAATACGGCAAGCAGAAATTACCCTTATCGCTTCCGTTTCGGCAATGGATCGATCAAGCCATCGCCGCGCTCGATATTCGGCTGCTCAATATTACCGTGGACCATATCGAACGGCATGTCCAACTCGCAGGGTATCACGGCGATCCGTTTGATCGGATGATCGCCGCGCAATCTCTTGTGCGTGGGATACCACTCATCAGCGTCGATCCGAAACTCGATGCCTATGGCGTAACTCGAATTTGGAATTGAACCATGAAGCCCTGGCGTGAAATTGCCATCCCGCACAACGACGTGCTCAAAGGCACCTTCCAGCAATCCGAATTCGCGGCGGACATCACCGCCGTGCATTCCCGGCAAGCTCCCGTCGAGTATCAGGACGCAAAAGCCTTCTTCGAGCGGACCTACATCACCGAAGGGATGCGGTTGCTCCTCGCGCAAGTGGCCCAGCGCCTTTGCGGGCTGGGGGGCGAGCCGGTCATTCAGTTACAAACGGCGTTCGGGGGCGGCAAGACGCACACGATGCTGGCCGTGCTGCACCTCGCCACGCGGAACGATTCCCTGAACGATCTCCCCGGCATCCCGACGTTGATCGAGAAAGCCGGGTTGATGGACGTCCCGAAAGCCACCGTCGCCGTAATCGACGGAACGGCCCACGCGCCGGGGCAACCGTGGAAGCGTGGCCGCACGCCAATTCGCACGCTGTGGGGAGAGTTGGCGTACCAACTCGGCGGCAGCGACAGCTTCACACTCGTGAAAGAAGCGGATGCCAGCGGCACATCGCCCGGCAAGGAAGCGTTGAAAGAACTGCTGGAGAAGGCCGCGCCGTGTGTGGTACTGATGGATGAACTGGTAGCGTACATCGGCCAGTTCGAGGAAGGAAAATCGCTCAGCGGCGGAACCTATGAAAGCAACCTGTCGTTCATTCAAGCCCTCACGGAAGCGGTGAAACTGGTGCCGACAGCGGTAGTGCTGGCGAGCTTGCCGGAATCGAATGCCGAAGTCGGGGGCACTCGCGGCAAGACGGTACTCGCGGCACTCGAAAAGCGGTTCGGCCGGGTACAGGCGTTGTGGAAGCCGGTGGGCACCGAGGAAGCGTTCGAGATCGTCCGACGGCGACTGTTCGAGCCGATCCAGAATTTGAAGGAACGGGATGCCGTTTGCCGGGCGTTCGCCGATGCGTATGTAGCCGAGGGATCGAAATTGCCGAGTGAGACACACGAAGGGCGTTACTACGACCGACTCACACAGGCGTATCCGATTCACCCCGAAGTTTTTGACCGTCTCTACGAAGACTGGACCACGATTGAGGGCTTCCAACGAACCCGCGGCGTGTTGAAACTGATGGCAAAAGTCATTAGCCGACTGTGGAAGGCGGACAACAAAGACCTGATGATTTTGCCGGGAAGCCTGCCGCTCAGCGATGGCGGTGTGCGGAACGAGATGACGTATCTGCTGCCGACCGGCTGGGATCCGGTGATTGAAGGCGACATCGACGGCGACCGCGCCGAGACGACCGACCTGGAAGGAAAAGAGCCGCGGTTCGGCCAGGTGCAAGCTGCTCGCCGCGTGGCTCGCACGTTGTTCCTCGGCAGTGCGCCGGGCAGTGTCCCCACGAAGCCGGGCAATCGCGGGTTGGATCGCGGGCGGATCATGCTAGGCTGCCTGCAACCGGGACAGACAACGGCGGTCTACGATGATGCGCTCAATCGGCTGGCAGATCGTTTGCACTACTTGAACAGCAACGGAGACAAGGCCTCGGACACCACGCGGTTCTGGTTCGATACGCGGGCCAACCTGCGCCGCGAGATGGAAGACCGCAAGCAGCGGTACGACGGCAAGCCGGAAGTGCGGAAGAAGATCGAAGAGGTGGTGAAGAAGCTCTTCGCCGGTGTGCGGGTTTTCGATGGCGTTCACACCTTCACGCCCCACGCCGATATCCCGGACGACAGCGCCTTGCGGCTCGTGGTGCTGCCGCCGGAGTGGATGTACGCGAAGGACGACACTCGCCATGCCAGCGAGGGCGTGCGGGAATACTTGAAGCAGCACGGCAACCAACCGCGACACCGGGCGAACCGACTAATCTTCCTCGCCGGAGATGCGACCGTGTTTGGCCGACTGCGGGATGCCGTGAAAACGGCCCTCGCATGGGAAAGCATCGTCGAAGACGTGGAAGAGGATCGGCTGATTATCGACCAGTTGCAGAAGAAGCAGGCTGAAAAGGAAGAAAAGTCGGCTAACGATCTTCTGCCCCGCATCGCCCGCGAGTGCTTCAAGTGGCTCCTCTGCCCGGTGCAGGACAACCCGACGGATGTGAAACCGAAGGTGGAAGCGTTCCAACTGAACACCAGCGGCAACGGCTCAGCCACAAGCGAAGTAGAACGCATCTGTAGCGAGAACGAGCTAATTATCGGCACATGGTCGCCCATTCACCTACGGGCTCGGCTGAAGGAGTTTTACTGGAAGGCCGACAAGCCGACCGCCGGGGCGATGACCTTCTGGAACGACTCACTGAAGTATCTCTACTTGCCGCGTTTGCAGAACCGCGACACCCTGGCCGCCGTCGTTCGTACCGGCGTGGCGAGCCAGGATTTCTTCGGCGCCGCTTACGGATTCAAGGACGGCAAGTACGAAGGTTTCTCGTTCGGCGACGGGAATGTGTCGTTTGATGACACGCTGTTGCTGATCGAGCCAGAGGCGGCGAAGAAGTACGAGCTGGAGTCGAAGAAAGCCACCGAGGTTCCGCCGCCGGAAGTCGGCTCGACCAGCACGGGTGAATCCGGCCCGGTGATTGTGCCCATTCCGGGAACGGGAGCGAAACGAGCGGTTACGGGAGGCGGAGTAGTGCCTGCCGCCCCGAAAGCAAAGTCGTTCCACGGCAGCGTCGATGTCAACCCCACGCTAGCGAAGTCGAAGCTGAACACCATCGCCGAGGAGATTATTTCGCTGCTCACGGACGACCCGACCGCGACGGTGCGTGTGACGCTGGAGATCTCCGCCGAGTTCCCCGGCGGCGTAAGCGACAACACCAAACGGGCCGTTTCCGCCAACGCGGATACTCTCGGCTTCAAAGCGAAGGGCTGGGAGTGAAGTAACGCAATTATATAATCGGTATCCGATCTCGAACAACGAAATGGACGCGATTCTGAAATTGATCGCTAGCCTCTCGCGTCACTCAATGAGTGCAAACCCTTTCCGAAAAGGCAGTTACAGCAGCAAAATCGGCGGAGTCTCTGGCTGGACGATGCGTTGTCTTACGAAGGCCGTACCTCTCGGGGAGCTAACTTGTTTGGCTGCGGACATTTGCGACAATCCAGTTAGCAGAG
>JAIXLE010000069.1 GCA_026931725.1 Bacteroidales bacterium
TCAGATGGAGTACGAGCTACGAACCGAACCGGCTACCCCCTGTGAACGGTTACCTCTTTTGAGAGTCCGAACAATGGCCTGGACGTGGTGGGGTATGTAAATGCCCGACCGTTTCAGGAATCAGGAGTCTGGCGGTTTGCCCGGTTCCTGAATATCGGTTCCTCAGTGGCTTATGGGCGGCAAGATCAAAACCCCGTCCCGGCGACATTCCGTATTGGGGCGGGTTCACCGGATGCGAACATCCCCAGCATTGCCACGGTGCCGTTCCTGATTTTCAACCCCGGTGTGGTGGAGCGGGGTGACCGGGTGATCGGTTCCGTTCACTCTGCATATTTTCTCAATAGCCTGTCTGTCATTGGCGAATGGCAATACGGATATGGTGGATATGCGACGAGCCAGCAACCTGACGCGATACGAGTGCCGTTCGGGGGATACTATCTCGCGGTTGGTTACTTTTTGACGGGTGAACATGTGGAACGGCGAACGCGGATCAAACCGTTGCGGCCACTCATTCCGGTCGACAAGGAAGATGTCCGAGGCTTCGGAGCGTGGGAACTGGCTGGGCGGGTCAGTGAGATGACGATTGGCAATTCGGTTTTCACCGGCGGATTCGCGGACCCGCAACTCTGGACGAACCGAGCCACGACCACGGAATTGGGTCTAAACTGGTATCCCAATGAGTATTTGAAAGTGTCGACGTTCTGGCTGCACGGGGAGTTCGGCTCACCCGTTCAGTACCGCCCCGGCCAGTTGCGGAACAACACGGATATGTTCTGGATGCGGTGCCAACTCTACTTCTGATGCGATCCGCAATCATCCACTCAGGATGACACTGTGAGCGGAGTGCCCCAATCGCAAATGTCCACATAGCCCCTGAAAATTTTCCTTCTCACGGAGCGTCGGGGCGTGTCAGCGTCTGATGATCTCTGCGCGGCCAGGGATGAGAAATCGACAATCTGCCGAGGCGATATACTCATAGAGTCCAGGCAACAAAAACGGCAGGAGGTACGGTCATGGTTTCGGACAACTGGGATGACGAGGAACGGGTGGGGATCCCTCGTGCCGGGCGGGCACCCGTATTGCCGGTCGATCAGGAACCATCACTCGCTGTTGCACCGCCGGAAGTGCCCGCAGAAGAAATCACGCTCCGCATCGGTGATACCGAGTTGGGGCGACCCATTCCCATTCCTCAGAGCGTCGCACCCTTGACGGATGCAGACCGCAAGGCCATTCGTCAAGCCGATGAAGCGCAGGCATTACAAGAACTGGCCGAAGCAGAAGAACTGTTGGCCTCCAATCCCGAGGTCGGCTGGCTGAACGGGTTCGCACAACCGCTGGCCGTGGCGTTTCTTCTCGGGTCCGTCGGGGTGTTGGGGTTGTTCGTCTACTCCCAGGCGATTGCCGTTTTGGGCCATCTGGCCGTGCAACCCTGGCCGATTCTGATTCCCGGATCGGTGGCGTTGGCGATCCTCACGGGGGCGGTGGGATACGCTCTCCTCCAATTCGTGTTCCTGTATGCCCGTTTGCGTCGGAATCGACAAATTCGCATCACTGGGTTGAACGAACTGCAAGCCCGCACCCGGCTCCGCTGGTTGGCCACGGCGAAAAGCCGAGAAGCCCGCGATAGTCTTACCACCTACTTGCGAGAGTTCCCCATCTCCACGGAGCGTGAACATCAGACACTCCAGGCACTGGGGTTCCCGCCGGAAACGATCCGTTCTCTGTCCGCATCTCGGACGGAACTATTGGATGAGGCCCGGTTTACGTCCACTTCAGAATGGTTCCAACGGTTCCGAGATGATTTCCAGGGTCAGTTGGATCAGGTAGCCGACCAGCGAGTGAGTTACTGGGCCAACCGAGCCATGCTCGTGACAGCGGTGTCTCCGAATGGGTTGGTCGATTCCGTTTCCACGCTGTACTTCGGGTTTGCGATGCTGACGGATTTGTGCCGAGTCTACAATCTCAAGGCGGGTCGCACCGGAACCGCGGTGATGCTCGGGCGGGTGTTCTTCAATGCCTACCTGGCCGGGAACTTGAACGATGTGGAGAAACTGGCCGAGGATCAGTACGACCAACTTTTCGAGCAGGGGTTTCAGGTTGTCGGAATCGGCGTGAGTTCCAATGTCGTCACGAAATTCTTGGGGAAAGTCGGAGCGAAGGCCACGACGGGCTATTTGAATCGTGTCCTCCTGAATCGCCTCGGACGCTACGCTTGTCGACTGTTACGGCCCGTGACCCCGCATTGAGATTCCACGCCGGAAGAGGTGACGGAACGCACGCTCCTCAACGGACAGTCCGACTGGACAGGTTCGCGCAAGTTAGGTAGTTTCCCGCCCTGCGGTGGCCGGAACCTGCCGCGATCGGACCCCACCGGATACCCCGAAGAGGAGATGTGCATATGACCCTGACCCGCTGGAAATTGATGGCAGGCGTACTCGGGTTGTCGATCGGCGGGCTGGCGGCTCTGGCGGATCCCGCCCCGAAGAAAGCCACGCTCAAACCGACCGATAAGCCGTGCGTCGATTGCCCAAGCCTTCCCACGCCCCCTTTGCCCGTCCAGATTCCGAATCCGGCGGATGTGCCGCAACTGGCACCTGCCGTCAACCCGGCTCCTTTGACGATTCCGCTAACGATTCCCACAACCCGCATCGACATTCCCGTACCTGTGGTGTCGACTCCCGCCGACATCGTGCCCGCTACACCGATCAAACTGATGAAGCCCGCCGCCACGGTTGCCCAAGCCGAAACGGCCCCGATGCCGCGGAAAGTGGAGCCCAAGGTCCAGGTGATTGATGTCACCGTGCCGATGGATACCGCCCCAATAATCCCCACGGCCGCGACCACACCGACCGCCGTCATCACGCCACCGGCACCGGAACTCGCGCCCGCGATTCCGCTGCCAACCGCCGCCGTGGTCCCGGCCCCGCAGCCCACCGTGCCTGCTCCCAAGCCCACCCCGGCCGTGGTGGCGGCTCCGCAACCCACGGTGGCACCGGCCCCGGTGGCCGTGACCAAGTTGGAGCCGGTCACGCAGTTGGAGCCGGTCACGAAACCAGAACCTACGCCAGCACCGGCACCGGCACCGGAACCGAAGCCCGCGCCGCAACCGATCGCGTCCGCGCCGGTTCTCGAAACGCCAGCCAAGCAACCGATTCCCCAGACGGAATCTTTGGCGGACCCCGTGCGGGAAAAGAAGCTCAAGGTGCTGCTGCACATGGGCGACCAACGGCCCCGCTTCGAGGTGAAAGATGGCGATGAAATCTATCTGAAGGTCATTTGCGATACCGTGGATGTCAAAGCGCCGACCGGAAAAACGGATTCTCTGTCAACCATGCGGGCCATCGGGCGTTGTTCGTTCGTGACTCCTGGTGGTGAAGGGGCTTGCGATGAATTGACCGTGATTCCTGGCACCGGGCAAGTGACCGTTTCTGGGCACGTCCGCTTCCGCTACCAATGGGGCCGCGCCGAGACAGAAGTGAGCGGCGAAAAGATGACCTTCCGCCTGGGAACCACCCCCGCCGCGTTCACCGCCACGGATGATACGCCTTCCGTCGCTGTACCGGCTTCCTACACGAAGCCGCGATAATACTCCCAAATCGTTCTGGGTGGAGTTGCCGTCCTTTGATGGTGTCCGGTGTCCAGGCGACACCGGGCATCTTCCCCTTTCATAAATTATTGTTTAGAGTGAAATACGGTCGTTGCGGATGGCGGGAATCCAGCCGCCGTGCGAGACTGTCGCGGTGTTTTCGTCCCTACACCCTGAATCGTTCCCGTGAATACACTCTTTTCCCCACAACTCCTGGTTTCACTAGTCGTCGGGTTGATCGTCGCTGGGTTGGTATTGGGCATGTTGAAGTTGTGGAACCGGCGACGATACCACTATCGACAAGACCCGTTTCAAACGGCGCTCCTGACCCGGTCCTCGGATTGGGACATTTCCAAGAGTTCCTATAGCGACCGTCGGGGTTCGACTCGCCGTGAAGGATCGCCAGTTAAGGTGATATTGTCATCACCTGTATTCCAGGATGGCGTGGCGAGCGGTTATGTGATCGATCGTTCCACGGGTGGTCTTCGCATCGCGCTGCGAACCGGATTCGCGGTTGGTGGGACCATGATGGTACGGGCAATCCATGCCCCGGATACGATTCCCTGGGTCACCGTGATCGTGCGGAGTTGCCAGGTGAACGGAAAATACTACGAGCTCGGCTGCGCATTCGACAAGACTCCACCGTGGAACGTCCTGTTGCTGTTCGGATAATCGGTTGGCCCGCGAGAGAGGCTCACCCGCGAGAGAATCGGAGACGCTAGCCCCTGGCTTTTCCGGGGGGCGCAATTCATAATGGCTCCGTTCTGCTGTTCTCTCCTTTGCGGGCTGCCGCCATGCCATTCTCTCACCTGTTCCGACTCTTACCGAGCGTCATGCTCATTCTGGCAGTTGCCGCGGATGTCGCCGCGCAGGATCCCCCTTATGATGTCTTCCCGGAAGCCAAGCCGCCGTATTACCGGGTTCGTTTCGCGGCCTCGCAGAAACCCGGCGAGTTGGTGTACGCGGTGAACTACACCATCTGGATTCCCGAGCATCTGAAAACCGTGCGTGGCATCGTCGTGCATCAGCACGGTTGCGGAACGGGTTCGTGCAAGTCCGGCCTGACCGGGGCATTTGATTTACACTGGCAGGCGCTGGCACGCAAACACGATTTCGCATTATTATCACCATCCTATGAGCAGCCGGACAAGGCGGACTGTCAGAAATGGTGCGATCCCCGCAACGGCTCTGACGCGGCCTTTCAAAAAGGGCTTGCCGCCCTGGGCCAGCAATCGGGGCATCCCGAATTAGCGACGGTCCCCTGGGCCATCTGGGGGCATAGCGGTGGCGGTTACTGGTGCGGTAGCATGGTGATGCTGCACCCGGATCGGGTCGTCGCGGCGTGGCTGCGTTCCGGCGTACCCTTGTTGAAAGCGAACCCGCAACGCCCCACCATTGCGGCGTTCACACTGCCCCAGGCCGCGTTGCAAGTGCCGATGATGTGTAATTTGGGGACCAAGGAAGGTGTCACCGTCAAAGATGGCCGATTCGCGGGAGTCTGGCCCGCGAATGAGCGGTTCTTCACCGCGGTGCGATCGCAAGGCGGCCTGATTGGAGTGGCCGTTGATCCTTTGACCGCTCATGAATGTGGCAATCAGCGTTACTTGGCGATCCCCTGGCTGGATGCCTGCTTGACAGCCCGGCTCCCCAAAACGGTGGGCAGCCCATTGAACGCCATGCCCGCTCAAACCGCGTGGCTCGCCCCGATTACTGGCACCTCAGCCGTCCCCGCGTCCGAAGCCAAGGCCGATGCCCTCCAACAAAGCTGGCTCCCGAATGCCGCCATCGCTCAAGCCTGGATGCAGTATGTGAAAGACACCGCTGTAACAGATCACACCCCGCCGCCCGCGCCACGGCATCTCCAACGCCAAGGAAATGTTCTCACCTGGACAGCGGAAGCAGACCTGGAAAGCGGGTTGCGCGGATTTTTGATCGAACGCGATGGTCAGCTCATCGCGACTTTGCCGGAAAAGGGACAAAATCCATTTGGTCGTCCGGTGTTTCAGAATCTGCAATACAGCGACACCCCATCCCAACCCCTCGTCGCCATGCGATTTACCGACACGCAAGCCGACCCCAATCGTTCGTACACTTATCGGGTCATCAGTATCAATACCCTCGGCCTCCGTTCGGCACCGGGTGAGCAAAAGCCATAAGTGATTTTCTAGAAATAGTTTGCGACGTTCAGACTTCGAGTAAGAACCGTTCGACCCATTGGGGAAGCCGAGAATAGATTCGACTTCCCCAATTTCACAATGTCCGAAACGGGAAGCCATTCTCACCCTTCGGCCTCAAATGATTTCCACACATTGTCCGATTTTACAACGCCCCTGCAATCCGCACGATTTGCACAATCGGAATTATTGAAGCCTCCTGGCTACAGTGGTCGAATCAATGGGCGTGCGGAACAGGTTGCCCAGATCGGACACACCGTAAGGCCGGAGTACAGAATTCAGTGAGTATGATTCTTGCTGTTCAAGAAGTGCGTTCTAAGTTTGATCGTCTCAATCGGCACTCGGGGCAGCAGTTGGCGTTCTTCCGACACGAACAATCGGAGAAAGAATCGGCCAAGAACAGACTCGCTGAATTCAGGGCATCACCCCACAAGGGTGGCATTTGGCCTGCTAGACCGGAGATGGCCGAGGTGTCGTTCGATCTTCTTCAGGGGTGCAACCATGAAACAAAAGAATTTAGTTCTGATCGCGGTCGCGGTCGGGTGCGGTTTGGTCGCCGCCGTTCTGACCGCGCAAATGTCAGGGGGTCAACAAGCCCCCGTAGAAATGGTCGAGATTCCCATAGCGACCAAGGCCATTGGGGTGAATACCGTACTCGTCGGTGACAGCATGAAGACGATGGTCGCCCTGCGCCCCGTGGACAAAAAGACGCTGCCACCCAAGGTGATTACCAGCTTGGACCAGCTCAAGGATAAGCGGTTGGTTCGTGCAAAAATCGAAGGCGAAACCTTCGTGGAAGCGGATGTTTCCGCGACCGGAACGGTGAATCTGCCCGCGGGTCACAATATGTTCACGATTCGGCTGACGCAGGATGAAGGTGTCGGCGGCTGGGCGGTCCCCGGTCAGCGTGTCGACATCATTGCCACGGTGGAGGGCAATGTCTTCCCCCTGTTTAAGAACATGTTAATCATGGCGATCGGCACCAGCTCGCAACCGCCCGTCAACGGTGCGATGCCGCAAATCGATAACGTCTCCCTGGCGATGCTACCCCGCCAGACAGAATTGTTAGCACTCGCCATGAGTGATAATGCCAAATTCCGAATGGCCTTGCGGAACCCGGAAACCACGGCGGAAGACGATGCGAAGGCGTATCGCTGGAATCCGACACTCGAACAATTGTTCACGGCCTTTGAAACCAAAAAGTTCGGCATCCAGAAAGACACGGCGAAAACTCCCGATAAGCAAGAATTCGTCGTGGTGAAATCGCCCGTGCCGACCGAAGACTTACCCGCCGGGACGAAGTTGACCAAGGAACTGATTGCCCAGAAATTTACGGTGATCCCGATTACGCCGCCCGCTCCGGCGAATGTCATCGAAGACATCCGTTCCCATGAAGGGGAGTATCTGCTGAAGGATCTCGCGGCGAGCCAGTTCATTCCCCCTTCGTTCCTGGCGGAATCGCTGCCCACGCAACCGGAAACGCCCAAGAACGCGAAACCCGGCCCCGATGATCTCGCGGCCGGGCCGAAGTCGGCTCCTGTGATCCCCCAGGCCGAACGTGCCGCTCCGCCGGTCTACCATGATGTCAATGTGGTCACCAACGCCGGTGTGCGGACCTTCCGCTACGAGATGCAAAAAGGTGGTGCCTTCATTTACCTGGGAGAAGTTCGCCCCGGCACAAAGCCCGCCGCGGGAGAGGACGAACATGAAAAATCGAACAAGCCCATGAGTCCCCGAGTGTGAAGAAGGAGCCCGCGGACAATCACAGGGACGTGATCGTCTGAATTCGGGATCTTTCTGGACCAGCAGGGGAAACACCCCTGCAATTGATGCCCCTGAATGTGTGGATTGTTGGCGGATTTGCCCTGATTCGCCGAAACCCTTGTGAGGAGAGGTGAAAGGATGCACCTGACAGCACTCGTCCGGCGTCGCTTGGTCGCCGGCTTCCTAACTCTGGTAGGGTTATCTGGGGGGTGGGCACAGGCCCAACAACCGGATTCGCCACTGCCTCCGGTCGATGTGAAAGTGGATGCTCGCACGGGCGCGCTGATTATTCCCCTGGGTGGGGTCGTTCAGTTTAAGCCCCCCGTGCCCAAGCCGATTCGAGATATTGTCAATCGGAACGATGCCGTACTGGATGCCCGCGTCGATCCGCGGAACCCCGCTCAGCTCATCCTCGCGGGGCGTCGACCGGGCAGTAGTCGATTGGCATTAGTCCAGGGAAGCAAAGACGAAGAAATTCAATCAACATATGAGGTGATCGTCCAACCTGATTACGACCTCCTGCGAAACGTCCTGAAGCGAACCGTGCCAACCGCGAATGTGGAAGTGATTCCCGGCGTGGGTAGCGCGGTGATTCTCTCAGGATATGTGGTGCGTCCTGAAGATGCCGATACGATTCTGCGCATCGCTAGTGATGCCACAGGTGGACAGGTGAATAGCATTGTCAATGCCCTCCAGGTGGGCGGTGTCTCGCATGTGCAGCTGGATCTGACAATTGCCCAGGTCGACCGTACCAAACTGCGGGAGCGTGGGTTCACCTTCGGGGTCGGTGGAGCGAATTTTGGGATTAGCAGTGTCTTGAATGCGTTAGGGACTGGGAATGGAGCCTTGGCTCCGTTTGCGGGCGCTCTGTCGCCGGCCATGACCCCCACAACGACTCCCAACATTCAGTTTGGGATCGTCCCCGCGAACATCACGGCGGCTCTGAAAGCGCTCCGATCAGAAGGGTTGGCGAAATTCCTGTCGGAACCGAAACTCGTCACCCAAACGGGTCGACCCGCGTTCTTCCGCTCAGGTGGTCAGCAAGCGACCTTGGGGCCAGCGTCCGGGATTAACGGCCCCGGCGTGATTCTGCAACCCGTCGGTACGGAAGTGGAAGTCCTTCCGATCGTGTATGCGAACAATAAAATTTATCTGGAAGTCAACCCGCGAGTGACTTCCGTCAATAATGGTCGAGGTATCAGCACCGCCTTCGGCTTTACCCCCGGTTTCAATGAGCTGCAAACGCGGGTTTCCGTTATGATGGAATCCGGGCAGACGTTTGCCGTCGGCGGGTTGATCGAAACCCAGGTCCAGGCGACCGGGCAAAAAATTCCCTATATCGGGGAGCTGCCCATTATCTCGTGGCCGTTCAGTAGTAATTCCTATCAAGAAGTGGAAACGGAATTGTTGATCCTGCTGACACCACGCTTCGCGGCCCCGATGGATTGTGCCCAAGTTCCGGGTCGAGTTCCTGGAAAGGAAACGCGCAATCCTGATGATTATGAACTATTCTTGGAACAGATTCTGGAAGCGCCCCGTGGGCAACGCCAAGTCTGGAACGGTAAGTGCTATAATGCGGCTTTCAAGTGCGCTCCGAACGCGGATAAATTCCCCTGCGTCAACGGGGTCTGCACAGGGCCGAACGGCGGATGTGCCAACGGGAGTTGCAGCAGCGGAGTGATGACAGTCGGTCCCGCAGCCACGGATGTCCTGATCGGGGATCCCGCACTCTCCACGACTCCTCGCACACTGCCGCCAGCGACCCAGAACCCCGCGACATTGCCTGGGACGTTCCCAGCCCAGCCCGCAGTGACGTTGACCCCGGTGTCGACAACCGTGAGCCCGAATATCACGGCCCCTGGAGTTCCGGCGATCACGCCGTAAACCCAGCGCAATCGTCGGAACACCGAGGCGCGGTCGAACCGGGAACGGTTCGACCGCGTGTTGGATTTTGTCAGGTTCGCAGTCGTTGTAACCCGATGCAGGTGCGCACGGATATGCAAAGAATCGCCATCGTTGATCCGACAGAATCGACCCGAGAATCCCTCCGGGCTCTCTTGCTCAGTGTGGATTTCGTTTGGCTGGAAGCGGAATGCGCACGCTACGAATATTTTTATGATGTGGTAGCCCATTCTCCTCCTGATCTGGCGATCGTCACACTCGATGCGGATAAGAACAAAGCCTTGGCCATGATCGCACAACTGGCCACCGATTATCCGCAATTACCCATCCTGACGATCAGCCACGATCATCAAGCACTGCTGCAATCGCTGCAACGCGGAGCCCGCTACTTCCTGACGCAACCCGTCGGCCTCGAAGATTTACTCGTTGCCCTCCGCCGCGCGTTCGGCGATGTGGCCGGATCCGCAATGGATCTCGGTGGGAAAGCCAACACGAACCGCCCGTCCGCCTCTTCGAGCGTGATCGCCATTCTGGGGACACGCGGCGGTGTCGGTACAACCAGTCTGGCCGTGAACCTCGCCGCGACTCTGGCCGCGGATCCTGAGAACGCGGTCGCGCTGCTCGACTTGGATCTGGCTCTGGGTGATGCCGACATCGCACTCGAAGTCAGTGGCACGGAAGCCTACAGCATCGCCGATCTGGCCCGGAATATCGAACGGCTGGATATGAATTTCCTCCGCCGAGCCATGGCCCGCCATGAAGCCTCGAATCTCTCCATTTTACGCCATCCCCTCGAAATTCAGGAAATCAGTGGAATTCACGAAGGGCACATCGAACGGATCGTCAACTTGCTCAAAGTGAGCTACTCCCATCTCGTTCTCGATCTGAGTAAATCGATCCTGCCCACCGACTTAATGGCGTTACGCTTAGCGGACATCATTCTCATTGTCGTTCAACTCGAACTGAGTAGCCTGCGTAACGTGGTCCGCATGATTCACCTGCTCAATCATGAAGAATCACTCGGCGAAAAGGTCCGCATCGTGGTCAATCGCGTCGGCGCGGAGGCGATCGAGGAAGGCATCAGTTTGAAAAAAGCAGAAGATGTCGTGGCAAAGCCGATCTTTTGGCAGATTCCCAACGATTTCAAATCTATGATTGCAGCACGGGTTGCGGGACAACCACTTGTCGTCCACTCGCCCAAGTGCCGCGCACAGATGGCGATTCAAGGGCTAGCGAACACCATCCAAGGAAAACCGGCGAATCCCGTAGATGAGAAAAAAGCCTCCGGGCGTTGGAGTGGAATCTGGGGTCGATGAGAATAAACCCGCCACGACGTACCCAATTCCAGGCATCGTGTAACGAGTGAGGGAGCTATGTCACGACTGCAACAAGGTATTTCCAAGCTCAACAGCCTGAATAACCAAGGCGGCGGCAGCTTGTCCCGGCTTTCCGCGCCCAGTTTCGGCACAACTGGCCCTGGTGGCGGCAACGACAAAAAATTTGAAGAACTGAAACGGCAAATTCACGCCAAACTCGTCGAGCGTCTCGATTTCGGTAAGTTCAAGGAAATGAACTCGGATGTCATGCGCCGTGACATTCGCCGTGCGATCGAACATCTGTGCGATACCGAAAATCCTCTGCTCAGCCGCCCCGAACGCGAGAGACTCATTGAGGAAATCCTCGATGAAGCCCTCGGCCTCGGGCCGCTCGAACCGCTCTTAAAAGACCCCTCCGTCAGCGAAATCATGGTCAACGGGCCAAAGAAGATTTATGTGGAACGCCGGGGTAAGATCGAAAAATCCGAAGTCGTGTTCCGCGATAACGACCATCTGCTGCAAATCATCGACCGCATTGTGTCCAAAATTGGTCGTCGTGTCGATGAAACCAGCCCGCTTTGCGATGCGCGACTCCAGGATGGCTCACGGGTGAATGCGGTCATCCCGCCCATCGCGCTGGACGGTGCCTCCCTGAGCATTCGCCGCTTCGGAACCACCCCCCTCAAACTCGAAGATCTCTTGGGCTATAAGGCCTTCACTCCCGAAATGGCCATGCTTTTAGAGGGGGCCATCAAGGCACGCCTCAATGTTCTGATCTCCGGGGGGACCGGGTCTGGGAAAACGACCCTGCTCAATACGCTCTCCGCCTTCATTCCCGGCGATGAACGCCTCGTAACCATCGAGGACGCGGCCGAACTCCAATTGCAGCAAGACCACGTCGTGCGGTTGGAAACCCGCCCACCCAACATCGAAGGGAAAGGGGCGATCACTTGCCGAGAACTCGTCAAGAATGCCTTGCGGATGCGGCCGGATCGCATCATCGTCGGGGAATGCCGTGGAGGAGAATCCCTGGATATGCTCCAAGCCATGAATACCGGCCACTCCGGTTCCATGACCACCCTCCACGCGAATACCCCACGCGATGGCCTCGCCCGATTGGAAACCATGATCCTCATGGCCGGAGCGGATCTCCCGATTAAAGCCATGCGCCAACAGATCGCCTCAGCCGTGGATTTGATCGTGCAAGTCAACCGCCTCCAAGGCGGCCCCCGTAAACTCACCAGCATCACGGAAGTGATGAACATGGAACAGGATATTATCATCCTGCAGGAAATCTTCCGTTTCCGTCAACTCGGCGTCGACCAAAATAGCCGCGCTTATGGGCAGTTTGAGGCGACGGGAGTCCGCCCCAGTTTCGTTCCCCGTCTGGAAGCCAAGGGGATCAAATTACCGTCCAATATGTTTGCTGAACGTGTCCTGATGAAGGACTGAGCTGTCGCCCGTTAGACACCTGGGTATCTTCGCCATGCCTCCGCTCGTGATTGCCTTATTGATCGGCTTGTGCGCCGCGGGTCTCGTCTTTGCGCTGCTCGGTTTGTTATTGCGCGATCCCGAAGACGGACGGGCGACGGAACGTCTCGATCAATTGGTTGGCCGCGGATCGCGCAAAGATTCCTCCGCCGACATGTTGCTCAAACAGGCGCTAGTTGATGTCGATCGCAAAAACTTGCTCGATACGCTGACACCGGAAGTCTTCAATCTCACCAAAGTCATCGAGCAAGCCGATGCCAACATTAAGCCGAGCGCGCTGTTCGGAATTGGCCTCGTCGCGGCGTTCGTCGGTACGGTGGTTTCCCTATGGATGATTAACATCTATGTGGCTCCGATCGCCGCGATCATTTGCTTCAGCGGCCCGTTCCTCTGGCTGTCCTTCAAACGCAAAGCCCGCCTGTCGAAATTCGCGGCCCAGTTACCCGATGCGATGGAACTCGTCGCCCGTGCCTTGCGTGCAGGACACTCCTTGGCGGCGGGAATGCACGTTGTTGCGGAAGAAATGCCGCTCCCCATCTCCAAAGAATTCCGACGTGTTTATGAAGAACAGAATCTCGGCATTCCCCTCGAAGAAACGCTCCGGGGGATGTGCGATCGTGTGCCGAACCTGGACCTCCGCTTCTTCGTGACCAGTGTTGCGATCCAACGGCAAACGGGGGGCGACTTGGCGGAAATCCTCGATCGGATCGGTCACATTATTCGGGAACGCTACAAGATTCTCGGCCAAGTCAAAGCCCTCACGGCGGAAGGGCGACTTTCGGGGATTGTGCTGATCGCCATGCCGATCGGTCTGTTCCTGCTCATGATGTGGATGAAACCGGATTATATTCGACTCCTGTGGACGGATGACCTGGGCATCAAGATGTCGATTGGTGCGGTTGTCATGATGATTATCGGCTCAATTGCCATCAAGAAGATTATTGACATTAAAGTCTAACGCCGACTTCCGAACAATCACCCTGACCATCCGCCCGGAGAGCTATCGTGGAGCTATTCGCTTTCTTATCCGCTGATGAACTACTACCGATTCTCGTATTTTTCGCCATCGTGGCGGGAACATTTTTGCTGCTATCCCAGATTTCGACTCGGAATAATCAAGCCGAAGAGCGGTTGGAACGCATTGGTCGACCGCGATCACTCGCGGAATTGGACATCGCCTCGCAAGAGTCTCGGCAGCGATTCGCGGGAATCAAGAATGCCTTCTCCAGCCTTGGCGCAGCCATGGAGCCGAAATCGGAATTGGAGAAGAATGCCCTTCGGGTGCAATTGGCGAACGCGGGTTTCCGCAGCGAGACTGCACCAGCCGTGTTTCAGGGGATTCATGTCCTGTTCGCCATTTTCGCTCTGATTGCGACTCTGGTGATCTATTCTTCCATGGGCCTGGGGGCCATGGGTCTGATGGGGATCTGCGTCGTCGGTGGTGGGCTGTTCTTCCTTCCCAAAATTGCGCTCAATTTTCTAGTCAGCACGCGGCAGAAGGAAATCTTCCTGACACTACC
Source organism: Bacteroidales bacterium (assembly GCA_026931725.1). Taxonomy (GTDB): domain Bacteria; phylum Planctomycetota; class Planctomycetia; order Gemmatales; family Gemmataceae; genus JAIXLE01. The sequence goes on from JAIXLE010000069.1 coordinate 13,754, forward strand.
CGATGCCCTGGACTTGTTGGTCGTCTGTGTGGAGTCCGGCTTGGGTTTGGACGCGGCCTTGCGCAAAGTCAATGATGAAATGAAAGATCATGCGAAAGTGATCTGTGAAGAATTAGCATTGGCGAATCTTCAACTCCAGATGGGGCGGCCTCGCCGGGAAGTCTTGCACGACTTGGGAGTCCGAACGGGTGTCGATGATGTCCGCAGTCTCGCCGCCATCCTGATTCAGGCCGATCGTTTTGGGTCCAGTATCGCCCACGCCCTCCGGGTGCAGTCCGATGCCATGCGAGTGCGTCGGCGACAATTGGCGGAAGAAAAAGCCGCTGCCACCACCGTCAAATTGATTTTCCCCCTGGTGATGTTCATTTTTCCGGCAATTTTCGTCGTTCTCGTTGGTCCGGCGGCTATTCAGATCCAGAAAGGGCTTATGAAATGACGAAATGAGTAACGGACGGGTCGTAGGCAGGATGCCGTTGCGGCTCTTATGGAGGAGAGACATGTTACATATTGTCCGTATCGCGGCGGCTGTCACCACAGTGGGTGTCGGCCTACAATCAATCGGGTGTATGCATTCAGAAAAACACCCGCATCAGGGGCCAATTGAGGCGCATTATGACAACCTCGTTGACCGTTGCTGGCCGACGAATTACTCCAACATGGCCCAACATAATGTCCTGGCCCCATTCGCTATTCAAGCCACGAATGCGCACATCTTAGATCAAACGGTCTGGCCTTGGATGTTTGAACCCGGTACGGCCCGGCTCAATCCGGCGGGGATCTCCAAGTTGGATTACTTGGTGCAGCGTCGCCCAGCCCCAGATGGCCGCGTCTTCCTGCAAACGGCATCGGATACGATCTATAATCCCGCGGAACCGGCAAAATATGTCGCGGAACGGGAGAAACTCGATGCGCAACGCGGTCAGGCCGTTTTAGACTATTTCGCGGCTCGCACCGCGGGGCGACCGCTGCATTTTGAAATCCAGGTGATCGATGCGCCGGACCCGGCGATTCCATCGGTCTTGGCATCCAATGCGAGCCGCGGTTTGGTCCGCATGTATCGGTCGACCATCCTGGGAATGGGTGGCGCTGGTGGCATGGGTGGCGGCGGCGGTGGCATGGGTGGCGGCGGCGGTGGCATGGGTGGTGGCGGCGGCGGTGGCATGGGCGGCGGTAATAACTCGCTCACGGGTGCGGGCGGGCAGGGCGCGAATACCGCACCGCTTTCTGGGCCAACAGGTTCCACTCCGGCTCCCTAAGGATTGTATTTCGGAAACGACCCCGCCCAATCTCGCCTCACAATGGAGATACCGTCCGGTTTCGGGCGGTATCTTTGTTTCATTATTGACGGAGCAGTGTTTTCGTCCCACCATTGAGGATGTCGGTATAGCAGTCACGGAGATGGGCCATGTTCGATCGGCATTCACACCCAATATTCCAATGGCGGTGTGTGGCAGGTTGGTGTGCGGTTTTGTTCGTCTTACTGATACTGACTCCGGCCGCAATGGCTGGTGATCTTTCTCCCGTGCCTGCTGGCGGTTCTGGCCTCTGGGCGAGTCGCTATTGGGATGGCTTCGTGAAATTTTGGACCGACGCATTCCGCAAACAGAACGGTGTCGTTCTGTTCGTGCTGGGGGCGGGGGCTCTGTCGATCTTCATCATCACACGCGGGAAGAAACTGAAATAACCGACCCGAGGCGACAGGGATGTACTAGGCTATGGCATTGCCCACGCCATACCGTTTGTCCGCGTCGAGGGTCTGTTCGATGCAACCTAGTCCAAGGCCCATCATCCCGGAATGGGAGTCGAATACTGCACCAGAGGCTCCCGCCACGCCGAATTCGCTGCAAGAAGCCGGGCTGACAGAAGCCTTTGTTGCGGATCAACTTCTGCGCACCATTTATGCTCGTGGGCCACAGATCGGTCGAGATCTGGCACAACAACTGTGTTTGCCATTCAAAATTGTTCGTGATCCGCTCAAGTTCCTCAAGGATGAAAAATGCATCCAGGTGGACGGTGGTGATCTTGTCGGCGAAGTCAGTTATCGGTTTAGCCTCACAGACCTGGGACGGCAACGGGCGTATGACTGCATGAAACAATGTGCATACGTTGGCCCGGCTCCGGTTCCCATCGAAGACTATGTCGAACAGTGCTATCGACAAACGGTGACCGGCTTGCAGTGCTACCCCGATAACTTGAAACCGTGCTTTAACCATCTCGTCCTCCGCGAAGAGATGTTCCTGGCTCTCGGCCCCGCGATTATCAGTGGACGTTCGGTCTTCATCTATGGCCCGCCGGGGAACGGGAAAACGGCGATGGCTCGTTCGATCGGCGACTTCATGAATACGGTCGGGGGGTCAATCTATGTCCCCCATGCATTCATTGCCGAGGGGAATATTGTCACCGTCTATGATCCTTCCTTGCATGTCGTGGATGATACCCCCACGGATTCTGGCGATGAAATGGATGCCACATTACGGCGTTTGCTCAGTACCGGCACGACTGATCAACGCTGGATTCGCATTCGTCGCCCTGTCATCATCACGGGCGGGGAACTCAATCTCGATATGCTCGATTTGAAATACAATGCCGAGGCCAACTTCTACCAGGCACCGATTCACTTCAAAGCCAATGGTGGCGTGTTTCTCATCGACGACTTTGGTCGGCAACTGTGCAGCCCGAAGGAACTCCTCAACCGTTGGATTCTCCCCCTGGAAGATCGGCACGATTTTTTGACCGTGGCCAACGGGAAGAAATTCCAGGTGCCGTTCGAGCAACTCATCATCTTTTCCACCAACCTCGACCCCAAGGATCTCGTCGATGATGCGTTCCTCCGGCGGATTCGGCACAAGGTTGGGATTAACGCCCCCACACGGGATGTGTACGAACGGATTTTCCAGTCGAACTGTAAGCGACTCGGGATGAACTTCGATCACACCGCCGTTGACTACCTGTACGAACGCTACTACTCCCGTGGTCGGACACCTCGTGCGAGTGACTGTAGAGATTTATTGGAAATCGTGCAGTCGATCTGCCGATATAGGCGTCAACCCGTGCATCTTACGCGGGATCTGATCATCGAAGCCTCCACCAGCTTCATCGCCGAGTTCCAGTAACTGGGGGGTGTTTGCGGGGATGGCGCGAACGGGGGCGGCTCATGGATGGGCAACGCTTGATCGGCGGAACATTCCTGCTGATCCTGGCTACTACGATCGGTTGCACACACACAGGGAAAACACCTGAGCAACCGGGATTACCGCAACCGAATGCCAATCGGCCATCGCTCCTGGAATCCTCGGGGTTGCTGGGCAAGAAGTCTCCCGCGTTCCCGGCTTCGCCGCCTGATACCCCGGTCGCGCGATCCTCGGATCACGCCACGGAGTTAAAACCGGAAACCGAGGCGGCATTCGCAGCGGCGGAAGTGGAAGCGGCCTTCGCCCCCGATCGTTCGACAGTCGCCCGCGACGCGATGCTGGATCGTGCCCGGCAACGGTATCAATCGGCCTTGAAGAAAGACCCCAATAACAAGGCGGCTCTGGTCGGTCTGGCGCGAATGTACGCCAAGAGTGGCGATAAGGATCGTGCCGCGGAAGCACTCCAGCACGCAATCCGGGCTTTCCCGGAGGATCATGACCTGTGCCTGAAACTGGCTTCGACCTACATTCAGTTCGCGGATTGGCCCGCCGCGATCCTGTCTTGCCAGCAGGCGTTGCAAGGCGACCCCGAGAATCGAACCTACAAGAAGACTTTAGCCTACTGCCAAGCTGTCCACGGCGAATGGGATGCCGCCTTCGGAACCATTCTGGATGTCCTACCGGAAGCGGAAGCCCGCTACTTCCTGGGTCGGGTGCTTGTGGACTTGCAACGCTACGATGCCGCCAAGCAGCAGATGGAACTGGCTCTCAAGGCGGATGAGCAGTTCCAGCCCGCACAGTTGTTTTTCGCCAAGTTGGCCGCGGGTATGACCTCTCCATCTGAAACAGGCCCGATTGTCCAGGCGGGGGCCGCATCACCGCAATATCCCCAGAATCCCGTGGTTCTACCGGCGGTTGTACGGTAAGCGGAGTACCGTTCCCGAGATCATCGGGAGCAGCGCCGTTGCCTCATCCACTGGGACCGCGGGACCGGCGGCCAGGTCAAAATCCTTCTGGGGGAGTCCACCCGATTCGATACGCCCTGTCTTTCCCTCGACGATCGTAACCCGTCCGGTTTGATCCGTGATCAGGACACGATCCTGCTCGATCGCCCAGCCTATCCATTCGAGCCCTTCTGGTAGCGGTGTCTCGGGGACCGCCCACTGCGGTTCCGCTTCCGCGCGCTCGGGGTCCAACCCGATCACGGTTCGACGATCACACATGGTCACAATCCGAACGGAATGGCCGATCCGCAGGGTGGTGAGTTGCCAGCTCGGCTTCCCATGCACACGCCAACGGCGGATCGGATCGAGTCGCTGGGATGTGCCAAACAGTGCCACACTCCCCGATTGATCGGCCACGAGGAACTGCAACGGTTCCGTTTGCAGGAGGCAAGGTCCAAGAACCAGCGGTTCACGTGATTCCCAGGTGGTAACGGAAGGCACGGAGTTGTTGGAACCGGAGTCACGGGCAGGCCAATCTCGCAAGGTGATGCCGCGTCCACCATCTGTCACGAGGAATTGTGTCGGATTGATCGCACAGACAAAACAGGGGGCATTTTCCGGGACACCGGCTGCACGCCAACGGGCACCACGTTCGAGCGTTCGGCCATCCGCGGTGAGGCGGTACAAATTCCCATTCGCCAACGGCACGAGAAACCGTCCCGCGTGTGCCACGGGGTTGCCAACGATCGTGGCGGGTAAAGGAATCTCAACATCCTGAAGCAGCTGAACAGCTTGGGCGGGCCGATCCACCTGTGGAGTCGCCGGGGTTGTGCCCACGGCCTGCACCGCGGCCATCGGCGTATCAGCACTGGGTTGTGGGAAGGCCATCTGACGGACTCGCAACCGTTTGCCGTGTGCCGTTTGAATGGGGATCAATCCCCAGGCTTGCGTTCCTGCGGTCAGGAACCGTGCGGGGCCGATCGGTTCCGGCACGGGCGGCGCGATGACCGTGGATGCGGTGGCGTGAAACAACCCTCCTTGCTCATCCACCAGGATCGGCACTCCGCCCGGATGCGACATTCTGACTGTCCCGACCGCGCCGAGTTGTTGCCGCCAGCGTACCTGACCGGAACCCAGATCGAACGCGGTGGCGTACACTCCTGATGCGGAGGCCGAGCGGGTCACGACCACTCCGAGTTGCAGAGTCGGTCGCACCTGGGCACGATGAATCGGATCACCCACCGGAATGGATGGCCCATTTCGTACCATCCGCAATCCCCGTGCCGGATCAACCGCCGTCCGCAATCGGACCAACTCACGCTGCAAAAGCACCCAGGCGGAATCCTCCTGCACCGCAACCACCAATCCCGGCGACAGTCCCCGTGCCTCCGTCGGAGGGGCTGTTCCGGGCAGGGCAAAAATCGGCCGATCCTGGTTTCCGGCTTGGTTCACCCCCAAAACGGCGTATGTCCCTGCATCAGACGCAATCACCACGCGTTCCCCATTCGTCACAGCGGGAAACGATGACCAACCGGCCACCGCGACATCGGCGGATGGAGGAGGATCGCCACCATCCAGCGCGAAACAGCGGACCTTCATGGCCTTCTGACCATCTGCTTGCGTCAGAATCAAGAATCGGGATGTGCCGTCCGCCTGACGGCCAGTGAGTAGCACCGTCCCCGTCAGGGAGTCACGCGGATGTCCGGTCTGTAAGTCGCGGATCAGACGGGGGGGCAACGGTGTGCCATCTTCGGATTCCGCCCCGACCGCAAAGGCGAACACACGGCGCGCATCACCGGGAACCCAGAGATGATAGATCCCTGGAGCGGTTCCTAATGCTCCGACCAGCGATCCGCCGATCCGTTGTCGAATCGTCAGTGTGGCGAGCCGGTCGCCGGTGGCGATCTGGATTGCAATAACGGTTCCCACACTGTCCGCTAGGGGCACATACACGCGCCGACCCAGAATGAGGGGGCGACCCGCCAACCGGGCATCGAGTGGCTGATACCAGATCGGCTGGCCTGTTCGGGCATCGCGGGCCGTCAGCGCCGGTTGCCCATCGACGAACGAAGCAACCAACACCCAGTCCGTGCGGCCATCGGCTAGGGTGAATCGGACGGGCAAGTCGGCTTCTCGGCGATCCGCGAATACCTCGCCGATGCGTGTGCCCCACAGACGTTCTCCGGTGGCCGCATCGAGTGCGTACAGCACTCCGCGTGCCACGGCAAAGACGACATCCGTTGTGGTGCCATCCGTGCGTTCCGGTTTCGGATAACCGAGTACGGGTGCCGAAAATAGGACCGGGGACGTTGTCTCACGCGGCGGCGGTTCGGCTCGGCGATACCCGGCGATGCCGACGATCCGTTTGCGTAACTCCTGCTGAGCCCACAGGATGATCTGTTTGGCTTCGGGATCGTCACTGAGCCCGGCCGTTCGCATCGCGCGTTCCAGCGATTCGATTCGGAGATCGGTCGGTTCCGCTGGCAGATCACGCCAGGGGGCAAGGGCCGTTTCTCGGCGGCGTTCCGCATCCAGTTCCGAGCGGACTTCCGCGAGGTTCTTCCGTTGATCGTCGAATGAAAGACCCTCTTTTTCCCGGAAGCGGTCGAGGGTCGGAATCAAGGCTTCTCCAGCGGCCAGCGTCTGTTCGGCGGCCAGAAAATCCGCGTTGGGCGTACCACGCTTCCGGCACTGTTCGAGATGGGCGGCCCAATCGGCTCCCATCTGGCGAGATTCCGCGCGAGAGGCTTTGAGGCGATCGCCAGCGTGATCAGCCAAGGCATCAATGAGTTTGCGTCCCGTCGTGATGATGTCGCTACCGAAGCCGGAACCGGGCTGGGCGAATGGTGAATTCCCGAACTCCGCCAAAAATGCCTGCAACTGGGCGAGCGGTTCTTCCGGGTGTTGTCGGGTCACCACGGATTCGACATGGGACCGCGTCTCCGCCAACGCGGCGAAGAATTTGTATTTCTCAGAAAGTGTGCTACTCGGGTAGTCCATCACAAGGGTCTGATATTGCCTTGATGATGTGCCGAAGTTCCCGGCCATGTAGCTGCTTTCGGCTTCCTGGGCGGCCCGTTCCTCAGCTTTCGCGGTGTACTGAATCCAGAGGAACGCTCCGGCTCCGAGGAGGGTCAAAAATAGTCCCACGAAGCCGAACAAAATGCGTTTGGGCCAGGGGTTCTTCCGCCGACGGCGCATGAGGGACTCAGGCTCCGTCGGCTCTGCCGGTTGCGTCGATTGCGACAATGGGGCGGGTTGTGGCGGGGTGGCCATCCGCTCCGCCGTTGGTTCCGTGGGGGGAGCATGTCCAGACCAGACCACCTCCCGCGGCCCCGCAGGGCGTGTGGGCGTGATGGACTGAGCGACGGGAACCGCTTTTACCGTGGGCACCCGTTCGACTGGGGGAGCGGATTCTCCACTTGAAGGCGGAACCACGGGTGGCGGCGGTGGAATCGGAGTCGCCGCAACCGCGGTGAAAGGAGGTGTGGGAATGCCCCAAAAATCGTTCGCATTCCGGGGTTCCGGGGGTGAGGGTTGCGTAAGATGGGGGAAAGAATCCCACGCCGTCACGACTTCCGAGGGCGCGCGAGCGGGTAGTGCCGGGTAACTTTCGGATGGGTCAACTGGTTCTGGTGGTGGGATCGTTACGCCGGGTTCCACCGCGACGGCATCGCGTGGGTCCGGTCCCGCCGCACGCACCACGAACACCTCACGGCAATCGGCATTCGGGCACCGCATCGCCTTGCCGAGTAACCCGGATTCCAGCTGGAAGGTCGTTTCACAATGCGGGCATTCAACGGAGATGGTCACTCTTGGCCCCCTCACGGGATGTCCGCGAACACGGATACGGCATCAGATCGTCCCGGCATTTTAGCGATCTCGCCCGCAGACCGAAACCGCGACTGCCATTCGAGGAATCCGTGTGGTTATTCGATTTGATAGTTTGATAATTATGAGATTACATTCCGTGGCGGTGCCGTGAGTCATTGGTGTCGCCATGCGATTATCATGCTTTTACTTGTTCTCCATCGCCTTTACGATCTGTTCCCACTGGGTAAAGGCTTGTTGTCGGGCCTCCGCGGAAGGGAACCGATAGTTCCAGTAATAATACTTGCGATTGGCGTTCGGACTTTGTGCGAGGAACCCTACAGCGGTGGGATTCTTACCGACCAACAACAGCGACATACACAACCCAACATCACGGAGTTGAATATCTTCCTGATTGGGATTTCGCCGAACGACTGTCTCATCCTGCAACAGGATCTTCAACTTGGGCAAATGCTCGACACCCCCCCGCCGGGCCAGATGGGTTGCCGCCGTGGCTTTTGTCGTTGCGGGTAACTGCGGTGCGCGCAACACCCGTTCGATGTACCGTGGCGTGTCCGCCAACTGGAGCGAATTCGCAATGTTCATCGCCCAGGTTTCTCCCATTTGCCGTGTTCCCGAGTCGAGCCAACGTGTCACGAGTGGTTCCAGGGTGGGCCGGTATTTTTCCTCCGCGAATGCCTTGCGAAATGGGGTATGCATCACCAGCGAGTTGGAAGAGACACCACGCACCGATTCCGCATTCTTGCCGAGTTGGATTTCGGCGAGTAGCACCGTCACGGTATCTTCCACGGAAGGCAGGTATCGCCGGGTGCCCGCCCGCATCACACGCGGGTACATGATCGCTTGCAGTTCGACCATCCGCGAAGCCAACGCCTGTGCCAGTTGGGGGCGTGGTTGGTCCAGGTGAATCAGGAGTGGACGATTCGGCTCCGAGCGTAGCAATTGTGCGAAAAGGGAGCGGGCATCCCCCTCATGGCCCGCGAGTTGTTGAAAGGTATCCCAACCGGGAAGATCGTGTTCGTAGTGGCCATCGGTATCGGCGAGGAATGCCGCCATGCGGGCTTCCAAATCATCTGCGGTGGCCGCGGGCAGCAAGAGTTCACAGCGGAAGCGGACTTCTGGGTCTGGGTGGTTCGCCATCGCGGGGGCGAGTCCCTGGAGCGCGAGGCGACCCATTTTCCGCAGTTCACGCATGGCTGTGGCCCGTTTGGGATACTCTGGGCTGCCGAGTTGTTTGATGAGGGTACTGG
>JAIXLE010000262.1 GCA_026931725.1 Bacteroidales bacterium
TGTGTATACGAAACATGTGTCACGGCGCGCGTATGCGGTCGCAGTCCCAGGCGGTCGGTGGAACCGACAATCTGACCACCGCGAATACCACCACCACCCATGAGGCAGAACATGGCATTTCCCCAGTGGTCGCGGCCAGGGGTGCCCTGACTCATCGGCGGACCACCGTTGCCCCCATCATTCATCTTCGGGGTTCGGCCAAACTCTCCGCAGAGAACGACAAGTGTGGTGTCCAGCAACCCGCGATCGTCTAAATCTTCAAACAAAGTCGCCACTGCCGAATCGACGATCGGCAACAGACGTTCATAGCCCGATTGGAGATTCCAGTGGTGATCCCAACCGCCCAGGTGGACACTCACAAATGTTGAGCCAGCTTCCACCAGTCGGCGTGCCAGTAAGGCCGATTGCCCCCAACTGTGTCGACCGTAGCGGTCCCGCAGTCGGACATCTTCCAGGTTCATGTCAAAGGCTTTGCGGGCGCTGGGTCCGGTCACGAACTCGAACGCTTCCCGGTTAAACTGATCCATCGCCGCAACGGTGGGGTGACCATCGAGTTGCTTGCGAGCCGTATCGAAATGATTCACCAGCGAGCGGCGGTCTTCCAATTTGTCGATCGTGAGGCCAGAGGCGAGGTTCAGGTTGCGAACTTGAAAGCGTGGGGCATTGGGGTCGCCGGTGACGAAGGGATTGTGTTGTGCCCCGATCATATGTCCGCCAAAATAGCCCGGATTGATACCGATGCTCATGGCATAAGGGATACCAACATGCCCTGGCATTCCGGGAACGCGGGGGCCAATCTCTCGATTCACGATCGCGCCGATACCGGGAAATTTTTGTGCGGTGTTCGCCCCACTGACTCCCATATCTTTGGTGGTCAGCATCCGGTGTCCCCCGGCAAAATGGTCGCCGGTGTCGTGATGGAGCGAACGCACGATCGAGAATTTGTCCGTGATCTTCGCTTGTTTCGGATACAGTTCCGTGATGTCGAAGCCGGGCACTTTTGTCCGAATGGGTTTCCAGATGCCGCGGTATTCGCCAGGGGCATCGGGTTTCATATCGTACATATCCATGTGCCCCGGCCCGCCATCCAGCCAGAGCAAGATCACGGATGTCTCTTTCTTACCGCGAGTGGGTTCGGAAGCCGCTTGCGCCCTCCAAACATCACCCAGGCCAATTCCGGCCATGCCAGCAACGCCCAATTGCAGGAAACTCCGGCGGGAGGCTCCATCGCAATACTTTTCGGAACCACCGATGTCGAGTCGAAACACGGGATGACTCCAATAAAAACCGGAATTGAACGGTTAGGAGGGAACCCTGAACTGGCAGCGTAAAAAGTTCAAGTTGTACACAATTTCGCACACATCCGAGCGACCGTCAAGCATTTCTTGGATGAGGAACGATTTCTTCTCAATCTTCCTCATCCGCAGCCCCTTAAAACAGCTCGAAAATCGGCTGGCCACCTTCGACGACGATGGGCATGGGTCGCCCATCCGCGGCAACCCATGCGGAATTCAGGTCGATTCCGAAATAGTGGAACATGGTGGCCGCAAGATCCTGGGGTCGCACACGGCGTTCTTTGATGTCATACCCGCGTGCATCCGTGGACCCGATGACTTGCCCATGCCGTAAACCACCACCAGCCATCAAGATCGACATACAATTGACCCAGTGATCGCGGCCCGCTTCTTTATTGATAACAGGGCCACGACCAAACTCCGTGAGGACCAATACCAATGTATTGTCGAGCAATCCGCGATCTTCCAGATCGTTGACAAGGGTGTAGATGACTTGATCGAGTCGGGGCAGGAGTGGTTTGAGCCCTTTGACGATACCACCCCAGCGGACGTTATCGCCGTGATGGTCGAAGTAACCCCACGCCCCGCTGACCAGGGTAAAGGTCACGCCCGCTTCGACTAAACGCCGTGCCAGCAAGGCTTTCTCGCCGAGGCTATCGCGGCCGTAGGCATCTCGCAATTTGGCGGATTCCGCTTCCACATGGAACGCTTTCTGAGCCTTGCCTGATAGAACAAGATCGACAGCCTGAGCGGTGCTCTTGTCCATCTCTTGCATCGTCCCGGATAAATCCAGATCATTGCGCAGGCGATCAAACCCCGCCCGCAGCGTGGAGCGATCCGCAAGGCGTGCCGCCGTGATGCCTTGTGGTAGCGTGAGTCGCCCTTTGAGTTCTTCACCGCTGACGGGGTTGTAGGTGACACCCATCTTTCCCGCGCCATAAACATCCGCTTTCCATTGCCCCGGAGCGGTCAGCCCAATAAAAGGCGGCAACTGCGGATCGTTCGGCCCATAGAATTTGGACACGACCGAACCCATGGCCGGCCAAGTGGTTTCATCACCCCCGCGACGGGCCAGCGGGTTGCCCGCTTGCAAGGTAATTGGCGTATGGTTGCTCGCCGTGGCATCCACAGAACGGATCAACGTCAACTTATCCATGATCTTGGCTTGCAACGGCAATTGATCGCTGATGCGAATACCGGGAACCTTGGTTGCCGTCACGCCAAATGGACCGCGTACTTCTACCGGGGCATCCGGTTTCGGATCCCAACTGTCAATGTGGCTCAATCCGCCGGAGAGCCAGAATAAGATGACGGATTTGGGCTGCGTCGTGGCGGCCTTTTGTGTCGCTTGAGCTTGCAGTAACTGCGGTACAGTTAGCCCTCCCACGCCAGCGAGCCCTGTTTGCAGGAACCAGCGGCGTGAGCCAACCCGAATGAGATCCTGCGCCGATGGGGTAAAAGGTGACTGCCCATTGTGTGGATGGGAGTACGGCATGGGATTTCTCAACACACAAGGAAGGAACAAAAGATGAAGGCGGGCAAATCAAGTCTAATCGTTCCGTGATCGTTGTCAATGGGCTCACCAATCTATCGACCAGCCGCCTGAGATCTCAACATTTTATCCGTGCGGATAAGGAATGGTGAGAGTGCGTCGAATCGCGGGAGTCTCCAAGGTGATTGCACAGCCATCAGGCCATGTAATCGTAACAGTATCAACGCGGGCGGTGGTCCCCAAGCCAAAGTGGGCCACAGGCTCCATCTGGCACCCACAACCGCTGCCCGCATCAATGACGCGGATCTGTTGTCGCCCACCCGCCACCAGTGCCACAGAGGCTCCCCGCGCTGGTGCCCCATGTCGGGTCAAAGGCAGAATACGCAACCAGTGGTGATCGTTGATCGGACCACGATATAAACTCAGCGATCGCTCATTCGTCCCAGCGTGTGCGATGAGCAATTCCAAACGACCATCCCCATCCAGATCCGCAACTGCGGCTCCCGTGCCGTGGCCTTCCGGTTCCAATGCTGCTCTCGCATCCAACATCACCCAATCAGCGGGATCGTCGGGATGGCGGCCAAATAAACGATTGGGTTCACCATGAACATTGAAAAAAATCTCTTCGTAACCATCATTGTCAAAATCCGCCGCTATCACAGTACAAGTCGGGCTCGGATAGGCCATCGCCGGGGATGTACGATTGCGAAAGGGGTGACCCGCCTCACGGATCATCAATCGGTGTGGACCTTCCCAGTTCCCCCAACAGAGATCAAAGCACCCATCAGCATTGGCATCAAGGGCCACAATCCCGTGTCCCTGTTCCTCTGCATCGGTCAACCCCAAGGTCGACGCGACATTGGTGTAACGGCCATTGCCGTTGTTTGCAAAGAGGAAATTGGGACCATGAGCATTCACGCAGACAATGTCCATCCGCGCCGACAGCAATGGTCCTGCCCAGGCTCCACGTCCCAACGCGGTACGGTCCATGCCTAAGGACGGCGCGACATCGGTAAGAAGTCCATTGGGTGCCATCTCAAAATAACGCATCGGCTGGTTCAAATTGGGGACGAAAAAACCATACCGCGCCGTCCCACGGCGATCGACAGCCGTGACACTGCGACTCGCTGAACGCCCTTGGAGATGGCGATTTCCCGGACATGCAAACCAATCCATCCACGTCCCATCGGGACATGCATGAAACAGCCGGTCGGCATGGGAACGGGAACGGCGGACAGGGGCGGATGACCCATTTAAGACGAACAACTCTTCGCGTCCATCCCCATCAACATCGGCCGCGGCCGCTCCGATCGCGGGGTGTTTGGCATCAGCCAAAATGGGGTCCGCAATGTCTCGAAATCGTGACCCCATCCATTTGAGGACGCGGTTCGAACCATTTTCACAGCAAATGAAAAACTCAAAACGCTGATCTCCATCCAGATCCGATACAGCGATACCATGACACGCGGTGAAAGGATTGTCCAGAATAGTATAGGAATGTTCAGTGAACATAGGAATAATATCAAAGTTAATCATCACCTGGTCCTGTTACCATGTGATGAGCTGAAACCGATTGCACGAGTTTTTTGAGTTGTATCAACTTTTAGCAGCAAGTCATTCACGAATTGTCATGAATCATCAAGTTCTAGCGAAATGATAATGATACTGGTGTTCACTAAAATTCGGCGAGGAGAACCATCAAGATACCTTGCCCCCACTGCACCTGCGGAATAGATCGGGTCTATTCTTGAAACACAAATTGGCTCGCGGCAAACGAAACATAAAGGAGGACACGATGGCAAAGATACTAAACAAACCCGAAATCGGTGTCGGATTGATCGGAGCCGGTGATATTTCCATCCTGCATGCCCGCGCGATTGCGAAAACCCATGGAGCCAAACTTGTCGGGTTGTGGAACCGTAACCAGGACCGGGCACATCAGCGAGCAACCGAGTTCGGTTGCCGCAATTATTCCACCCCGGTTGAACTCGTCAATGACCCCGCGATCGATGCGATTTTTATTCTAACAAACCTTGAAACACATTTGGAATATACACGACTGGCGCTCACCGCTGGCAAACATGTACTTGTCGAAAAACCCGTCGGAGCTTCTGTGGCCGAGATTGAAGAGATGCGCGAACTCGCTAATCAACATGATCTCATCTGCATGCCGGGTCATAATTACGTTTATGAATCGAGCATGATACGAACGAAAGAACTCATCGAAACAGGCGAACTCGGCCAGATTGTTTCGGCATATGTCATGTATAACATCCATCACCCGGAAGAGGTTGCACGACGTTATCCGGGTGTTGTACGTCAAATTTTAACCCACCATTCCTATATTCTACTCTATCTAGTCGGGCAACCAGTTGAACTGTGTGCCATGAAAGCAACTCTACATTATCAAGAATACACAGAAGAAGATATTGCCATGGTGCAAATGCGATTGGCAAATGGGGCATTAGCCCATTTTTGTGCGAGTTTTGCCGCCGACGATCATGCCGCGGATCCTTGGACAGTGATGGTAAAAATTATTGGTACAGCCGGAAGTACACGTTACAGCTATCGTGACCACGTGGAAATTAAACCGGGTTTGGTTCATAGCCAGACATATACAGCCTACCAAGGCTCGATCAGGAATGAAGTACGACATTTCTTAGTTGACTGCTTGCGTCATGGAGCCAATCCACTCAGTAGCATGTCAGATGCAATAACAGCACAAAAAATGATCGAAGCCGCGGAGAAGTCCATTCATGACAAATCGATTGTGACACTCTAGGAGCTTGATAACATGGAATATCGACCCCTCGGCAAGACAGGTATTCAAGTCTCAGCCTTGTCACTCGGCGGAGCTTCTATTGGTCAACAATATGGCCCAATCACACTGGGTGAAGCGGAAGACACAATCCTTACAGCAATGGATGCAGGTGTAAACCTCATCGACACCAGTGCCTATTATGGCCAGGGACGCTCAGAGGAGATGATCGGGGAAATATTGTTTCGCGGGATGGGTCGCCGCAATCGCATCACGATCTGCACGAAGGCAGGACGAATTGATCGCAATGTGTTCGATTTTTCACCGCATGGGATGCGAGTCTCACTGGAGAATTCCCTTCGACGGCTCCGAACCGATTATGTTGATATACTGCTAGCCCACGACATCGAGTTTGCAGATGATTATGAACGCATATTCGATGAGACTATTGGTGCCTTGTATCAGTTCAAGCGTGAGGGGAAATGCCGATTTATCGGAGTCTCTTGTTATCCACTCGAATTGCTACGCCAAGCAATGGAACAGTGCCAGTTAGACACAGTCATATCATATTGTCATTTTAATCTACAAAATACTCGCCTCATTACAGTTGTACCAGCCGTTGAAAATATCAAGTAGGGATAGTAAATGCGAGCCCATTGGCAATGGGCCTACTTACCAACATTGGCCCACCATTATGGCATCCTGCCCCCGCCAATATAAAGGCAATTTGCCAGCAAGCAGCACAATATTGTCAAACCCAGGCATCCGACATCACAAAATTGGGAATACAATTTTGCCTCTCCGATTCCCGAATCTCCAGCACGATCACTGGCACAGCGCGCCGCGAAGAATTCCTTCAGAACCTCGCGGCCATTTCAGAACCCATGAATGATAGCCTATTATCCGAAGTACAAGAAATACTATCTCCAATAGTGAACCAGACCTGGCCGAGTGGGAATTGGATAGACAGGCCTAGTTCCTAGTATCACCGACATATTGTTGCGATATTATTATGGAATTCCACGCACAATATATGGGCCGATGATTCGCGTTAAACGAATGGGCATTCGTTGCCAAAGGCGAATGATCCGCTCGTATCGCGGATTATCCGGCCTCATTTCACCGATTGCGCCACCACGTGTGCGATATTGCCAAATCGCGGAATGAGGCAAGGCACCCCATTGTTTCTTAAACCGATATGTGCCTCCATCCAGCGTCGATCGACCGAAATCAAAAATACTCTGACCCCTGGAAATTGATCGATTAATGAGGTGGTGGTACATTAACATATTTGCACATGTATGATTATACCCTCGAAGCGATGATGCAGTGGGAACCTCAGTAATACCTTTTCCATGTAACAGAAGAGCAGCTGCAATCGGTTTCTTTGCGGATCGGACGATGCAAAATTCTGTATCTTGGGGAAATGAACGGATAATGCACTCAAACAGATTTCGCCCATATACAGGCGTGCCTAAATCCCGCATATTCTCAGATAATACATCGTAAAATGCATCGAGCACATCTTCACGACCCCACTGAACATCAAGGCGATGTTTTTCTCCTTTGCGAACCTGATTACGCACTTTGGCATCCAACGATTTCCAGAGTTCTTCCTGTGTGGCAGGCAAGGGCAACCGCATGTGAACTTTGCCTGTCATGGCACCATTCAATGCAGCAAGCTCAATCGGTCGTTCGTGCCGAAGTTCCAGATATCGCACTCCCAATTCATCCGCAATTTGAGCGGCTCTTTCTACCAGTGCCGTTTCTGCAAATGGCGATACGGCGATCACACCATTGCTATTAAGATAGGGTAGACTAACTAGAAAACGGCCAAATAACCAGCTGGACACCTCAGCGAGCGGAAGCAATCCTACAGTTTTATCGTCACTACGAGCTTCAAGTACGATTGTGTGATGTCCAAATGCTTGCTGTAAAATCGTCAGCCAGCGGGGGTGTCGGCTCAATGCGACCGTCCCACCTTGCATGGCAAAATCAGTGAGACGGCCAATATTATTATGAATTGCCGTGTGGGTATGTGTCCAAATGCTGATGGTTGGATCACAAGTGAGTGATGGTATACGATGAGAACGGGATCCAGTACTAACTTGCGTTATTGTGGGCATGGTTTGCATCATTTAATTAGAGGAAATATTGGCAATGAGTTCATCATAATATCGGGCTAGCCGTGACATACGCCGCGAAAAACCAAAACGTGCTTGCACCGTCTCGCGGCCATTATTGCTATATGCTGCTCGCAATCCGTGATTACAGATGAGTTCATGCATGGCTTGGGTAAGTTGATGGATATTTCCAGATTCAATCAGGGCTCCATTGAAGCCATCACGAATGATTCGTGGTATGCCGGCAATACGTGTAGCGATTGTTGGGGTTCCAAGCGCCATGGCTTCCAATACGACATTTGGCAATCCTTCTCGCAGGCTACTGAGTACAAATATATCCATGGCCTCAAAATACGGTTTAACATCAGATTGCCAACCCGCAATAATAACCCGATCCGCAATGCATTCCTCGTGTGCCAGCGACTCCAAGCGGCCACGATCATCTCCATCGCCAACTATGATTAAATTAATATCAAATCCATTCCTGTACAGCTGGGCAGCAGATCGAATGAGTATATCAAACCCTTTTTCTGGAGAAAGCCGACCAACACCGCCAATCAAAAATCGCGATGGAGACAACTTGATTGCTCGCTTCGCATGAAAAGGATTCATCCGGCGGGAATACTCAGTGGTATCAATTCCATTCTCAAGTAACATGCATCGAGTTGGATGAACACCCAGTGACAAACATTCTTCATATAAATCATCTGATACGCAATACACCTGTTCATACCACGGCAAACACTTGCGATCGATTCGGTAGTATAGCGGGGTACGCGATGTATGCCGAACCCATCCATGCACGGTGGTAACTAGCCGCATCGGGTGAAATTGCCGGATGAGCAATCCGAGCAGGTTTGTCTTATAATCGTGACCATGCCAGATACTAACATTCTCCGTCTTACATAATGCAATCAATCGTGTAATGACTCGCCAATCCCAGGGGCCACGGTCGGGTATCGTAATCAATGGCGCAGAATAGCGCTTCGCCTTGTTAATAATCTCAGAGTACCCAGGGTCATCGATCGGTGTCAGATACCCACACAGCATCCGATAGCCCAACGGTTCTAAATATCGTGGGGAATTGAGAATAGTCTTATCTGGGCCGCCTCCAGAACCCGTTACAACTCGCGCGTCCAAAACAACTGGCAATGGAGACGAAAGCGTGGAGGACATTTCTGAAATTGGTAACCCAAATGACGACCGCCGTGGATGATTTTTGACAAGTTGGGACATCAGTATGGGATCCTTAGGACAACCGCGCGGTGTGCTGAGACAATACGGCGGACAACAATGGTTCCAGGCAGTTTTCCCAGCAATGGTGCTGTTCCACGTACCGACGACCCGCCCTGCCCAATTCCTGACGGCGTTCGGGGGTTTCGAGCAGGTGACAAATGGCTGTGACCCATTGCTCCGGTGATTCGGCCCGGAGTAAATCTCGGCCGGGGACCGCCGCCAGCGCGGCCAATGTGGGAAGGGACGCGACGGTCGCCTTTCCCATCGCGAGGGATTCCAACACCTTATTTTGTACGCCGCGCGCGATGCGAATGGGAGCGATCATTACCGCCGAGGAAGCGATGAGAGGTCGGACATCCGACACCCCGCCGGTGACGATGATTCCGGTTTGATGAGACAATTTTTGAACGGCCCGTGTCGGATTGCGTCCAATAATTCGGAATCCTGTTCCCGGATGTCGTCGCCGGACTTCTGGCCATACGGATGTCGCAAACCATGTCACCGCGTCGATATTGGGTCGATAGTCCATTGCGCCAACGAATGAGACAGTACGGGTTTCGTCCACATTTTGGTGATGGAAATAATCCAGATCGACACCGTTCTCAGCAACAGTTGCAGTTCCTGTTTGTGTAATCTGGTCCAAAATACGAGCTTCGGCTTGAGACACTACTGTGACTGTTTGTGCCCAGCTCGCAATATCCTTTTCCAGTTGTCGTACCCGCGCTGCTTCATACTGATATAGCCATCGTATAGGCAATGATGATGCGGCTGCGAAATCTTGCCACTTCTGACTGTCTACATCAATCAGATCGACGATCTTGGGTATGGAGGTTAAGCCTATATGGTAGAGATAGGGTGCCAATGCCGATGATGATATGAGAACGGAATCAAACTGGGCTTCCCGCAACCAATTGCTGATTGTGGCTTCGACTTGGGAACTGAAGAATGCCCCTTCACTGAAACTGCATCCCTGTAGAGCGGATACCCCGGTTCGGAGCAGTCTCTGCGTTCGGCTCATGGGAACGATCATGACTCGCGCGCAGTATTCATCCAATACCAATTGTGTAGAGTGCGTCACAGTCTCGTCTGAAAGACAAATGAGCCATATATCAGCATGCTTAGCAAGTTGTTGAATTGTATTATATGTACGAATACGATCCCCCTTATCCGGGGGATAGGGCACACGGTGTGTGAGTACAAGTACCCGCGGGCGGGTGGTTGTCGGAACGGGTTCTGCGAGGGCGATATGCATAAGTTTTAGTGCTTGGGATTCAGTGGTTCACCCAGTGCGACCCGCAATTCACTGAGAAGCGGCGACAAGAATGCATTAGCCTGCTCTCCCGTTGCGTTTGCGGTGAGTCGCCGACTGACGTAAATTTTGTAGATGCGGGAGTGCCCGGCAAACTCGACTCGTGGGACATCGGAAGCGGCCCATGTCCCATTTGTTCCCCAACCCCAGATGACCTCAATTTGAGACGGGGGCGTGCTGGGAGACTCAAATCGGGCCGTCCATAGGGTTCCCGCTCCGTTGGGCGTTGCGATACGGTACGGTTGCCCCAACTGGCGATGTCCACTCGCACCGTAACAGACATCGGGAGTGTGCGCTCCTAGCGGGCCTGGCTCACCCAGTAGAATCAGCACGGCCACCGTTTGGCCATTTTTCGTGTATCGCCGCGAGAAATACGCCTGGGCTTCCGAGACACGGAGTTGCTTCTCATCCAGTGTCGTATTGGTCCCGGTCCATCCCGCTATTTCCATCGGTAATCGTGCAAAGCGGTTCGCCACATCGACCGTCGATGTTTCGGCTACCGTGATCCTGGTAGCTTGCTGGTACGCTCCGATTGCTGCGAATGCAATCACGATTCCCAGGATTGCCCATATTCGTGTGGCTTGTCCGTTGGTATCAGGCCGGAAGTTGCTTGACATAGTTGTATCCGTAGGAATGTCCGCTGGGGGTCGTTCCGTTGACGACCGCTCCCAGAAGTGGGATGCTGAGTTGGACCAGTTTTTCAGAAGCATTGACCACTTTGGGTAACTGGCTGACATCCTGCATGACACTGATTATGACCCCATCCACATGCTGTCCGACGAGGAGCGTATCCGCAACGGGTAGGACAGGGCAGGAGTCCACGACAATGAAGTCAAATTGACCCCGCAGTCGGTTAAACAACGTGTCCAATGGGTGCCCTTGCGCCAGGGCTGCGATGACACGATGGGAGCATTGCCCAGCCGGGATCAGCCACAGATTGGGGACACCCGTTGTGTGGACGGCATCGCTGACATCCACTTCTTGTAACAAAACTTCGGAACATCCCGGCGTGAGTGGGACATCAAAGAGTTTGTTCATGGAAGGGTTGCGGAGGTCACAATCCAGGACCAATGTCCGCATTCCGGCGGTGGCCATGCTGGTAGCGAGTTGGCTGGCCAGCGAGGTCTTCCCTTCTCCTTGAGTCGCGCTGGTGACCATGAGGACTTGCATGGATTGTGTCTTCGCGGCGTGGAGTAGCATGGTCCGCGCCGCACTGATGGACTCGCTGAGTTCAAATTGCCAGGAGTCATTGCCCTCGTCCACGTTGATCAACGCGGCACGGGATGGGAACATCGGAATCGTGCCGATGACTCGCATTCCCAAGTCCGCAATGACCTGCTCCACAGAGGCGACGCGACGGACACGCCATTCCAATAGGGACACGAGTAGGATTGTCACCAATAGCCCGCCGACGGTCGCGGCCCCGGACATCATCAACTTGCGGTTGAGATTCTGATTGAGGATGATGACCGATTCCTCACGAATTTTCACGCGCGGGTCCACTTTCTGACTCATGCGGAGATTCAGTAATTCTCGGTTAACAGTGTCCAATTGTTCACGGAGTGGTTTGCGTTCGTCGAGTTCCATGCGACTATTCCAGCCCGCTTTATTGGTGGCCGCGATCCGCTCTTCCAGGTGCTTTTTCTCGTCCTGCACGGTTTCCAGTGCCCGGTGCAGTCCTTTGAGTTCTTCCGTGAGCAGGTCGATTTCGTTCCGCAAGGTGGTACGGTAATTCGCACGAAATGCCGTCTCTAACTCGGGCTGCGCTTGTTGCAGTGCTGAGGCGACAGCTTTTTCCGCTTTTTGGACATTCTCGGTGGCCCGCGCAAACAGGGGGTGTTCTGGTGTGACCTGCGTGGTCAGTTTCTGAGCGGCTTGGCGAGCGGCTTCCAGACGGGCCGTTGCCTCCTGAACTTTGGGATTCTGTTCCGCCAGGCGTCGAACTTGTTCGGCATCAACTGGGAGTTCATCAACTCGTTTGGAGCGAGCGTCCAAATCGGTCTTTTTGAGTTCCTTATTCTGAATCTCGCGTTTGAGTCGTGCGACTTCACCGATGGCCTGCGTCAATCCGTGTGTGTAGGCTTGATTCGTGATTGTGGTCACCACATCATTTTCGCCGACACCGCTCCATTGACTGAGCTTGTGCAGATTATTCTCATGCGCTGTGATCTGTTTCGTCAGTGCGGTCTTGGTCTGTTCCAATAAAGTCAATCGGGCTTCCCGATGTTTCATCTCGTCGGACTTCGCATCTTCCAGATACTCCGCGATTAGAGTATCCAGAATCACTTTGAGTTGAGCGGGATCATCTCCATTGAGCATGACCGCGAGAATTTCGGGCGATTCCCAGCGGAGTTGAATCTGATCCTCGATCAGTTTGGCGGGGTCCGCGGCTTCCTGAATCATGGGAAGCTGGCTGATTTTGGGCTTCCCGACCACGCGAGTCAGGAGGAACCGTGTCCGAAGTAAGATGGATTGGTTCTTTTTGAAGGCTTCGTATCCGGGGTCGCCCGCACCTTTCCCGGTCAATGTTTGGTGTGGCTGAACCTGCACCAACGCACGCACTTGGTGTTTGCCGTTTGGTAATGCCAACCAAGTGGCGGTTCCGGCAGCCACTCCAACTAGCAACCCCAGAAAGACGGATAATACCCAACGGCGACGGAAGGCGTGCCAGAGTTCGAGCGGTGTCGGTATGGAGCGAACCGATGGGGGCTGAGCCAGAACCGTTGCACCTGCGGTAGCCGCTGAGGGTGGAACCGCAAGCGTGAGATCAACTGTACTCGCAGACCGTTGCATCCGTGCTCTCCCGAGGTGCGCCGCCTCGTGCTAAGTTTCAACCCATCCTGGTTGAATTCAACCATCACCTCAGTTGACCCGTTTGCGGGGTCTTCCCAGGTTTGGCCAAGATCAACAGTATGGTAATTTTTCCCGGTATCTGATTCAACACGGGTTTTCCGTTGCGGAAACTGGGAGTTTCACAGACTTAACGGCGATCGGTCTGACATTTTTCGTGGACGGCCACGCTCCGATTTCGAGTCATGAATCGCTTATGAGGGGAAACACGGTTGGCCGGGTAATCCCAAGACATGGGAAAGAGAGGTATTTTCGGTGGATCGGAGGATTCAAAATGTCGATGCAATTGGCAGAACCGGGCTAAACGGGGGCGGGACTGGAATTACCGTTGACCGCGCAAGCCAGGAAATCGAGTAGGTTAAGGAGGACCGGCTATGTCCCGGAATAGCGCGGGATGGCGAATGTTCAGCATTGTGGCAGGACTCATCGCTGTCGCCACTGGACCGGGATGTCATTCCGGCCCCGGTGGGATCTTGAGTTCCGTCAGTCATAAACCTGATCTCGGACCATCCGAAGTTGTGGAAGACTTCAATCTTCCCAAGGAGTTGAAAAAAGTGTCGCTGCCACCCTATACGGTGGAAGCGCCCGATATTCTGCTCATCAATGCCCAGCGTCTCATCCCATTACCGCCTTATCGGGTCGAACCGCTGGATGCGCTCTACCTGTATGCCATGGGGGCACCGGAACAGAACCCCATCAATGGACTTTACCCGGTGGACCCGGATGGGACGATCAACCTCGGCCCCACTTATGGAGGGCAGGTCAAGGTTGCGGACATGACCGTGACCGAGATCGAAAAAGTGCTGGCCGCACGGTTAAAGGGGTTCCTCCGAGAACCCGCTGTTATGGTGTCGCTGGCTCAGTCACGGGGTGTCCAGCAGATTTCGGGGGAACACCTCGTGCGACCCGATGGCACCGTGAGCCTGGGTGCTTACGGCGCGGTCTATGTGGCGGGGATGACGTTGCCCCAGGTAAAAATGGCCATCGAGGGCCATCTGTCCAAGTACCTATACCGGCCCGAAGTGACGGTGGATGTGTATGGGTATAATAGCAAGTTTTATTACGTCATCACGGACTTCGCGGGGAACGGAGAACAGGTGGCTCGGCTGCCCGTGACCGGGAATGAAACGGTACTCGACTCGATCGCCCTGATTGGCGGCCTCTCGGCTGTGTCCAGTAAGACGATCTGGGTGGCTCGCCCTGCCCCCGATGGCTGTGGCGACCAGGTGATGCCGGTCGATTGGAAGGGGATCACCCGTCGCGGGAAGACCAAGACCAACTATCAACTGCTCCCAGGCGATCGTGTGTTCGTGATGTCGCAGCCGGTTACGAAGTTTGATACCTACTTTGCCCGGATTCTGTCACCGATCGAACGTGGCCTAGGAATTACTCTGCTCGGTGCGGGTACGGCCCGCGCACTGGGGCCACACGGTGCCAATAACGGCTTCGGCGGCGGTTTGTTCGTCCCCTAATCGCAGGTGGTGCGGGAACATCGGGTCGTACCCAACGTGACGATGGTACGGCCCGATTCGGGAAACGGAAGGGCACGCGGCGGCGAGTGGGGTCGATCAGCACCCGACTCGCCGCCGATGCGTTAGGTAGCGGCGGAATGCTTGACGCGGACCCGTCCGCGGTTAGCCTGGATGAATGGATAGGCTCCGAACCACAGGATACACCCATATGAATCGGTTCATCGTCTCCTGCATCGGAATCGTTTCCCTCGCCTGGGTCACTCCCGTGCTGGCGCAACCCCAGGTTCCGTTGGTGAATCGGTCCCCGACATTCAGCCCCTACCTGAACCTGTTACGCGGCGGGATTAACCCAGCCATCAACTACTATGGAATGGTTCGCCCGCAACTGGCGTTTCAGCAGCAAGCGTTTCAGTTGCAGCAGCAAGTGAATCAGAATGCTCAGTCGCTGCAAACATTGCAAACCTTCTCTACGGCGGGACTACAAGCCCAGCAACCCCAGTTGCCCTATTCGGGGCATCCGGTCGTGTTCAATAGCCTGGGCGGCTACTTCAACAATTTGCCGGTGGGCCGGGGTGGCGGTGGTGGGGCGATGGGTGGCGGTTCTCCCGCGTTCATGAATCCGATCGGTTTTGGTGTCCCCGGTGGTTTCTCCCCGATGGGCACGCCCGTGAATAGTACGCCAGCCGCGCCGTTTGGTGGTGCGACTCCTGGTTTTGCCCCACCCCGCCAGCCAGTCGGGGGAAGTTCTTCCCGCAACCCCAAGCCCGCGACGGATGGCGTGCGTCCCGCGGCGAAATGATGAACCTTGCCTGGAATGGGAATGGTCAGACTCGACCGGATCACCCGGTGGGTTTTGGAAAGGAATCGTGCCATGATGCGACAAGGACTGTCGACGATGTGGGTCATTGCGGGGCTCACGGTGGCCCTCACGTCTGGAGATGCCGCCGCACAATGCGCCACCTGCGGAACTGCTGGCACCTGCCAGTCTGCGGAGTGTGGGCACGGCGGATTGAAGCAATACCCGCGATTGGATAGCCACTATATCAAGAAATTCTGTGCCCCGACGATCTGCCCAGGGTCGTGTAACGGATACTTCCAGACAAAATGGACACCGTGGGCCTACGCCTGCCCGCAATGGACACCCGGTGGCATCCCGCCCGACCCGGCGATGGTGAACTGGTATCCGCCAACCTACGGCGCACATCACCAGGAAGCGTTGCCGCGGACGAAAACGGAAACAGCACCGGCTCCGCAAGATATTCCTCCTACGAGCATGGTTCCACCCGTGGGAAGCGAACCGGTCCCAGCGCCGCGACCGGCTGAACCGAAAGGCTCCGCACCTGTACCCATGCCAACCATTCCCAATCTGTCTCCGGGCCGCTGAGCAGACAGGAATCGTATGATGCCAAGTCAATGGGACATGATGCCCTCCTCCAATTGGGGCATCATGTCCCATTGACCGTTCCGCTTGTGTTATCGTTCCGCCCGTGGGTCATCGCGGAAGTGGAACGCGGGCTTTCCGGTGAACACGGTGCTGGTGAGGCTGGGGCACCAGTATCGTTCCACATGTTCCACCATCAAATCTGTCCCGGCGAAATGGTGGACACCCGGCGGCCGCTTGGGATTGTACATCGTATCGGTCATGTCCCGCATCAGAGCCACATTCTTTCCGACCCGCACCATTTGACGAATGCCGAACGGTCGACCCAGTACACACATATTCAAATGCACGCCACATAAGATCACGTTGTCGATTTTCTTCTCCGCGAATAGGTTCCAGATTTCCTGGCCGTTGTCCGTGATGGCATCCTCGGGGCCGATCACAATGGCGGCGGCTTGCCGAGTCCAGGGGGCACCCGTGGGACAGTGTGTCGCACAGTCACAACCGTCGTCGGTCGCATCAATCGGCAAAATGGCTTCACGGGTGGGGTCGCTGTAGCACCACGCGGTGCCCCAACGCGGTGTTGTGGATAGCGTGGTCGGTGGTTGGGAATATGGAGCCGATTGGGCACGTTTGCGCTGGGGAGTGTCCTGGTAAAACTTCATGCAGGCGGAAGGAGCATGCACAATGAACACCCCTTGTGCGCGGGCCACCTGGAGCATCGCATTCATCGGCACGGCGAGTTCCCCGCACCGGGCCTCCGCGGATCGGCACCAGTGGCGATCCCACATGTCGCACACCACGATCGCTGTTTGCTTGGGGTTCCAGTTCGCCGTGGTTTCGCGGGCCGCAACCGCGGGTTGCCCCACTGGCGAGAGACGGGAACGGAGTTTGACGGACAAAATGGCATCATCAGCGGCGGAAGCCGAGATCGCCACGAACAGGCCGACGACCGCAAGGGGCAGGCCACGCATCGGTTTCTCCAGGTTGCGGGGGTTCGATCCGGTTATCCCCACACTGTAAAGGCGCGGATTACCTTTCGCCAGTACCAGTTTCTCCCGATACCGCCACTCAACAATTTCTCATCCTGGGCGAGTCGAAGTTGGGCTTGCGGAATGGGAACGATTTCCGCCACAATCCGCCACGGTTTTGACCGAAAGCCTGATTCCATACGGTTCGCCCCCGGACCCGGTACACGGATGACCCCACGAACACTTGCTGCTTTTTGTGCCCTGATTGCCGTTGCGGGTTGGGCGTTCCTCCCCACCCTGGAATGGATGTACGGGAAATGGGTGACGGACCCGCAATATTCCCACGGCTTTCTGGTGCCGTTGTTCTCGCTGTTCCTCTTGTGGCAGAAACGGGCCACTTTGGGAGAGTGGTTCACCACACCACGACCGATTGTGGGGGGCACGCTCCTCCTGTTGGTCGTCGGTATGCGGTTCCTGGCGGGCGGGTTGCTCTTTCACCAACTGGATGCCTTGGCCCTGCTGCTGACTCTCTCCGCCATGGCCGTCATGATTGGCGGTTTCCGCTTGGGCCGCATCGCGGCACCGGCGATTGTTTTTTTGATCTTCATGATCCCATTGCCGTATGAACTCGAACGCAATGTCGGCGGGCCGCTCAAAATTGCCGCCACGCAGGCCAGCACCTTCTTGTTGCAAACGCTCGGTTATCCCGCCATTGCTGAAGGCAACCTCATCCTCATTGATGAAGTCCGTCTCGGGGTGGTCGATGCCTGTAGCGGACTAAAAATGCTCGTGACATTCTCCGCGTTCGCAGTGGGTGCGGTGTTGCTGCTGGAGCGGACCCGATTCGAGAAACTCCTGATCCTGTTGGGAATTGTCCCCATCGCCATGATCGCCAACATCCTCCGCGTAACGGCGACGGGCGTGTCCCACACGATGTTCCAAGAAAAAGAGACATTGGATTTCCTCCACGATCTGTACGGCTGGCTGATGATGCCCGGCGGACTCGCCCTCCTCGGGTTGCAACTGTGGGCACTGAGCCGGTTGGTGGTGCCACCTGCCACGTCCTCGGAATTGGGTTATGCGTCCACACGGCCGACGGTTGGCCCAGCCATGGGATACTAGTGGTGAGGCGGACGCAACCCGGTATGATGGTCGAACCCCGGTAATAGACCCAGCAAGGAAGCAGGGCGATGAACGGACCCAAATTTGCCGCGACCCTCACGGATGCTCCCGGTGTGCCCACCACCGCGCCGCGTCCCACAATGCCACGACCACCCGTCCGCTCGGCCAAGCCGAAGACAGCGGATGGAGGCGACGCGGCCGCGGTTCTACGCATTCTGACGTATCTCCGCCTGCACTGGCTAATGATCGCCTTCTGTGGTCTGTTCCTCGGAACGGCGCTGGCCTGCATCGCTTACTCACTGCTGCCCGCGAAGTACGAATCGTATGCCCTGCTTCAGGTCGCATCGTCCCCCACATCGATCGCACAGCAGAACGACCCCACCCGGTCGAAATCGGACTTCGTGACCTATCTGAAAACGACCGCCCAACTCATCAAGTCCGAGTTCGTACTGAACTCCGCGATGAGCGACACCAAGTACAAGATCGCGGATCTCCCCACGCTCAAGGAGCAAGACGACCCCATCAAGTACCTGGATGAAAAACTTCAGGTGGTCTACTCCGAAGGCTCGGAAGTCATTCGGGTGGTCCTCGAAGGTAAACGCCCCGACGACATCCGCAAGATTGTCGATGCGGTGAAGGATGCCTACTATCGTGAGGTCGTCGAGAAGGAGATCCAGCAAAAAGCGACGTTCCGCCTCAAGGTCGAACAGGCCCGCGCCGCCCTCGAAGACCTGATGCGGATGAAGGTCGGCAAGACCGACCACTCACCACACATCGTCGGCTTGGCCGGGGATCCGACACTGCCGCAAGGACCACTGCCCCCGTTGCCCGCGGCGACAGGGGGCGGCATCCCGGTTG
The DNA here is from genome assembly GCA_026931725.1 of Bacteroidales bacterium. GTDB lineage: Bacteria > Planctomycetota > Planctomycetia > Gemmatales > Gemmataceae > JAIXLE01. The sequence continues at coordinate 18,868 of JAIXLE010000262.1, forward strand.
CGTCCACGGTCCAACCCGCCGCCGCAATCGCGGAACCCGAAGCGGCCCGGAAAGCGCGGTTCAACGTGACCCTACAACGGATTTTTGGCCTGGAAACGCAGATTCAGCAATTCCCAATCATCCTCGGTGAGAAGACCGTGGAGGTCGAAAGCCTCCGCAAACAGATCGACGCGCTCCGCACTGGTCCCGCGTCCCAGGAATCCATCGCGGCTGCCGAGCATGACCCCGAAGTTATGGAACTCGCCAATCGCGCCAAGGTCCAAAGCGACACGGCCCGTTACCTCGCTACGGTGGTCACGAACCCGAACAGCGAACGTGTCCTCCGCGCGAAGGAACAGGCGGAGTTGATGGATCAGAAGTTCAAGCAAGCCCGCGAAGAGAAAGCTCGCATCATCGAGACAGCCCGCCGCCAGGATGAGGCCAACAAACTGTTCGCCCTGCTCGATACGGCCCAACGGGACTTACGGAATATCCAGGAACGCGAGCGGCTGACCAAATCGCAGTTGGAAACGGCCCGTAAGGAACTCAACGAGATTCCGCCGGACGCGATCAAACCAGAAGCCGAAGTGCCCTTGGTGGACCCCGTGAAAACGGACCTGATGACGCACAACGACATGTACCGCCTGCTCACGGCCCAACTGATTAGTCTGGGATTTGAACTGGATTCCCCACCACGGGTCCGCAAACTGCAAGATGCCTCAGTCCCATCACAAAAGGACAGCAAGAAACAGATTCTGGGGACAGCCTTCGCCGGGATGATGGGCTTTGTCCTCATCGCCCTGGGGGTCGTCGCCTTCGAGACGATGAACCGCCGGGTCAGCAGCCTGGGGGAACTCACCGCCAGCGGACCCAGCACCGTGGTCGGCGTGATCCCCTGGATGCCCGATGGCAGCACCGCCAAAGACCCAATCAAGCGGGCCGATGTCAACGAGGCCATCGATAAACTGCGCTCCTATGTTGCCCAGACCTGGCTCAGCCGTGGGGCCACCACTGTCTCCGTCACCAGTCCCATTGGCGACGAAGGCAAAGCGTTCACGGCCTTTGGCCTCGCCAGCAGTCTCGCCCAGGCAGGATACAAGACCCTGCTCCTGGACTTTGACCTCCGCACGCCGACCCTCCATCAGTTCGCGGGGGTGTCCAATGGTGTCGGTGTCTGCGAACTGCTCCGGGGGGAATTTGACTTCCGCCGCGCCGTCCAATCGTTGCCAAGTGGTTTGCAATTCGTCTCCGCTGGGAAGTGGTCGGATGAAGCCCGCCAGGCCGCCGTGGGTGATCGCCTGGAGACATTGTTGACCCGTCTCAAAGAACCATTCGACTGCGTGGTCCTGCATGGCACGGCCCTGCTGACCGTCGCGGAGTCCGTGGAAATCGCCCGCCGTTCCGAAGTCGTCCTGCTCTGTTCGCTCTACCGGGACACCCGGTTGCCCATGCTGACCCGCGCCGCCGAGCGGATCGCCTCAATGGAAGTGCCGTACTCCGGCATCGTTTATCTCGGGGCCACCCGGCATGAGGCGCTGTGCTAACTCCACCTGACCTTCAACGAGATGTGAAGCCAATGAAGACCATGGGAATGATGATGGGTGTGGTCCTCCTGATCGCGGGGGCGGCCGTCCACGGAGCCATTACGCACCGTTGGGGCAGCCTCTCGACCACCGCCAGCCGAGCGACCGCCTTACACAACTACACGCTCCGCCTCCCGGAATTTCAGTCCGAAGAGATTCCCAGTGAAATCGAAGTGAAAGAAAAAAGCTCCGTCACCTGCAAACGCTATGTCTCAACCCTCCAAGGGGTCGGCGGTGTCGTCTCGGTGACGACCGGACCTGCCGGGGCCGTGTCCACACACACGCCGGATGTCTGCTATCCCAGCAGCGGGTACAAAACCGTTGTCCCACCCTCGCGCGAGACATTGGACTTGCCCGATGGCCGCGTCGTGTCGTACTACGTTGCTGAGTTCGAGAAGAAGTCCGCGACGCAGTCCGATCGGCACCGCGTCCGCTGGGCTTGGGCCACAGCAACCAGTACGAGTTGGAACGCCCCAGACAATCCTCGGTTCGACTATTTCCGCGAACCGGAACTGTATAAAATTTACGTCGTGACCCCAGCCGTTGCCCCGGAGAATGGCCAGAAGCCCGAAGATTCGCCCAAAGTGCGTGAGTTCGTGCAAGAAGCCTTCTCACAATACTCGACTATTCTGGCGGATCGTTAATGTCGAATCGTTGTTGTTCTCGGGCAGGGACTGCCCGGTTTCTTCCCTCAGTGCAAGGATGTCGCACTCGATGAGCGCTGATTTGTCTCCTCGCACCCTTCCGCGGAATTCCCCGAGGCACGCGGTGATTCGCCGACCGTCGCAGACTCGACCACCGCAAGGGCTTGTCCACCATCCGGTGACAACTGTCCCTGTGGAAGGGTTCAAAACCGTCGTCGATCTGTTACTCGCCTCGGCCGTGTTTGTGGTGTCCTTACCGATACTTTTACTCGGAATGTTGGCCGTGCGTCTGTCCTCACCGGGGCCAGTCATCTACACGCAAACTCGCGTGGGACGTGGCGGACGGGTGTTTACGATCTACAAACTGCGGACCATGAGTCACGAATGTGAGAGTCTCACTGGTCCCCGCTGGTGCATTCCGGGCGACCCGCGCATCACCCCAGTTGGTGCGGTCCTGCGCAAACTCCACATCGACGAGTTGCCCCAACTCTGGAATGTCCTCCGTGGCGACATGAGCCTGATCGGTCCCCGCCCGGAACGTCCCGAAATCTGTGCGGAACTCCGTCAAGTCATTGCGGGATACGACCGCCGCCACACCGTCAAACCGGGGATCACCGGCTTCGCGCAGATTCACTTGCCGCCGGATACTTGCATCAACAGCGTACGGAACAAACTGACCTACGATCGCTTTTACATTATGAATCGTGGTCTGTTGCTCGAACTGTACATCCTCGGATGCACACTGTTGAAGGTGTTGGGTCTGAAAAAGGTTTATCAGCGGTTGCCGCGTCGCCCATCCGATGATTGATCCCTGGTGCCGGGGGGAAAGCATTCGTGCCCTCCCGGCTCTGCGATTTCTACCAGCCGAACTCCTCTGGACTCCCCGATACCGATGGCATTCGTCACCGTGATTGTCCCGGTTCGCAATGAGAATCGGGCCATTGAGAACACACTGCGCTCGGTCCTGACTCAGGACTACCCGCGGGACCAATTTGAGGTCATCGTGGCGGATGGTGGATCCACCGATGAGACAGTCCCCATCGTCCGACGCTTGCAAGGCGAGTTCTCAAACTTAAAACTCGTATTCAACCCGTCCCGTTTCAGTAGCGCGGGACGCAACACGGCTATTCGGCACATGACCGGCGATGTCGCCGTCATCATCGACGGCCATTGCCAGGTGCCGGACCCCTATTATCTCCGCCATTTGACCACCGCATTCCAGGAAAGTCAGGCCGACTGCCTGGGCCGACCGCAACCGCTGGAAGCGGCTTCCCCTTCACCATTCCAGCAAGCCGTGTCAATTGCCCGGTCGAGTCGTTTGGGTCACAATCCCAGTTCGGACATCTATTCCGATCAGCCAAAATTCGTGCATCCCGGCAGCACAGCGGTTGCCTATCGCCGCAGCGTCTTCCAGAAAATCGGTTTATTCGATCAAGCGTTCGATGCTTGTGAAGATGTGGAATTCAACGAACGGGTGCATCAAGCCGGGCTATCGTGCTACTTCACGCCGCATCTCAAGATTGGCTACCACCCGCGAGCCGATTTTCGAGGATTGTTCTACCAGTTGGCCCGCTACGGTTGTGGCCGGGCACGGCTTTCCTGGAAGCATCCCAGTTCGCTGACACCGGCCGCGTTGGTGCCGCCGCTTTGGTTACTGGGCCTAGTCATCGGGTTGCCGTTGACGTGGGTGATCCCGTATCTGGGCTGGTTGTATACTGGTGCGGTGG
>JAIXLE010000210.1 GCA_026931725.1 Bacteroidales bacterium
GTGGCGATCCGGACTCGCGGATTCCGCTGTCCAGCGGGCTTGAATAGCGACGTGTGGTCTCGTGCCATTTGAGGGACATGGCATTGTCCCATGTCCACTTTGGACGAATCCTTGAGACACAGCCCCGCGTCCCAAATCGGTACATTCATCCGACGTAACCGTTCACGGGGTGATCTGCTGAAAAATTAAGGGATTTCCGAGTGTCGAACGCCCAAAACGGAGTGAGAAGCGACCAGTTTTGGACATTCGACACTCGAAAGCGTCTGGAAAACATCACATTCACCCCGTGAACGGTTGTGTTGCAGGAACCCGCGACCATGTTCGTTTCCGATGGGCCTGATTCCCTGGAGGTAACCGTTCACAGGGTGAAACGCTGAAAAATCAAGGGATTTTCGAGTGTCGAATGTCCAAAACGGGGTGAAAAGCGACTAATTTTGGACGTTCGATACTCAAAAACGCCTAGCACTACAGCGCAGGATCAGATGACGCATCTATGCGGCCGTTTCTTGTGGGATCGCGTGGCCTGCGCGTTCCGTCGCTGGTGGTAGCGGATCACCTCGCCGACATGCGGCAGGTCCGGCACGCCCCGCTGTCGGCGGAATAGGCGGCGGCACACCGCGTTCAACGCCCGACACACCTGCTCCCGCGTCACCTGTGGATTTTTCCCCCCGCAACCGTTCCGTGTGAACCGCCACGAATCCCATCACAATCAGCGTCAACAGCAGGTGCCGCTCCAGTCCCACGTACTGTCGTCCCTCGAAGTGCGTCAGTCCCAACTCCGTCTTGACCACTCGAAAGGCGTGTTCCACCGTCGCCCGTCGGAACGCCACCCCCAGCACCGTCGCCAGCGACTCCCCCACCGCGTTGGTGACGAAACGCTTCACCTCCCCGGTCGCCTCGTTCACCGCCGTCACCAGCGTGTGCCAGCCGCGGGCCACCCACACCCGCACGCGACGAGCCCGCCACACCGCGTCCGCCTGCGTCGCCCGTCCGATGCGGAACCGCCGCCATCGCCCAACGCGGGTCGCCGGTTGGTGAGCGTCCGCCCGCCGGGATCGACCGCCCGGGGTCGATCGCACGGCAAAACTCTTTGGGACCTCGGCCACGAACTTCTGCTGCACCAACCCGAGCACCCACAGAAACGGTCCCTTGCTCCCGTACCCCTCGTCGAATGTCAGCCAGTCGAACCGTATCCCATTCGCGTTTAGCCGCAGTAGTTGGTCCAACGCGATTCGCCACTTGGACCGATACCGGACCGTGTCCGGGACACCCGCCGCCCGGCATCGTTCGCGGTCCGTGGCCCACGACTGCGGCAGGTACAATTCCGCATCCAACAGCGTCTGAAAATGTCCCATCGCCACCCCCATGTGGACGGTGACGATGCCGTTGTCGATCTTGCCCACGCATCCCAGATACTGCCGTTGGACTCCGGGTGTCTTGTCCCCTTTTTTCACCGCGCTTGTCTCATCGATGACCCCGATCACCCCGAGCGGGTCGGGTGGTAATTCGGCCAGTTGCTCGGCCATCCGTTGCTGGAGCCGATCGCGGGCGGTGACGTGGTCCCAGGTACATGTGACCAGAAATTCTTGCAAGGTGCGGACGGCGGTGCCAGCGGCCAGGGCGATCGGTTCGACGCTCTTGCGGGGCAGGTCGGAGAGCAGCCCGCGGCAATAGGTGTGGAAGTGGGCGGCCGTGCGATCCTGGGTGAAGCAGCCGCGATACCGTCGCAACTCCGCCGCGAACGCCGGTCCCAACGCTCGAATCTGTTCATTCGTCATGGGGTTCCCCTCCTGATGACTATTCTATCGCTCGGGAAGCAACCCGCGCTGTGGTGCTAGAAAACGTCACATTCACCCCGTGAACGGTTACCCCTGGAGGGCTGTATGCGACGTGAAATCCAGTTCTGTAGTATCATGCAATATAAGGACTATGGGATGGTGTCCCATTTCTTCGTGTGTCTGTGTCCAATGTGGCGTTTGTAAATTGTCCAATGTGTAACCGTTCACGGGGTGAATGTGACGTTTTCCAGGCGTTTTCGAGTGTCGAATGTCCAAAATGGGTCGTTTATCACCCCGTTTTGGATATTCGACACTCGAAGACCCCTTGATTTTTCAGCGTTTCACCCTGTGAACGGTTACTCCAATGTAGCCTGTTTGCAACGCATGATGTTATAGAATGCGCGGAGATTATTACCTCGGTTCGTATGATCCGCACATGAGATGCACTCCGGTTGCTTGCGGGCTAGAATACCAGTAACTACCTGGGAGGATGACCATGACCATTTCCCTTCCCGATGCTCGCCAGCTTTCCGACGACATCCTCGATGCCTTCCGACTCCGCGCGATCCACGGTCACGCACTCGGCTACACCGAAGCCCAACTCGCCGAACTCCTCGGGGTCGCCCGCGAAACCGTCAGCCGCTGGTGTGCCGCGTACCGCACCGGTGGACACGATGCTCTCCCTGGCAAACGGACCGGGCGACCCCCTATCTCTTAGGATCCGTCCATAATCTATTCCGTGTTCATTCCACCTGTCCTGGGATGGATCGTGTAGTTCCACTGCGGACATGTCTCGTGCCGGATTCGGCAGATCGACCGGTACTCGGCTGCCGATACCCGGACCCCCGTCCGGTACGTCTTCGGCATCAGGCGAGCCGTCACCCGGAGACCGGTACGGGTCGTCGTTCGACGGATCAACAGGAGCAGGACCGCCAGTGTGGCCAAAACCGTCCCCGACCAGGTCGCGGTGATCTGGCTGAATAACTTGTGCTCGATCGGGTTCCACTTCGATGTCCCGGGCGGGTAGTGACATACCGTCACGGCCAGGCCCGTCCGATCCGCAAACTGCTGCAAGCGATGCGTGAACACCCGGGACCGCGACCCATTACTCCCGCCACCGTCTGCCTCGATCATCAACGCCGTCGCCTGCGGATACTGGTGTTGCCCGTGCTGTCGCCACCAGTCCTCCAGTGTATCCACGGCCAGGTCTGCCGTGTTGGCCGATGTCCCCACGCCGATGTGTCCGCGATTGAGGACAGGATCGTACACGCCATAGGGG
>JAIXLE010000191.1 GCA_026931725.1 Bacteroidales bacterium
TCACCATCCACCCCAAACAAGCGTCCGGCGGGTAAATTTTCACCTGCTGGATGCCCATATCCCTATCCTAGCACAATCCCCCACCTCGGGCCACTACCCTCCTCCGCCGGGTTTGCTGCTCTTCATGGTTCAGTAGGATATTATAGGAACCGAGATGCCAAACGGATCATCTCTGGCCGAGATGAGTATAAATCTCATCGAACGACTCTGGCTATAATGGACCCGGAAAACTGGACCGCCTGGTAAGCTACTGAGGCGGACCAGAGAAAGGGGAACCGATGGCAGGCACACGCAAGAAACACTCGGCGGCGTTCAAGGCGCAAGTCGCCTTGGCAGCGTTAAAAGGGGACCGGACCGTGAACGAGTTAGCGAGTCAACACAGCGTCCACCCCACCCTCATCCATGCCTGGAAGAAGCTACTGCTCCAGGGTGCCGAAGGGGTCTTTTCGGACGGCAAGTCGACGACCACTGTGGACAGTCCCACGGTACAAGCCGAACTGTTCGAGCAGATCGGACGTCTCAAAATGGAACTGGAGTGGCTCAAAAAAAAAGTGGGACATGTCGATTGAACAACAGCGGACAGGGATCGAGCCGACGCACCCCAAACTGAGCGTGCGTCGACAATGCGAATTGCTTGGACTGAGTCGTTCCACGCTGTACTACCAACCGGTCCCCGAGACAGCAGAGAATCTGGCCATGATGCGACTGATCGACGAAGAGTACACACGTCACCCCTTCAAGGGGAGTCGACGGATGGCGGCATGGCTGAGTCAGGAATGGGGACATGAGGTCAACCGCAAACGCGTCCAACGGCTGATGCGACAGATGGGACTGGAAGCGATTTATCCCAAACCAAACCGGTCTACCGGCAGTGGACACAAGGTGTATCCGTATCTGCTGCGGGGAGTTACGGTGAGTCGACCGGACCAGGTGTGGAGCGCGGACATCACCTATGTTGGGATGCCGTCAGGGTTTTTGTATCTGGCGGCGGTGATCGACTGGTACAGCCGCTACGTGATCAGTTGGCGACTGTCGAATACGTTGGACGGGGAGTTTTGTTTGGACATGTTGAACGAGGCGTTGTCCCATGGCCAGCCAGAAGTGTTCAACACGGACCAGGGCGTGCAGTTCACGGCGAACGCGTGGACAAGTCGTCTGGAGTCAGTTGGGACGCGGGTGAGCATGGATGGTCGGGGACGCTGTTTGGACAACGTCTTTGTCGAACGTCTTTGGCGATCGGTCAAATATGAGGACATTTACTTGCGGGGATATGAGCATGTCCCAGAACTGCGACAAGGACTGAGGACATACTTTCAGTTCTACAACGAAAAGAGACATCACCAGTCACTGAACGATCGGACACCGGCGGAGGTGTATCGAGCGGGACGTGGGACGCGGTGATAGGAAGCGGCAAGCTTTTTCCGGCTCCACACCCTCAGCGAACGTGAAGGGTATGGAGCCGGAAAAAGCATGCCAGGACAGCGAGTACGGCAGGGCGGATTCCTGCTGGGAACAGTAGCGAAGGATTGCATGTTTTTGGTCTAGTCAATGGGGTCCACTTCAGGCGGTTCACCAAACGACGAGCCGTGAATGGGAAGTATCATGCGACATTCGCGGACTTCCGAGCCGCGATCGAGGACGTATTCCATCACGTCCCGACGACTCATGCGGACAGTTTGAAGGAGCTGATGACGCTCCACTTCCAAGAGTTCGATGATGTCCCACTACTGGCCGATTGAAGTATAACCTCCCCGAACAGCAGGGCGGCCAACCGGAACGCCTTGCCAATTACCGGATGCCTTACAATCCTGCCCGTTTGCGTGTCAACGGTGTGGGGAGAGGACGCTTTTCCAGGGATATGGTTCGCGTTTTCTTCGGACTGGGGACCGGCGGCACGGGGGGTTGGGGAGTCGGCCCCGCTGCCACGGTGAGAAACTGGCCGAGCGGTAAGAACAGATCGGCGACGGATCGGAGGAAGTGGGAACGCCGGGCCGTGCCTTCCTGACGTAGAAATTGAACAAATTGACGTTTGTCTATGAAATGCGTTCCTATGGAGAGATCATGCTCTTCCACCGCGACTAACGTGTCATAGATGGCGTTGAGGATCGCCAGTTCCTTGTCCCCGGCTCGCAAATAGATCCCGCCCAATCGCTCGAACTCGACCAGGTTTTCGGCTGTCACCTTGCCCGGTGCCCGGCACCGTTCGTCCCGCAGAAGGATCGCCTGCCGCGTTTGGGTTCCCTCTTTCACGACCGTTAGCAAATTGCGAACGCACGCCGCCAAGGAATTCCCCTCCGCATAGCTGACGGCAACGCACAATGGCCCGGATTCTCGGTGGCCACGCAAGAGGATATTCGGCGGCATCACTTTGCCGCCACAGGTGGCGCGGCCATAGGTGATGGGATCTTCGGAGAACGCCAAGAGGGTTTCCAGGATGTTGCGTACCCGGCCAAACGAATCTTGTTCAATGGGAATCTGGGGGGAATACCCCACACGATGTTCGTTCTCGAACTCCAGCATGGCCGAGCGTATCAAATTTGCGATCGCTTCTTGTGTCACCACTGTGGGTTTGTTGATCGTCTGCGTAGTGGCGACCGTTCCATCGAGCCAATCTTCAAACAGTCCGTGGGCGGCTTGCAGAAACTTGCGTGGTGAGGTTGCTTGCTTACAAATCGCCTGAATATCTTCTTCGGTAAACGGAAAGATATTGGTCGGCAGGCGATGACGCAGGAAAAACGGCTCCAGGTGGGTCGCCAGTAGTTTCAGGCCATGTTCTGGAGTGAACGATTCCAGTGAGATCTTCTGTTGAGCGATGCGTTCGGCCACGCTCTGATCGTAGGTGTTAAAGGTGGAGGAAAACCACTCTTTCCACAGACTCGGGAATATGCAAGTGATGATGAGCAGATTGGGGGTCATCGTAAAGATTTCGCGGACGGTGTCGCCCCAACGCCGTGTCAGTTGTTCGTTCCCCCGCAGTCCTTCCAGTTGATCGAAAGCCAGAATCAGTGGCTGGTAGTAGGTCGAAAGCACGCCGATTGTTCTGATGGCGCGGAGTGCCTGATCTTCTCGTTTGAGCTGGACGGATTTGTCATCCGAGGTTTCATCCACGGAAACCCAGGCGTTAGTCAATCCGAGCGTGTCCGCCTCTTGCGTGTCAATATCTTGCCCGGAAAGCCAAGTCAGCAATAGTCGTTTGCGATCATCTGTTGCGACGAAGCAGTAGGTAATCAGAGCTCGCGCGATATTTTGATCGACTTCGGGATGTTTCCGTTGCAGGTAACGCAACGTCCGGCGACGCAGCATTTCCATGTTGCTTTGCCGCTTTTCCCCGTTCCCAAGCATCGTGAACAAGTTGTAAGGATCGGCTTTCAGTCGATCGGCCCATCGGCGTTTTAGGTCCGGACTCTTTCCATCGAGAATATCTTGCTCGAATTCCGGCACGAGGACGGCTGTGAAAACGTGTGCCAGGAGATCATCCAACTGGCTCCGCTTGTTGCCGCTGGCGGGCATGGACCGCGCGAAGCTGTTGACAATCTCGGTCCAGATGTGCTGGGCTACGGCGCTCTCGTTGTTGGGTTTGCGGACGAACAGGATGTGATTGGAGGCCGAAAGGTTGCGGGCCACGCGCATCAAGAGGTGCGTCTTGCCGGTTCCGGCTTCACCGAGGATGAGCAACCCCTGCGAGTTGGCTTCCACAACAGTGCCATGAGTCGATTGGAGCTGTTTCAAGGATCGAACGATGCGATTGTAAGCATGTTGATTATATTCTTCCAAATCTGGGACTTGATCCCACGGCGTGTTGACGCGATCGAAGAAGACGGGAGGATCGTTTTCCAGAATGGGGCGGTACTGATTCGCGTGATCCTCGAACATCGGCAACTCCCGTGATTTCCTAAGAATTCGTCATCCCAGGATCTGCACTCGAATTCGCTCTTGTCTTCTCACTATCATGCGGATTGGGATTCCAATGGCAACAGTAGAGATGTGTACCCACGCCACTCGGGATTACCAAAAAAGAGAATACGGAGAAGAGACACCCCTTCTCCGTATGGACTTGGTGCGGATGCGTACTCTCGTGTTTACGCCACAAAGTTCCGGGGGTCTTCGATTACGCCGGTGATCGCACTGGCTGCCACAGTCAGCGGGCTGGCCAGGAACACTTGGGCTTGCTTGTGACCCATCCGGCCAGGGAAGTTCCGGTTCGTCGTGCTGATACAGCTGATCGGCGCGTTCAACCGGCCAAAGGTGTCGGAAGGGCCACCCAGGCAGGCCGCACAACTCGCATCGCCGATCTGCGCGCCCGCGGCCAGGAAAATGTCTCGCAGCGACTTCCCGCCTACGGTTTCCGTGTCCAGTCCCTTGGCCACCTCGGTTGTCGCCGGGACGATGAACGTATCAATTTTCACGGTGTGCCCCTGCAACACCTTGGCTGCGGCCCGGAAGTCCGTGAGCTTGCCACCTGTGCAGGAACCGATGTAGGCCCGGTCGAGTTTCGTGCCTTGAATTTCCGAGACGAACGCCTTGTTATCCGGGCTGTGCGGCTTGGCGACCACGGGTTCGAGTTTCGTCACATCGTAGACTTTCTCGAAGATGAACTGGGCATCCGCGTCGGAACGGTATTCCGTGTACGGCTTGTTCCCCGATCGCTGGCCGCGATCGTTGACGTACTTCCGCGTCACGTCATCCACGGGGATGATGCCGTTCTTGCCGCCGGCCTCAATGGCCATATTGCAGAGTGTCATCCGTTCTTCGATGTTGAGGGCGAAGACCCCATCCCCATCAAATTCCATCGCCCGATAGGTCGCCCCATCCACGCCGATGTCGCCGATGACGGCCAGAATGAGGTCTTTGGCCATCAGGTACGGAGGCAGATTACCGTGGAAGACGAACCGCATCGTGGGCGGCACCTTCAGCCAGAGTTTGCCGGTGCCCATGACGAACCCGGCATCGGTGTTGCCGATCCCCGTGGCGAACTCGCCGAACGCCCCCGCCGTGCAGGTGTGGCTATCGGTGCCGAAGAGAATCTCGCCGGGGCGGGTGTGACCTTCTTCCGGCAAGGCGATATGGCAGACCCCCTTGTACTTTTCCGTGCCGACATCGTAGAAGTAGGGGAGATCCTGCTCCTTTACGAATTGCCGCAGCACATCGACGTTCCGATTGGCCATCACATCGTGGGTGAAGATGTAGTGATCGGGGATGATGACCACTTTTTCTCGGTCCCAGACCTTGGCATTCTGGCCGAAATGCTTTTTGAAGACACCAATCGTGCCCGGCCCGCAGACATCGTGGGTCATCAGAACATCGACATCGACCCAGACGTTTTCACCGGGGTTGACCGCCTCACGGCCAGCGTGTTTGGCCAGGATTTTTTCAGACATCGTCATCGCGGACATCAGAGATACTCCGTGCAGTTGCAGAACGTATCGGCTAATCAGATGAATATTGATGTACGGGATCATCCCGCGGTATGCGGAACTCCGGCACCAGGAACCGGGTCACGGAGAGCCACACACGGTGACTCTCTGGGGCGAATAGATTCATCATACAGATTCCCAACGCCAACGGGATCGGTCGAACGGTCTGTTCGCCCACCCCGTGTGGTAGAAGGGAAAGTGGAAGGCGATGGGATCATTCCGAAAGGGAAACATCAGGGATGCCGGGCAGGAAATCCGGCAAATCCGGCGCGGTTCATTACGCAGAATGATGGTGAAGGCCAACCATTGAGGGTGTGCGTGCTGTTTGCTATGGCCATAATTCCGTGGGGGCCATATCGAGAGCTTCCGCGAGGCGCGCGACGGTGCGTTTTTGTGGGCGGCACTCCCGATTCAGCAGATTGGCAATGGCGGGTTGCCCCACGCCAATCCGGCGGGCCAATTCGGTCTGGGTGATGTTGCGAGCGGCCATGGCTTTTTCCAGGCGTGCCGCGAAGGTGGCTTCTTCCGCATCCATCTGATCCAGAACGGCCCGTGCCTCGGGGTGATGCGTTTTGGCAATCTGTTCCGCCGTGGCCAAATCCAACCCGAGCAACTTGTCCCCTTCATGTGTGTTGGGGTACAGGATGTCGGCGAGGGTGGCCGCCGCGAGGTAGCGGTCTTCGTCTGTCGCCTCGGGGTCGCGGAACACCGCAAACATCGTCTTGGCGTGTTGTTGCAGTGCGTTGCTACATTCCAGGAAAGCCTGGAATAACGGTGCCACACCTTGGATCATCGTAATGATGGCATCCTGTTCGCTGAATGGCTTGGTGTGGGTGGACATGGAATATTCTCCCAAAATCTCGCCTTTATCGGATCGGTTCATCTGGCAATCGCATCATTCATAAAATCTCTCCCGCACAATCGCACGGATACCCCAGAAACGGTCGATGTCAAATTTCGTCCATGTGTCCCGTTTCTTGTGGATGGCTTCGAGCACCCAGAGTACGGGCAAGGGTGTCGCTTCACGTTGTCTCCAGTCTGCGGGTGGCACGAGAAAGAGAATCCGAATGTTGCGATGGCCGCCGATTTCGTCTTCCAGCCGCAGTTCATGTACCCCTGAGCCTTTCATGGCATGGATGGGGTCATAATTCAAGTCGACGACGGTTTCATTCCCAATGACCGATGCATGACGATGGCCCCAAAATCGCAATTTCAGCGCGTGTCGGCGGACTTCCATGCGATCGCGTGTCGCAGGCCACATCCGCCTCGCTTTTTGAAATGCTGATCGGACCCCACGCACCAAATGGGTTCCCGTCAAAGCCATACTCACGCCCTCTGGGTTCGGCATCCTCAAGAGTATGGTATCACACAATTCGGCCAAAAAGAACGCCGACTATCACATAATTTGCAAAATCTGTGTCATGGATCCGTTGGAAAAGGTTCGCGCGGTATGAAGGTTGAATCCGACCCGGAAAAGGGATTCAGAAGGATGTCGCATTCACGAAGTCCCCGCTTCCCGCTCGGGGGTTCAGTTGCGGATCCTGAAACAGTTCCACGAGGGGAAGTGCAAACTCTGGCAGCACGGAGCCACCCGTCAGGGTATCGGTTTCCCGGAGAATCTGGGCGTGATCCGGGGTGGTCGGATCATCGAAAACGGACACCGTGCGGGTTTCCGGGTCCACCACCCAGATGAGTTGACAACCGGATACAAAATAATCTCGTCGTTTCGCGTCAATTTCTCGGCGTGTGTTGCCGGAGGAAAGAATTTCGATCATCAAATCTCCGCAATAATGGGCAACCACTTCCAGATGCGCCGTGGCATCGGGCAGATTTTCCCAGCGGATAAAATACAGATCGGGTATCCGGTTGCGACCATTCGCCATGCGTAGAATCGCATCAGGAGCCCCGATCACACCCAGGTTGCGTGGGCGAACATGACGCATCAGGAAGAACCCCAAGCTGATCGCAAAAAGCGACTCTCGGTGGCCCATCGGTTTCTCCACGAGGATACCCTCGACGAGTTCGACCAGACGCTTGGGTTCGCCGTGGAGGAAACGCAGTTGATCCGCTTCCGTAGCGGTGCCGGGATGGGGGTTCCAGAGGATGCGATCTAGGGGAATATCCCCCAACGCACGAACTACCTCCGCGAAGGTATCGAACTCCGGGTAGGCGGTACGCGGTGACATCGGCAGAGTTCCCATTCGGCAGGGTTCCCACAGGCAATCGCTTATATCTTATCGGCTCCACACTCCAACGGGCAGGCCGAACGGTCTGTTCGCCTGCCCCGTGCCCCGTGCCCCGTGGAGCATGAAGGGCGAGTGCGGCTTCATTTCGGCTCACGCTAAATCCTTATTCCCCATACACGCGGGTCGATTCTTCTTTCGTGACGGAGGTGGTTAGGTTCGCGCTCGTCATTTGTGTGGTAAACCGCACGTCTCCGCTGCCGATCGCTCGCACTTTTACGCGGAAGACGGCTTCGGTTTTCGGGGCGAGTTCGCGGATCGGATCGAATCGTACCAGCGTCAGAGTGTTCAAGTGCTGAACCGTGGCGGTCGTCGGGCCGGTGGTGGCTTCCAACTTCAACTGACCGGGGAGCGGGCATGTGACGGTGACGTTGGAATCCGGGGCGGTGCCGGTGTTCAGGACACGGATTTCATAGGTCGTTTCGCCACCTTTTTCGACCGGGTCAGCCAGATCGACTACTTCCATCCGCAGGGCGGGCACGCCTTCCACCAGAGTCTGTGCCGAGGTGGAAGCGTACAGGCCATCGGTTGTGACCGCCGTCAACATGTGCGTTTGGGAACCGGCGTTGGATGCCCGGAACTCGGCAGAAAAAGCCCGCGATTCTCCCGGAGCGAGGCTGGGAATCATCATGCCGGGAACGGCCGGAATGTCCCCAGACTCACGGGAACACTGGATCGAATCAACCGCGACATCGCCGACATTCGTGACCGTGTATTCCACAGCGTACTTGCTGCCGATCACCACCCGTTTTGGAGAGGCCACGGCCACTTCCAGTTTGGGTTCCTTTACGGCGACCGTCATCGCGGCGGTGCCGGTGCAGGTGACCCAGGCTTCGCAGCCAATGTCCCCTCGGCGAGCGGTCGCCATCGTCACGGTCACGGGGGCGGATTCCCCAACAGCGAGTGTTCCGAGATCCCACAGAAATACGGAATCGACCCGTTTGGCCTGAGGCATGGTGGCCGTCACATCAATGCCAGCGGGGACTTTGATTTGCACGGTCACCTGCTGAACAGGCCGGTTACTCACATTCCGGGCGGTCAAGGTGTATTCGCTCGGCTTGTTCACGCGAGCCGTCAGCGGGCCGGACCATTCTAGAGCCACACCCAAAGCGGGGGCAGAATTGGTCTTACAGCAACCGGATTTACAGCAATCCGTGTGACAGACCCCATTTTGGCAGCAGTCATCGGGGCCGGGTTTGGCGGTGGCACAACAGGCCTTCTCGCTGTCCGCCGGGGGAATCTTCGCGGTCGGGGCGGCGAGTTGCAGTTCGAGTGGCGGCGACACGGCAATGGCCGCGCCACCGGCTGCTGCCACCATCACGAACCCGGCCAAAATACGTTTCAGGAGTTTCGACATTGGGGGAACCCTCTGGGGGATAAGCTCGACTGGGGAGCGAGCGGCGAGGGTGATAAACAAGGGAAGCCGGGGAATCAACCCCGCTTTGACGCAGACTGGGGAAAGATTCAGAAACGGGGTATCAAACGCGAACGGCCCTGATCCCGCTCATCCAAGCCAAGATCAGGACCGCGTAAAGGAATCGTATGCGTCAGACTAGTAGGTCACACCCAGGCGGAAGAAGATGCCATCAAAGCTCAGATCGTTCCGCTTGCGGACGTACTTCCCCTCGGCGAAATCGTCGACGAGAACGGGTTGGCTGGCCAGACTGAAGTAATGCGTGACCTCGTACCCGGCCGCGAAACTGATGTTCCGCCAAGTGTAGCTGCCACCCAGGGCCAGCGACATAAACGGGGCCACTCCACTGAAATTGTCCGTCAAATCGGTCAGCACGGATTGCATCGGAGCCAGACCGTTCGTTTCGACAACCCGGCTAGAATAATCGCCGTAGAGCAAGCCCGTGCGTGCGTTACCGAGCAGGCTAAACCCTTTGGTGACGTTCCAGTTCCCCGCAACGCCCGCGGTCGGGCCGGTTCCTTCAAAGCCGAATCGGTTCGTCACTTGTGACCCGACCGCTTGTAAACCGTCGTAGCGGGCTCCGTAATCCATGTCGATTGAGGCGAAGCGCACCCCGCCGAATGTCCGCAGACTAAAATGCTCATCGACCGTCCAGGTTCGGCCCACATCCAGATCGAAGATGTTGTAATCGAACGCGGCATTTCCTATGGCCGATGTCGCGGAGTCCACGACACCCGGTCGGGTGAACGTCGGATAAATGATACCACCGGGCGGCGCGACGGTTTTTTGGTCGTTACTGCTCGATAAATAGGTGTAGGTAATACCCAAATCCCAGCCTTGGCCCGGCAAGCGATAACCCACGCCGACCCGCAGACCACTGGCCACATCGTGATTCAAGTTCTGCACGCGGCCCGTGGGGGAATAATTATTCACCGGGTCGACCACGGCGTAACCGAGGCCGTCCATCCGAGGCCGCCAGAGGAGGTATTCTCCGGTGGCGAACCATTTGCCGTGCGTGTCTTCCAAATGGTGATGCAGCATCGGTTCCGCGTGGTACGCAGTCGGAGCATGTTCGCCGGGCAACACCGGAGGTGTAAAATCCACGATACCCTGGGGTTCCCCCTGTGAGATGGGCATCGCATCGGGGACACGAACGGGCGGCGCATTCGACGATGCGATCATCCGTGTCGGCGCGGTCGGCGCTACCGATGGGATGGGTTGAGGTGCCTGCCCCTGCACGGAGGCCGTTGCACCCAGACTGACAATGGCCACGGTGGTCGTAAAATTCTTCCACGCCCGCCAGGTCAAGTTCATCGAACGGCCCCCCAATGGTCGACGCGATCAGCGTTCGCGGAACAGTTGGCGGGCCTATAACGAAATGAAAACAGCAACACAAGTGTAATTCTGACGGAATGAGGAGAAATTTTCTCCCCCCGTCAGCGGTCGCCGAGGATCATTTTTTTCAGGTCCATCTGGCCTGCGGGAGGGAGGTTTCGCGGTGAACCCGGCCCTTGTAACCGACGATCCGCATGATGGTAGATATGGCAATCCGTACAAGAGTAACGCACCCCGGCCACGGTCACGCCATTTTCCACCCGAGCTGGGGTGTGACACTGCCGACAAGTCGCAATCGCTGGCAGATCGGGTGGATGCTGATACTGGCGGAATGCATCCTGTGGGTCCGCGTATTTCCGGGCCGCTTCCCGTTCCGCGTCCGGTGTGCGATAGCCGCCCGAATCGCCAGCATAGTTCGCCGGGTGGCAAGACTGGCAGTTCATCCCCCGGTGGGAGGCGTGATCGAACCGGGCACGCGGTTGATGCACGGTCGGGATGTTGGGCGGAACGATCGCTTGAGGAAGCGCTGCGGCCTCACCCGTTTGTGTAGCCGAGGCCGTCGTGTAATGGCATTCCAGACACGTCTTGTTTCCCCGGAAGAGTGTCTCCATCGCGGTCGTGACTTGCTGGGCAATCCGCTCACGAGCCAGTTTCTTACCCGCAGCGTCCAGGTCGGCGGGAAGCGGGTCGAGCCGGCCGGTGCCGCGGTTCGGTTCGACCGGGGATTTCAGTTGATCCGCGATGTACCGTGCCGAGTACACTTCACGCAAATAGCGTTCGATTTGGTCCGGCTGGGCGCGATGAGGGACGGAACGCTGCCGTAACCCCTCGGATTCATCGAACGTCAACGGATGGCAGGCGACACAATGTGTTTCAAAGTTGATAGGCAAGAAATGCTGTCCCGCGGCGCGTGTTGGCAACAGTGGTTCGTCGGGTAGGTTTCCCAATAGGGGCCGGGTGCGTTGTGTGAATGCTTCCTCCGGTGTGGGGGCCGTGCCTGCCGCCATTCCGTCCGTGCGGGAGGCATCGAGTTGGTGGCACGCCGCACACGTCAGTTGGATCACCGCATCCGGGTTCGACTTCCCCAGCAGAGCGGCATATCGGTTCCGCTGCGCTGGGTCCACAATGTCTGAGAGTTTGTAGCCACTACCGACACCCATTCCGGGCATCATGTGAACGGCGTGGCTGAATTTGAGTCG
This sequence comes from Bacteroidales bacterium, assembly GCA_026931725.1. Lineage (GTDB taxonomy): Bacteria > Planctomycetota > Planctomycetia > Gemmatales > Gemmataceae > JAIXLE01. The sequence goes on from JAIXLE010000191.1 coordinate 11,606, forward strand.
CCGTTGCGTTTTCTCAGCGGGTGCGTCTCCGAGTTGCCGAAACTCGGGGTGATCCTGGGCAAAGCTCGTGATCCGGGTGGCCACCTGGGTTCCCGAAGGGTCAATGGAATGTGCGGGCAATGCCTGATGGCAACTCACACATCGGGAGTCGCTCATCTGTGTCAGATCGAAGTCTCGACCCAGGTGGTCCCGATGGCAGCCCGCGCAACCGACGGCAAACGGGGAATTCGCGTTCATCCGGGGATGGTGCGGTGAGCCAGCATGGCAGCTTTCACATTTCGTGTTTTGCCATTTCGCACCATCCGTGTGAGGGTCTGGACGAGAGCCGATCGAGAACGGTAATCCCAGGTCACGGACCCAGTCACCCCCTTGGATGCGTGAAAACGGCTGATGACAGGCTTCGCACTGAGCATCAAGCCCGGCGTGGGGGTTGGCCAGCGTTCCCCGAGACGCGGCAACATCGAGCGACTCGGGGCGATGGCCCGTCAGAGCCGCCCGAACGGCCAATGCCGTGAGCGGAATCGTGATTCCGAGGGCGACCAAAATCCACAACCAGCCGCGTACCCGCGTCGTCGGTGCGGATTGGTTGAAGTAGCCCCAGTTGATGCGGGCCGACTTTTCCTTACTCGAACGCGGCAGCGACATCAACAGCACCCCAGACGGAGAAGGAACAATCTCGCATTCCCACGATCAAATATAACGCAAGGCAACGTAAATGTGTGCGATCAGCAACCCCACCAGTGCCACCGAGAGCGGCAGATGCACCCAGACCCAACTGTGCAACCACCAGTGCAGACGGCGTTGCATGTCGAACTGCCGGCGTAGATGGCAGAGTGTTTGCAGATCATGCAATCGGGGATGGCTCGGGGACGGTATCCGGGCGCGTAACGACTGAAAGTGATCGTCCGTGGAAGCGGTGCGGGCAAGCACCACGGGGTGAGTTTCCCCGATCAAATACGGATGAATCGTCGACTCGTAATAGTCCACGACTTTCTCGATTCCTGGCACCTCGGCTCCCCCCAGTTTCCCCTGGTCGATCGCTAGCCGGTGTTCAAATTCGAGGGCGTGGAGTTCGATGATGCGCTCGGTTTCCTGTACGGGCACTTCGTCCGGCACACGTTCCAGCAAAAATCGTGGGATGTAGGCTTGCAGAAACAGACCCCAGATGCCACTGGCGATGACGATGCCGAAGACGATCATCAACCCGGTGGAAAGGGAACCACCCGTGCGGAAACCGCTATGCAGCACCGCCACGGGCACGCAAAACAGACCGAGCCAGATGTGGGCTTTGAGCCAATATTTCGTGCGGAAGAACGGGAGCGTGCGGACGTGATAAAACCGTTTGCGTGGCCAGATCAGCATCTCAAAGCCGATGATGGCCGCACCGATCACACCGAGGATCAGCCCGATCGGTGTGCCGCCCGTCGGCAGGGTTCTGGTGGCGGTCGCCAGGGTGAAGTACCAGACCATCACCCCGGTCGTGAGCAACACGGTTGCGAGGAACCAGCGAAAATGGGCGGCAAACTGATTGCGTCCGAAGACCAGCACGGTTTTCCCCTGCGTTTCGCGGTATCGCGGTTGTTCCTGCAATCGAACGGTCGGGAAAGCATAGTGTTCCCGTATCACACCGTCAACGAGACGGTTTGTGCGTCAGACCATTCGTGTTGTACCATTCTTCCCACATGGCCGGAAATCGTTTGAGAATCGAACCGACTTTTTCGGGGTCGAACGTCACGGGACTGTTCACGATGGTCTTCCCACGCGGAAAGCGAAGGAACCCGGCGAGTGCGTCCAATTCCGTGTCGATGGCATCCGGGGTACGGGGTTGCGTGGGAGAAACGCGGTTCCGCGCTCGGTTGGCCGCTCGCAGAGCATAATAAAACTGAGAGGCATCATCCCAGTCCATGCTGGAATAATCTCGGATGGCGAGTCGCAGACCGCGTACCAAGGCCAACCCAGCCATGGGGCCAGCGAATGCCTCTGGCGGGTGGGTGGCTCGCATTCGCACGGTTTCTGCCAAGGCGTGAGCCGTTACCGGAATGGTTGTGCGCGTGCGGCCCAGTCGATCCATCGCACGGGCGAGTTCCTGATAGTTCTTCGTGAACTCGCTATCCCCTTGCAGCAGTTCCAATATCGGTACGGAGAGTGTCGCCCGGTTCCACGGCACCCGACCCGGCCCGCCCGTGTGGGTTTTCTGTACCGCCATCGCCCGATTTTGTCGCCAGTCGGTGCCGGGAGGAACCGTCGTGGTGAAATCAAAGTGGCAGGCGTAGCAGTTGAACGCGGTGAATTCCGGCCAGATCCCATCGGGTCGCTGGCTTGTGTCATTCAAAAGTTCCAATCCGACAGCGGCGGAAGCAAGCTGCCCAACGTACCACTCCAGAACATCATGCCCCGGTTGTACCGGCAACGTGGCTCCGTGCCGATCGCGGGATTCTTCCCCCCAGTGGGGCGGAAGCAGGGCGGCGTAGGTGGCATACTCGAAATTCAACCGGGGATGCCCCGCCGCGATCAGATCGTGGTTGACTTCCCGTAACGGCAACCCCTCGCGGGCCGGTGCGCCGACATGGCACCCCGCACAGAGTCTCGCGCGGGTCGCGGTATCCCCCAACCAGTTCAGCCCGTGTGTGGCATAGCTATCGGCCAGTCCACCCGCGCGCCAGCCTTTCTTATGGGGTTCGAGCCACTCGACGGTCGAACGCCCTGGCTGCGTATGGCAAGCATCGCAACTGACTCCCTCGGAACGCAGACGGACGATTTCCGGGGTTTCCGGGCCAGCGGCCAGCGTGGGGGTCGTATGGCAAGCCAGACACCGTTCCTGCTGATGTGCGGGAACGACCGGCCCACCCGCCGCCAGCAGTTCGACCATCCGTTGCGATCGCGGTGAGAACAGAACCTGATAGGCTTGCGTATGGCGGTCAAACTTTAACCAGTAGGAACAGGCGTTCCGGTAGGAAGGAGCCAGCAGTTCCCCGGCATCACCAATTGTCGCCCCACCGTGGCAACCGCGTGCGGCACAACCCGCATAGCCCAACGCCGCCGGGGAAGCCGGGAGCGTGACAGATGGGGGAGGAGTTGAAGGTGGGGATTCGGATGCCCAAACCGCAATCACGGCACCTACAACCCAGGCGGTGACGACCGCGCACCCGATTATTCTCACTGGGTGAGTCATACCCGCGCAGCCTCGTGATGCAAATACGATGGAGGGATCGTATCCACCCACAGCCTGTAAAGCAACTACTTGCTCAAAATATACAGCGGTGTACAACGGGGTGCAGGCGGCCTTTCGTCCCATCGCCGAACGATTGACCCGCTCCCAAACCCTGCCCAAGTGGAGCGTTACCATTTGGCCCAAGGAGGCGGGGGGTTAATTTCACGTTAATGCCAGTATCATGCGACATTCGCGGACTTCCGGGCCGCGATCGAGGACGTATTCCATCACGTCCCGACGACTCATGCGGACAGTTTGAAGGAGCTGATGACGCTCCATTTCCAAGAGTTCGATGATGTCCCACTACTGGCCGATGGAAGTATATTCCGTCCGATTCGGGCTTATGGGACAGATACTTCTACTTTCCGAAGGCGGATCGTTAGGCTACCGTTATCGATTTTCTGATCCGTGACCGTAAAAGCCTCGCCGGGTAACGGTGTCGTGGACCATTGGACGGCCTGGGTTTCACCGGCAATCGTGGCCTGATGTGCGGTAATGGCCGTGGCCAACTCCGCGGATTCTGTGATCAACGAAAGCGCGATCTGATCGGAGACATCCAGACCCGCGTCCTTACGGGCTCCCTGAACAAGTCGTACCACGTCCCGCGCGAGTCCCTCCGCCTTCAATTCTGGCGTGATACGTGCGTCGAGCATCACTTGCGTTCCACGATCAGAGACACCAGCCCATCCCTCTGGGGCAACGTATTCCACTGGGAGATCGGTCGCATCCAGTGTCACCCCCAGTAGGGTAAATGTCCCCGTTTTCCGCAATTCCTCCGTAATCGAATGCATCTCACAGGCGGCGAGGGCGGCTTCGGCTTCTTTGCCTTTCGCGCCGAGTTTGGCGTTCGCGGTTTTTTTGTTCAGTTTGACCACTGTCCGCAGCATCGGTCCGGTTGCAGGGTCATGTTGGGACACAACCTTGACGTTCAATTCTTCCTGCAATTGCGACGAGAAACGCGTGATCGCCCGGCGGTCTGCATCGGACGCGGGAGATACCCGCAATTCAGCCAGCGGTTGACGCACCTTGTGCTTCGCCGCATTCCGAGCGGCCCCGCCGAGTGAGACGAGTCGCAACAGAGCCTCCATGTCCTGAGACAGGACCACGTCTTGCATCGTGTCCTCTACTATCGGATATGCGCACAGATGCACACTTTCCGCATCGGACGGTGTCCTCAGGTTTTGCCACATCGTCTCCGCAAGGAATGGGACAACTGGGGCGATAAGACGGGACAGTGTCGTCAGTACCGTGTACAGTGTCTGATACGCGGCGAGTTTGTCCTGTTGACCGACTGCGTCGAGTTCCGTATTTTTGCTCCAGAATCGGTCCCGATTCCGACGGACGTACCAGTTACTGAGGCGATCATCCACGAATCGCTCTGCTTCCAAGCAGAAGCTCATGACATCGTAACGGCGGAATGCTTCATGGGCCGACTGAATGAGTCCTTGGAGGTCCGCGAGAATCCAGCGGTCGATGTCCGCGCGAGCCGAGTGCGGAACGGGTGCGGATGCGGGATCGAAGCCGTCTAATCGTGCATAGTTAGTAAAGAACGCATAACAGTTCCACAGTTTGATATGAAACTTCGAGCGGACTTCCTCGACGGTTCGTGGTCCGAAATTCAGATTCGTGGCGGGGTTCTGGCGGCAGTACAACCAACGCATCGCGTCCGCTCCGAGTTGTTCCGCGGCGGAGTTGAACTCGATCGAATTCCCGGCAGATTTGTGCATTTCCTTGCCATTCTCGTCTCGTACCAGCGCGAAGCCGAACAGCGTTTTGAACGGCGGTTTCCCGTCGCTCATCATCGTGGACAAGGTGAGAAGGGCATAAAACCAGTTGCGGAACTGTCCCGGAAAGCTCTCGGTAATAAAGTCGGCTGGGTACCAATCTCTCGGCAAGGTGCTGAAGGCGACGATGCCCGCATCGAGCCAAGGGTTGCCAACATCCGGGACACGGGACATCAGATTCCCGGTCTTGGGATTGCGGATCTTGACCCGGTCCACAAATGGCCGGTGTGGGGTGTTTCCCGCGAACTCGTCCCATCCTGCGACGGCTCGTTCCTGCAGTTCCTCCCGGCTGCCGATGACCTCAAAATCGCCCGTGACCTCGTCCACCCAGATCGGCAGAGCCAGTCCCCAAAATCGTTTCTTGGAGATCATCCAATCGCCCATGTTCCAGAGCCAATCCCGTTCACGGGCTTGACCATTGATTTGTGCAGGCAAAAACTCGACCTGCTTAACCACCTTCATTACATCGCCGCGGAACCCTTCTTCCGTGTTGCGTGGTCCCATGTTGATGAACCACTCGTCCACAAGTCGGTACAGTAGTTCGGTCTTGCAGCGCCAGCAGTGTGGATAGCGGTGGACGTACCGTTCGATGGCGAACAGGCGGTCTTTCTTCTTCAGTTCCTCGAAGACCACGTCCGCCGTGGCTGTCTCAGCGGCATTTCGGCCCGTGAGTGGACCAAAACCGTGATGGAAGCAGCCGTCCTCGCCGATGGGGGCCACCGGCGGCAAGCCATTATCCTTGCCCCATTGGAAGTCGATCTGACCGCAACCGGGCGCGGTGTGGACGATGCCGGTACCTTCTCCTTCGGTCACGTCCTTACCACCGGAGATGACCGTGTGTGCGGCCGCCGCCGTCACCGGGCCGGACCAACCGCGTTCCTGCACGACGCGGGCCACCTCGGCGGGGAAGCCGTATTCATGCTGCTGTGCAGGCAGATCGCAAAACGGCCCAGCATAGGGACGTCCCAGGAGTGTCTCACCTTTGACCTCGCCGACAACCGTAAAGCCGTCCTTCCCGGCTTTCTCTTTAAAGAGTTGTTCCAGCGACTTCAGATGTGGGACACCGTCAAGCCATTCGCGTTTGGACTTTTTCCCGCCGGTCGTGGACGGTCCCGCTTCGCCGTCCTCGGCATCGCCGCTGGACTCCATGCGATTGAGTTTGAAGTTCCCCTTGGCGACGTAATAGATTTCCCCTTTCAGTTGCACCTGGAGATAGGTCAACTCCGGGTTCACGGCCGCCCCGACGTTGCTGGTTAGCGTCCACGGAGTCGTGGTCCAGACGAGGAGATTCTCGCCGGGTTGGTCCAACAAAGGTAGCTTGACGAAACAGGCGCGGTGTTCGATCGTCTTGTAGCCTTCCTTCATCTCCTGTTCCGAGATTCCTACTCCGCAGCGACCGCACCAGGGCATGACATCGTAGCCACGATAAACCAGTCCCTTTTGATGGCACTTTTTGAGAAAGGCCCAGATTGTGTAGTTGTTCCGTTCGGACATGGTGAAGTACGATTTTCGCTCGTCCGGCGACTTGTCCCAGTCCGCATCGGTGCGGTCCCAGTCCATCCACATTCCGAGACGGATACTCTGCTCCGTTTGGGTGCGGGCGAACGTGTTGACGCGATCCTTGCAGAGTTGTACGAATTTGGCCACCGAGGCTTCGCGGTCGCCGGGGACAAGGTTTTCGATGTCCCGTTTTGACTTTAACCCGAGTTCCTTTTCGACCTCAACTTCGACCCACAGCCCTTGGCAATCGAACCCATTTTGATAGCGGAGTTCGTGCCCGGTCATGGCGAAGTAACGGTTATAGGCATCCTTGTAGGTACGACCCCAAGCATGGTGAACGCCCATTGGGTTGTTCGCGGTAATGGGACCGTCCAAAAAGCTCCAGCGGGGTTTGCCGACGTTCTGGGCACGGAGTTTCTCGAAGATGCCGCGTTCCTCCCAGAACTGGAGGACTGCGCGCTCACAAGCCGGAAAATCCACATTCTGAGTTTCGACCTTCTCGAACGACATCGGCGACCACCTCGGTGCGGCGATTGAAAAGAATTATTTTACGGAAGTCGTCCACCCCCGGACGCGGGTGCTGTTCAGGAACAGGTGTTCCATTCCCTGTTTGGGGTAAGAGTAGGACGTGATGCAGGGAAAATGCGGCTGAGCGATAACGTCAATTTCCCCATTTCCCGGATCAACGACGCTTGGTCATCGCTGTTCTGGAAATGGGGAAAATCATGTGATTATCTGGTTTTTCATCTCCGTGAAGGGGTATCACCGAGGCCGTTTTAGCGGACTTTGGCTCGGAATTTGACCACTCCCCCTTGGTTGGGCGGCAGTTCACCGGGTAGTTCAAAGCGCAGAATGAGTGAACCCGCTTCATTCTCCGAAGTGGTCACGTTGGTCGGGCGATCCGAGGACGCGGAACCGGCGATGTACGCTAATCGTGGCGAGAGGCTGTCACTCAGCACCACATCACGAATCGGCAACCGGGTGTTGTTCCGGTATGTCAGTGTAAAGGTCACTTCCTCGCCGATCTTCACCGGGCCAGCGGGTTCCACCGCCTTACAGACCACGAACGGCCCCGACAGGTTCAGTTCCTCTGGTCCCACCACCGACGCGGCGACGGCGGTCCCCACGGATGTCGCAATCGCGCTGGGACGGTTCGCACTCACGGCAATGTGGATGCCTTCACGTCCCACCTGCTGCACGGGACGGATCGCACCTTCAACCTCCACGGGTTTCTGGCGTGTGGCCACGGCTTGCGGCGGCAGGTTGCTACTGACCACAACACGTCCCGTGGTTTGTTCGGCTCCCTGCGGTGCGACCACGAGCTCCATGCGTCCCAGTCCGGTTTCCACTCGGCGGATCGCAAACCGGGGGATGCACAGGCAGACGACGTTGGAAGTGGTCACTTTCCGCTTGTCCAAGATCGTGTATTCTGCTGAGACATCGGTGACGTTGAGTCCACCCAGTTGCTGTCGCGGGCCAATTCCGAGACGCGGTCCTTTGTCCCCACCGTCGATGAAACATTCCTCGTTGGCAGGTTTTGGGCCGATGAGTGGATCGAACAGCGCCACCCCGTTACACGCCAGATTCGGTGGCAGGGATGGCGACGCGAGCCGGGCTTCTCCGGGCAGCAGGATCGTGTTCGGCACGGCCATCATTTTCAGCAGTTCCGCGTCGGGCCAACGGCCGCCGAGTCGCATCACAGCCACGAGGCGACCGTACTCCTTCGCGGCGGCGAGGGCTTCTTCCGGCGTGGTATCCGTGAATTCGAGCGGTTCATCCGGCTCGGTCTGAACGGGTGTCGCCTTTTCAGGGTCTTCGAGATAAATCGCTTTGGTAATCAAGGCTCCCTGTAATGCCCGTTGGACATCGAGGGCACTGATGAAAATGGGAGTTGGGAACTCCATGTAGTTCATCTTTGCCCGTGGGATCAGACTACCGCGGATTTCGAGGACCGGGTACAGTGTCTCACCAGGACGACCAGGAATGTTACTGATGGCCAACCGATAGGAATATCCCGGTCGGAAGCCGACAGTGGACCCAATGGGAATGGCCTTCGCCATCGGTGTGCCTGGATAGACCGTAACGGTCATGCCTTCTGGCAACAGCACTTTGGCCGCCAACACGGGAGCCGGCGGTGCCACCGGCGGGCAGGGCACCAACGGCCCCGGATGCAACGCGCCAGAGGACATGTGCCCCGGTGGTGCATATCCACAACCTGGCATCCCCGGCGCGGGACAACCTGCCATTCCCGGTGCCCCCATCTGGGGGAATGCCCCCATTTGCGGTGATGTCCCCATCCGTGAGGACATCGCAGCAGATGGGACACCCGGCATCAGCGGTTGGCCGAGGGACAGAGGCAGCAACAGGCTCAGGGTCAGGTTCATGGCAGACTACCGATCGGATTGGGGTGCGCCTGAACTCGGGGCGAAAGCACGAATATGGGGTGGGGAAGCGGTCACAGGTTCCCATCCGTGGGTTCCAGGCGACGGCCCACACCACCCCTGCACCGAGAAACATTCTCGCTTACTTCAGCACAGCGGGCATCGCTACGGCCGGGTTGCCGGGCATCACGTTTGGTACGGTCATCGCGGGGACACCGACCGAGGGCTGCATCGGCATGGGCGTTGCAGGAGCCGCACCACCGGGGGCTGGGGATGGGATGGGAAGCGGTGCCCCAGGGCGCGGTGCCCCCATCGGTCGTGGGCCGCCCATCGCCGGTGGAGTGGTCATCGCGGGCGTGTTTGGGTCTTGTAGGTCGATACTACCGATGCGGGCAACGGCGAGGATGCTGCCCCGTCGGTTCGCTTCGGCGATCGGGTCCACGCCGGGTTCCAGCCGAGTGGAGACAACTTCCTCAGCCCCAGCAACGGCCGCCAGATCCTGATAGGTCGGGTTCGGCAAGTAAATGACCTTTGTCACAAGGTTGCCACTGCGGACTTGGTCAAAGTCCTCATCCGTGAATGAGACAGGCACCGGGCCGTGGGACAGGAACGTCACCGTGGCGGGTGTCGCCGGGTAGACTTCGAGCGTCGGGTAGTACACCGCGCCGGGCCGGTTCGGGATGCCGGAGAGTTTCAGACGGTAAATGTTCCCCTGCGGGAAGTTGTACCGTGCGGGAGCTTCGAGCGGGGTATCATCCGTGAACCCGTTCGGACCAAGCCAAGTAATCTGCATCCCTGCCGGGTTGGCGAAACGAATCTGCGTGCGTTGGTCGCTGTACATCGGGCCGCTCTGCCCAGGGCCGAATGCCCCGACCGCGGCGACCGCGCCGTATGGTCCCATCGCCGGAGCCGGGAAGATCCCAGCGTGGCCGGTGCCGATGCTGAACCCATTGGCCACCGGGCCATAATCCGGGTACATTTTGGGTGGCTTGTTGGCGAAGTGACCCCCGAGACGCGGCGTGGATACCCCTTCTGCGGAACCACAGTCCCCACTGGCACAACCGTGGCCGCCGCCGATCACACGGGCGAACCCGGCTTGGGTGACCGGCGTGGACGCGGGTTCATTCGCGGAGACAGGTACAACCCCATTCGTCGACCGCGTAGCCTTGCTGGCTGGCGTGGCCGTGGACTTCGAGACGGATTTGGTCATGGCACCGAATTTGTTCGGTGGGGGAACGGCGGTCTTTTTGCCTCCCCCGTCCGGGCTGACACAGCCGCCCAGCCCGGCCACCAGCAAAAACGCGGTAGCGGTACGCTTCATGGTTTCCCCCAACGATCGGTAGTCCCGGAAGGACATGGTCGGGCTGTGGGCGAACCCCAGCCGAACGGCAACCAATGTCCTATCACGTCAAGGGAAAAATCGGCTGAGACAGGCTCTGAACTTTGGTCAAATTCGGAACAGCCTGCGCGTTTGGCAGAATTGCAGCGATCGACGCAAACCGGGGAACCACGGCAATCATGCTTCTGGCTTCCCGGTTACACGAGATTGGTAGGATTGTCGTATTCTGTGAGGTGGGGAAACCGGGAACTCTCGTCCCCGGTTTTTGAAGCCGGTCTGGGGTGATTTCGACCGTGTGCCAGCGGAGAGTCACTTGGGACCGCCGCAAGTGTTGACAGA
>JAIXLE010000123.1 GCA_026931725.1 Bacteroidales bacterium
GTCCAACGCCGACAGGGACTGTATCCTATTCCCGAACAGGTTGAACCGACCACAGTGAGGGTGAACAATGCTGCAAGGGAAACGGGTACTCGTAACGGGAAGCAGCCAAGGCATCGGCTTGGCGGCAGGGCGGGCGATGGCGGCGGCGGGGGCACGGGTGGTGTTCACCTCCGAGCGTCCCGCGCACGCGGTGCCGGACGTGGAAGCGGTGCGGGCACAGTATCCGGGGTGCGTCTATCAACAATCGGACCTGACCCGCGACGGTGAGGCCGATCGGCTCATGGCGGCAGCGGTCGCGGCCCTGGGCGGAGTGGATGTGCTGGTCAACAACCTCGGCACCTTCCGGGAACCGGAGTTTCTGTCTCTGACGCGGAAGGATTTTGACTTCCTATTTGGGTTGAATGTTTGGTCGGCAATTGCCATGACCCAAGCATTCGTGCGACAATCTCAAAATGCCGCGGAAGCCGCTTCGGGGAAGTCGGGAGGGCGGGTGCTGTTCACGACTTCGCTCAACGGAAGTCGATCCGAACCCGCGCACACGCTCTACGATGCGAGTAAAGGAGCCATCAACGCTCTGACTCGGCAACTGGCGATCGAACTGGCTCCGCTCGGCATCACGACGGCAGCCGTCGCGCCGGGGTTGGTCGCAACGCCGCTCACCGATTTTGGTCTGCAATCCGACCCAGTGGCCCGGCAAGCGGTCGTGGATCAGATCCCGATTCGGAAAATTGCCTCGGTGGAAGATGTCGCGGGGTGGTTCGTCTTCCTGGCATCCGAGGCCGCGCACTACGCCACGGGGATCGTTGTTCCCGTGGATGGCGGGCTCGATGCCCAGCAGATGCCATCCCGGCCCATCACGGAGGCGGAAAAAGGGACGTGATCCCCGCCACCCGGCCTGTCCCTTCTTTCAGGAGGGGAACGGAGTCCCAGAGTGGACCGGAGATGGCGACTCGATCAGGAACGGGTTTGGACCATCTCCAACACCTTCTGCGCGGCGGCGGCGGCGAAGGCGGGGTCGTTGATGTGCAGGTCCAGTTCGATCAGTTCCACACCGTAGGCCCAGTTGCGGATGCTCTGGAACAAGGCGGCGTCCGCTTCCGGCCACCAGAATGGGCCGCCTTCTCGGTCCAGGGCGGAGACACCTTGCAGCGGTAGCAGAATCGCGGTCGGGCTGTTGCTGGCACAGGCTTTTTCCGCGATTTGCTGACCGATGCGGTCGTTCTCCTCGGGGGTGGTCCGCATCAGGGTGACGGTCGCATTGTGGGCGTGGAACCGCCGACCCTGGAAGCATTCGGGGACAGTGTCCGGCGGGCCGAAATTCACCATGTCGACGGCCCCCACTGAGAGGACTTGCGGCACCCCAGCGAGCGCTGCGGCGGTGAGACGATCCGGCCCAGCTGCCATCACGCCGCCGACGAGTTCATCGGCCAGTTCCGTCGTCGTCAGGTCCAACACACCGGAGACGAAACCGTCTCGCACGAGTCCTTCCATCGTCCTACCGCCGGTGCCGGTTGCATGGAACACGAGGACTTCGTACCCTGCGATTTCGACGATCCGGCGGGCCGCGTCCACACAAGGGGTGGTCACACCGAACATCGTCGCGGTGATGAGGGGCTTGTCCTCTGTCCCGTGTCCCGTGTCCCATTGGGAAGCCTGTCCTCTCCGTTGGAGACGGGGGGACGTGGACAGCGTGTGCTGGACCATCCCGGCCATCGCGGCGGCGGCGTTATCGAGGACAACCCGGCTAATGCGGTTCAACCCAGCCAGATCGACGACGGAATACAGCATCATCAGATCCCGTGTCCCAACGTAGGGGCGGACATCGCCGCTGGCCAGGGTGCTGACCATGACCTTCGGCACCCCCACGGGCACCGCTCGCATCGCCGCCGTGGCGATCGTGGTGCCCGCGGAACCGCCGACTCCCAAGACCCCAGCGAGTCGCCCTTCCTGATGGAGTCGCAGCGCGAGTTTGGCCGCTCCTGCCGCGGCGGCGTTCACGGCCTGTCCGCGATCCTGAGCCGTGCGGAGTTCTTCAAAACGTCTCCCGGCCGCGGCGAACAGTTCTTGCCGGGGGACATCGGGCGGGAAGGCGGGTGCCCCCAACACCCCGGCATCCGCCACCAGCACCGGCACCCCCGCCGCGAGCAATCGGTCGCGGATGTAGCCGATCTCGGCAGCTTTGGTATCCAGCGTTCCGATCAACAAGACGGCCACGTTATCTCCTCCCGTGAGTTGCTTCGGATACTATGGTATTCAGGAAGGCAGGCCGATTCAGGCTCTGGCCGCGTCGAGGATGCGGAAAAATGCGACCATTAGTGTTCCGAATCGTCCGAAACGGTGTCGTCACCGCGTTTCCCCTGGCGATGATCGGTTATTTGCTCGCCGAACTGGCCGGATTCGGGCTGACCACGCAACCCGCATTCTCCCAACCACGGGATGCAGTCGCCGTGGAAGAGATTTCCGCTCAACTGCGGCAGCGTTTACCCTTCACGATGGCGGCCTGGGGTGTGGGATTAGTCACCCTGTGGGAACTGCTACTCTTCGTCGTGCGTGGCCACCCGGCACCGGCTCCGACCCCAGAGGAACCCACGCCGCACGATGACCTCTATAATCAACTACTGCAACACGCGGAAACCGCGGCTCCGGCCTCGGCTGGCCCCCGTACCACCCCAGCTGCGCCGATTGCCCCGACTGTCCCCAACACCCCCCGGTCGACTGATGCTCAACCGTGACGAAATTCTGGCACGGCTCAGAACGCAAACCGCAACGGGTCGTCCGATTATCGGCTGCGGTGCGGGCACGGGCCTCTCGGCGAAGTGCGCGGAACTCGGCGGGGCCGATCTCATCATCCTCTACAATTCCGGTCGATTCCGCATGGCGGGTCGGGGGTCGCTCTCCGGGATGATGCCTTATGGCGATGCCAACCAGATCGTGCTGGACCTGGCCCGTGAAGTGCTGCCCGTGGTCCGGCATACGCCCGTTCTGGCGGGTGTGT
>JAIXLE010000139.1 GCA_026931725.1 Bacteroidales bacterium
CCGGATGATGCGGTAAGGCTGGTCAAACACCCCTTCCACCCGTCGCAGTGCAAATAGCAAACTGGTGCAATCAGGCGGTTCCGATGCCGTGAGTCGTTCCTGTGTCAACAGGGCGTGCAATCCCGCGATCGTGTCGATGGAAGCGCGACTCGCGGGGATCGTCGTTTCGGGGACGGTGCCGCCAGGTTGGCGATAATCCGGCGGTGGTGCCAGCGGGTCCGTCACCGTGGGTCGTTCCCGTTGCAGGTGACTGGCCACGCAACCATAACAAGGGCCATCGGGGGTAAAACAGTGGACCCAACCCGCGATGCCGCCACTGAGAACCTCACCCAGCGTCCACGGTTTCCCCTGCGTCCGCATGAGTTGGTCGACGTGATATTTCGCCTGTTCGTTGTCAGCAGCGCAAACGCCGATGTCGCAGGAAGCCACCGCGTCACGGATTCGGGATTGATGCGCGGGATCGGTGACATCCACGGGTAGTGTGTCGACCACCAAGTCTGGCCGACGATCGCGGATCCATTCGGCCGCGAGCTCGGCTTTGAATCGGCCAACACCGGATGACGGAAACAGATGCCGAATCACATTATGGGGCTTGTACAGGTCCGGTTCGACCAGCGTGACCCGTGTGATCGCGGGGTCACGGGTCAATAGGTCGAGAACGACCATTCCCCCACTGCCCGCCCCGACCTGGAACAGATGCGCCATCAGGAACCTCATACCGACAAGATGCCCGTTACTGTCATCGCGCTTCCGGCAGCGGCCAATCGCCGGTTTCGTGCCAAACTTCGTAGCAAGCCAGCCACCGCCAAGCAGCCTGAATCGCAAAGACACAAGTAAACCGCGCGGGATCCCAGCGGCTGGTCAACCGCGTGGAGCCTTGCCGCCAAAGGCAGAGCGTCTGACCTTCCAGCAAATGCGGGCAATGTTTCATCGGGGTGAGGATGCGCGTATCCGGCGGTACGGTCGGATAGCTGGAAAGTAGCCGCGTTTCCAGCCGATACAGGTTGTGGCACGGTTTGAGTGCATAACTCAAAACGAGCGTTCCGCCAACGCGATTCAACCCGATGCGAAATTCGGAATCACGTCCTTCGTTGTATTTCTCAATCACCGGAATTTCGACAGTCAACAACCGCCGTTTCCCGGTTTCGGTGTCGAATAATCCCATAGTGAGTTCACGAGTTGGGGTAGCCGAAGCCCGGCATTCAAAAACTAATCAGGTGCGGGTTACGCATGTTCTGTGCCCGACGAACCCAGGGCACAGAACGGTGATGCGTCGATTAGCCGACCCAATACCTTAGTAGTGGCATGGAACCGACTTGATGGCCGTGATGACTTCTTCGTCGGGAACTTCGTCGGTCGTGCCCGCGAAGCTGGTATCGCGGCGGTCCATCAGCATGACACGATTGCCCTCGGCGTTACCGCGTAGAGCGGTAATCAGTTGTCGCCGTTCGAGTTCGTTCAGCGGACGAAAATCCATGATCTTCCCCTCCATCCCGGGTTTATCTCAACCCTGTTCCGACGCCCCGGATCTCGTCGGTGGTGTCTCCAGTTGAGGCGATCCCGCCATCGACTGGAGTGTTTGGATCAGCGAGAAGGAGCCGGGTTGCAGGGTATGCGGTCATTCTCGCCCGGCTAATTCCGCCAGTAACAAATAGACACCATGATCGGGCCGTGTCGCAATCGGCAAATCGAATGGGGTCGCCTGACCATTCTCATCTTCCTGATAGAATCGAGTCGATTTCCCTTCCAAAAGGACACGCACCGCAGAACCATTTCCTCCCAAGCCCAGGCGAACAGATAGTGTGGGTGCCCCCGCTACGGTGCCGATCTCGAACCGGACATTCCGAAACTGTTGGGCCAGTCGTTCCAATGGTCCTGCATATTCCTCAATAGTCATCCAGACCGACCGTAAAGGAGCTGCCAAGTCTGGCCCAATTGTAACTTGAACGGGCACACGTTGGTAGCGCCGATCGTCCTGGGCAAGCGTGTACCAATGGAATGCCGCATGTTGGTATTGCAGCACATGGGGTACGGAATGCAGGGCAACCACGGCATCATCGCTTGTCGTCCGGGATTGCGGTTCATGGGTTCCGATACCGAAGACACCTTCACGCCCACGGAGGTTCACGACCCATTCGCGATCGCCGCGTAAATCACCGCCGCTCGGTGTCCGTAGGGAACCGGGGTGCGTATGAACGATCCCCAGCAGTGTGAGTCGTCGGTCCTCCTGTCGCACAATCCGGCTAGCCAGGAGTTGCACTTCCCAGTCAAACTGGATGTGGGCCTCCCCGGCATCACGATGAGTGCCTGCGGGAAGAGTGGCCACGACGGTCGCTTCGTCCTCCCCGCGGTAGCCGAGCAGCACCCAGCCGGTTTCTTCGTGCCCGCGATCCGTTGTGCGGTGTTGGGCGTACTCATCGAAGAGTGTCCGCACGACTTCATCCGTCAGGGTCACCTGTTGCAGGCGTTGCAGGTGAATTTTGGGTACTGGCCCTTCATCGGTGAACGGAGCAGATAACGACGACGCGGGAACCGAACCGCTGAATGTATCCAGCCAGTCACGGATCTGGGTTAGAGATCGGCGGAGCAGGTATTTCCAGCTGATCGGATCGACTCCTATACGATTATACGGCGATCACCGAGCAGGTTTCCGGTTTTCATCAGGAAATGCCGGTGAAAAATTCGGCAGACCGATCGGGCAGAAGGTGTTGTTCGTCAGAAGGATTTGCCCGCTCAGTGTGTTCATCATAACAGGTGCTTTCGCGCCGTCAAAGCCTGTAGCCCAACCGGGAACCGGGTCGGTCGGTGCTGGCTGTTCGCGCCGTGCCGATGGCCTATTTTCGGAGATGCCATCGGCCGGGTGTGCCCGTTACTTCACTTGGAGTTGCGCGAGATAGATGTTCGTCTTTTTCTCGTGCGAGGAATAATAGCTCACCCACAAAACCCCATCGTGGAAGACCATCCCCGCGTAACTCGTATCACCACCGGAAGGGAGTGCGAGCAATTCCTGCTGATCGCCGGTAGCTGGATTCAAGGAACAAACCGATGTACGCACCTTCTTGTCATACAGGCGGACGACCGAGACGAAACGACCATCCGGCAACAGAATAAAATTGGGGCCGCCGACTCGCTGCGGGACGGGTTTCCAGGTCCACTGGGTGTACGGCGCGGAACTTGTGCCCACCCAACCCCGACCATCGCCAGCCTCCCGGCGCACAAAGGCGATCATGTCGCCCGATGCGGTGAAACGCAGGGTCGTCTCATTCGGGTGTCCGGGGACATCCAGATGCGTAATGAGATCGAATTTCTTCCCATCGGTGCTTTTGACGAGTTTGAGTTTCCAGTCTGCGGGTCCAGGTGGCACAGTTCCGGTTTTGGCCGCGTCCTTGGCTGCGGGTGTAGCCCGCGTGGAAGCGTTGTAAGATACACCATAAGCAATCTTGTTGTGCCAGGTGACCCGCCAGAGCCAATCCCCTTCTTCCAGCACACGATGCGGCTGTGTCCATTCTGTGCCGTTGGCGCTGAACAGGGTCCGCGGTTGCCGACCCAGCAGTTTCTTCCCTTCATAGACGGACCCGCCCGCCACGATCATCAACTGGTCTTCTGGGGTAATCGAGAGCTTGGGGTCGCGCAAGTCAATCCCTTTTTCCCCGATGAGAGCCGCAGATTTCCAGGCTTTCCCATCGGTCGAGGTCAGAACGCGAATCTTCCCATCTCCGCCGACATGGGCATCCCCTTCCCGAAAGGTGCAATACCAAGCCCCTCGCCAACGAATAAGGTCTGTGAAGGCGTTATGATGCCCCGCATCCCAAATTTTTTGGGAATGGAGCAACTCAACAGCCAAAGGCGGCTGACCGATTGCCGGAGTCGCCAACAGAACAACCAATGGAATCACGGGCAGCATAATTACCCCTTCATATCATGGGACCAACAATGCCACGAACCCTGCCAACCGATGGCGATTTTCGAGTTTGATACATTGTTCAGAGATCGCACGCTTGGCCGCGCACAGTATAACCACTGGTCAGACTTTGGACTTCTCGGAATTTTGATATTCAGGCCAGAAGTGGTGATATTCTTTCCTCCACCCGCCTGGTATCTTGCCTGTACAGATATTGGACTTCACAAGGAGAATGGGATCATGGCCACGAATGGAACCGTTTACGACCCGGTGAGCGATCCGCGGCACCCATTCGGGTTGCCTTTGGGGACGATTCGCGGGTGCTTGTCGTTATTGATCGTGGGCTTCTTCTGGGTGGTGTTGCTCTGGCCAGAATCGCAACCGGCCAAACCGATGCTCGGCCATTATTTCATGATGGCCCTGGTGTTGCTGTCGTTCTCGCCGTACAGTCAAGCGGGAGCCCGGCCCGCGGATGGTCCACAGTTTCTCCCCTTTTTGCTCCGCTGGTCCACCGTGATCGGAACGATTTTGGTGATCTCCTTTATCGCGGTGCAGTATCCGCATCGCCTGGATCGCCTAACACCGAACCCCGCACAGTTTCAGGCTTGGTGGGGGCCATTCCTAGCGACCACCGCAGGCGGGTTTGCCTTCGGAAAAGGAATTCGTCACATGTTGGGGCTGACGAGTCCGCTGTTTACCACGCTGCGTTCGTGGCTCTCCGTAGTCGCCATGCTGATGCTCGCGCTGGAGATGGTGTTCTTCATGGCCGTGACCACTGTGGAAAACAATACCGAGAGCTTTGGGCATTATTGGCAAGCGTTTGAACTGGCGATCGTCTCGGCGTACTTTGGAACACGAGCGTAATACGCGGTCGAACCACCGAACACGTTCCGACGGCAGGGGTCGGCGGGACGATGGAAGAAAAATCCAGGATGTTCACACCACCACCTTGGAATTTGTCCTAGACTTCCCCACTGTGGGTTCGGTCGATGGTACTGGGCTCCCCGAACGGGCCGAGGAGTGGGTCCATGGACCCTTTGGTGAGTGGTTTCCCTTTACTGACAGTGCATGCGGCTGGGATTATTCTGGTCGCCATGCTGCTCCGGCCACTCGCGCGGTTGGTATCGGGGATGTACTTGAGCTATTGGTCGACCGCGTGGATCAGTTTGGCCTGTTCGTTAGCGTTTCTGTTTTGCGCGCTGCAATTCTCGGAATTCCGTATCCTCGGTATTTTGCTGCATTTCTTGTGCGATTATGGATTTGCGGTCCTTCTCTGGGCGGGGTGTGACGAATTGGCCACGGGGTGCGCCTCACGACGGCGCTTCCTGATCGCGGGTTTGATTCTGATCTTTCTCAGTGCAACCGCCACCGTGGCGGTGGAGGAAATGCAGTATCTCTTCCCGTTCCATGCGGGCGCTATGGGGTTGATCTTTCTGCTCGCCGCGCTGCGGCTTTGGCGATACCGGCCAAGTTCTCCATCAACCGGGCTCTATCTGATTCAAGTGGCTTTGTTGGGTTTAGTCGTACTCTACACCCACTATGCGGTGGTGTCCGGCATCGCGGGTTTCGTCAAAGTCCAGAACCTCCCGCCATATCTCGGTTTCTGGTCGTTGTACGATCTCTTTTTAGAAACAGCGCTGGCCTTCGGAATGATGGTCCATGCCTCCGAGCAGATTCGAGCGGAACTGGAACACCGCAATCAGCAATTGACCTCCGCGAGTGAGAATCTTTCACGAGTCGCACGCACGGACCCCCTCACGGGCCTACTCAACCGCCGAGCGTTGGACGACTTGTTGGAAGATATGAAGAATCTGCCCTGCTCCGGCGCAGTCGGTGTGATTGATTTGAACAACTTCAAAATGCTCAACGACACACACGGACACTCCGTGGGAGATGACGCGCTGCAATTTCTGGCACAAACGCTGCGGAGCCACTTTCGGAATCAAGATCCGATCTTTCGCACGGGGGGAGATGAATTTCTCGTCTTCCTGCTCCACGGAACCGCCGAGGAACTCCATATCCGCTTATCCCGTGTCGATACCGTGGTGCGGGGGCACTGGACGGAACAATTTGCCCCATCCGTGGTGCTATCGTTAGCTTGGGGTGTTTCCGAGTTCCCCCACGCGTCGCACGCCCGCAAGGCCATCAACCTGGCAGATTTGAGAATGTACGAACAGAAGAAAACCAGCAAAAATACCGATACCCCAATCGAAACACCAACTATCGGCGATTAAAAAGGAAAAAGCAGGCTCACTTCAGGGGGGATCGTAACCACCAGCGCACAACGGGTTGCAGCGGCAGACCCGCCAAATCCCTTTAAGCCCGCCCCATATCGGGCCATACTTCTTCACGGCCAGAATGAAGTATTCACTGCACCCCGGCTGAAAGCGACAACTCGGCGGTAGCAGCGGGCGAATCACATACTGATAACCCCGCACGCCGACGATCAACAACGCGGCCAGTGCGAGTGCTGGGCCATGCCAGAGCCAACGCATTACCGAGCAACCTCCGTGGAAGATGGGAATTCCGGGGTTCGCGTCAGACGGTGCGCAGCCTGTTCCGCGAGACGCACCAGGGATTGTCGCACCTGATCTTGGCTCGGCTCGCGGGGAGATGGTCGCGGGATGACGATGAGATCGACCCCAGGGGGAAGGACATGCTGACTGAGTCGAAACGCCTCACGGAATAGGCGTTTATACCGATTCCGAGTGACCGCGTTGCCGACTTTCTTCGATACGGACACGCCCAATCGGGGATGCCCCAACCCGTTCGGCCCAGCGTACACGATCAGAACCGCATCCGAGGCCGATTTCTTGAGCTGGTACACCGCTTGAAACTCATCCGGCGATTTGAGCCGGTGCGTTTGCGGAAACCGGAACCGTGGCGTGTGTGCAGGCAGTGGTTCACTCATGAAACGAGCCGATTTGGCCGACTCCAGCGAATCCGTGCCAGGAGCAAGTCCCCCTTGATGCCGTTGAACGGTTGCCATTCCCCGACCGTGACCCACGATTCCTCGGGTGTTACGGAGACGGTATGAAAGTTCCCCATGTAGGCGACCTTTTTCGGTTCCTTCACACCATCGCCCACGAGTGGCAGCACCACTTGCTCGGTGTCTCGGCGGAGCCGTAAGGTCTTCAAATCGACTTCCGCCATCCACAACGGTGACCGCCAGCGTCCGACGTTGATATTCGTGGCATCTTTCCGTGTGTAAACCAGCCACAGAGCATCGGAATGCGGGAGCCAGTGCTGCTGGGTGGTCGACAGATCCAATGGCGTGCCATCGTCCCACATCCAGGCTTGCTGTGGGGCGTAGTTCAGGCCATCCTCGCTGACACTGACATATCCCCGATTGTCCTCGGCTCGGATCGTCAGATAAAACCGATCCTGAAAGCGCGTGACGGAGGGTTCCAGCAACCCACGCCCTTTGCTATTCGACAAGGATGGGCCGACTTTTTTGACTTTCAGTTCCTCACCGTCGAACGCGCAGATGACACCGGAGACGAACCGAGGTTTCTTCGCGTCAGGCCCATAGGTGAAGGACATGGCAATGTCGCCGTTGGGTAGCACGACCCGCTGACCGCAATTGTTGGTGTAGATGAACGCGCCACGGGGGTCGTCCCAAACTAGCGTGCGGCGTGGTCCCCATTTGCCATCTTTCCAGACAGCGTAGACCGGAGCCCGTGCGGGTTGACGTGCGGAGAACCGAGGGCCGGAATAAAAGACGTTGTGGCCAAGTGCCAGTACCGAACGGGTCGGCGCGTGCCATTCGGGGACGACATCGCAAACCCCTTCCAGCACCTTGTCATTGCCCGCTTGCGGAACACGACCCAGGGGCGGAACGGGTTCCGGTTTGCTCCAGGTTTTGCCCACGTCGCTCGACATCATCAGGTGCAATGGCATGAAGTAGTCCGACCCGCGAATTTCCTGCAGGGTCATGAATACGGTCGGCCCACTTGGTCCCGGAATCAGGCAGGCCCGTGGGTGGAACCAAGTCGGCCCGCTGCCATCTCGACCGCGCAAGACCACTTCTTTGGTAATGCTCGCCACGAGGGAATCTTTGGAAGCGGCAAACCCGCTTCCGGGGAATCCAAGCCCAAGAGCGGTCAAAGCCAGCATTTGCCGTCGTGTGGTCATCGGTGGCCTCGCTTATGCTTCTTCCAGGTAAGTATAGCCGCTCAAACCATGTTCGTAGAACCCGAGGAAAGCCCGGCTTTCCGGCACGCTGAGTTGCCCAGCCCGCACCGCTCGTTCGACATCTTTGCGGATACGGTCCATCAGTTTCTCCGCGCTGTATTGAACGTAATGCAGAACCTCCGTCACTGTGTCACCCTTGATGACCGTTTCGACGTTCGGTTTCCCGTCACTTTCCAGCGTAACGTGAACCGCGTTCGTGTCTCCAAACAGATTGTGCAAATCGCCGAGAATCTCTTGGTAAGCTCCCAGCAGGAACGCCCCCAAGCAGTATTGTTGCCCTTCGACGAAGGGATGCAGTTCCAGGGTACTCCGTACATCCCGCAGGTCAATGAACTGATCGACTTTGCCATCCGAATCACAGGTGATGTCGCCAAGAATCGCCCGGCGGGTCGGTGGTTCCGTCAGGCGATGAATCGGCATGATCGGGAACAATTGGTCAATCGCCCAAGAGTCCGGCATCGACTGGAAGACCGAGAAGTTGCAGAAATAGGTATCCGACAACATCGTATCCAGGTTCTGCAACTCTTCGGGAACGTGATCGAGTTCCTGGACGAGCCGTTGCAGCTTACGGCCAAACGCCCAGAACAACCGTTCCGCCATCGCCCGATGTTCCAGCTTCAGATGGCCCAGATTGAACAGGCTGAGCGTGTCTTCCATCGCCTGCACGGAATCGTGGTAGTTTTCCAGGAAGTTTTTCTTCCCCAGGTCACGGTAAATCGTGTGCAGATCATGCACGGGTTGCGGAGCTTCCTCGGGCACCTCGGCGGGGATATTCTCATGATCGAAGTTATGCGTGCCAAGGACATCGAAGACCAGCACGGAGTGATACGCCACGAGTGCCCGGCCACTTTCCGAGATTACCGTGGGGTGCGGAATGCCCGCTTCATCGCAGACATCGCGGATGCGGAAGATGACATCGTTGGCGTACTCTTGCAGCGTGTAGTTGATGCTGGATTCAAAGTCAGTCTGCGAGCCATCGTAATCCACACCGAGGCCGCCGCCCACGTCGATATACTTCAGGCCCGCCCCCAAGCGGACGAGTTCGACATAGATGCGAGCGGCTTCGTTGAGGGCATCCTTCACCTTGCGGATGTTGGTGATCTGGCTGCCCATGTGGTAGTGAGTCAGTTGCAGACAATCGGCCATGCCGCGGGCTTTGAGGAAGTCGAGCGCTTCGATGACTTCCGTCAGCGTCAGGCCGAATTTGGAGCGATAGCCTGCGGAACTGCGCCAGCGGCCAGCTCCCCGTGTGGCCAGTTTCACCCGCACGCCGAACGGTTGTCGCACTCCGAGTTCCTCGGCGTATTTCACAATCAGTTCGAGTTCGCTGAACTTTTCCACGACGGGGATGATGTTCTTGCCGATCTTCCGGGCGAGAACGACCATCTTGATGAATTCGTCATCCTTGAAACCGTTGCAGATGATCGGCGTGCCATTGTCGCCATTGGTGACGGCAAGGACAGCCAAGAGTTCGGGCTTGCTACCGGCTTCCAGGCCAAAGCCATACGGCTTGCCGAAGTTCAAGACTTCTTCGACGACGTGGCGTTGCTGGTTCACCTTGATCGGGTAGACGCAGGAATAGTTTCCTTTGTATTCCGCTTCCTCGATCGCTTTGCGGAACGCCTCGGCAATCTCTCCGATCCGGTGTTTCAGAATATCGGTGAAACGCAGCAAAATGGGCAGTTGAATCCCGCGGTCCTGGAGCTGATCGATGAGCACTTTGAGGTCAATCGCGGAGTCGGGCGATTTGGCGGGGTGGACGGTGACGTGCCCCTGTTCGTTGATGGCGAAGTAGCCTTTCCCCCAATTGGCGATGTTGTAGGTTTCGACGGCATCTTGCAGGGTCCAGGGAGCGGCACCGATGTCGGTGGTGTCGGTGGGTGTCCGCCGGTCCAGGGTTTTGCCCATCAGTCTGCGCCTCTTTCCGTTCGCTGCGTGCTGTTGCGTGGTGAATTCCGCTTCCCCGTTCCCGCGCCGGGGCGCGTTATCTTAGGATGAATCACGGCTCCTTCAACTGCTGCGCGAATTCCGGTTGCCGTGGCCGCCGAAACCGGGTCATTCAGCCGTAATGGGTTCTCCGCCCGCGCGGGTGCTGAGTGCTTGGAGCGTGGCCAATTCGGTTTGATCGCGGAGAAAACGCACGGACCCATCGGCAAAGCAGAAGTTCGCGCCGCCGGGGTGCCCGCTTCCGAAGACAGCCACGCGCAGATTCGCGGCATTGTGCGTCGGAAAGGTGCCCGGTGAAACCGAGTAGTTGATCCGCTCCCGAGAAGAGGCCAGCACATGCGCGGAACCGGGGCCACCGCCCATCCAGCCCCAGGCCGACCAGCCATGCAGCGGATAGCGGCTCTTGTACAGTGGCGGCACGGCCATCAGTTGATCGAACAGCCGATCTTCGTGGAACCGCTCCCCGACCAGGAATGTCGAACTGGTGCCATCCGTCAACAGTGTCAGTGATGCGGGGTATGGATCGAGCCCCGGTGGATAAGCCAGCCCCGTGAGATACAGCACGCCATCCGTCTTCAGTTTCCCGACCATGACACCATCAATGAAGTTCAGATTGTCCTGATACCAAGCCGAGTACGTCCCGCAGTTCCCTGCATAGCTCGTAACGCCGAAGTAGCCGACCACATAGGTCATGTGCGGCCACGTCAAATGCGCCGGTCGACTGGCGAAGCGATCCGCGGGGCAAAGGAATGTCGGGATTGCCGTGGCGCTCGGGGCTTGGGGGGTGGAGTTATTCGCGGCATCGCGCGTATTCTTGCCCGTCGCCGTGGGGGTGAGGGTGTAATCCCATTGGCGTGCCAGAGGTTCCTGTTCAATGTACGGTAAGAGTCGCGCGCACCAAGTTTGCCCGAACAGGCCGTTCGTCTCAAACCCGGCCGGGAAGGAACCGTGTTCATCGTGATAATGGTGCAAGGCGACACCGAGTTGCTTGAGGTGATTCTGGCATTGGGTTCGTGCCGCGGCGGCCCGCACTTTCTGCACGGCTGGGAGCAGCAGGCCAATCAGAATGGCGATGATGGCCAGAACGACCAGCAGTTCGACCAGCGTGAAAGCGACGCACCGGCGATGCATCATAACGCACCGGGTTACGCGGATTGGGAGCGGAAGGGATCAGGCGGAACCGCCACAGACACCACATGAACAGCGGATCAGCCGTTCGATCCAGTTCTCGACAGGGTAAACGATCGTTTGTCTGGTGTCCACCACCATTTCCCCAAGTTTTGGCAAGATCGAGAATCGTTCTCGAAAAGCATTCCCCATCATTGCATTGACATAAACAACTATCCCTAAATATCTTGTGGCGGGAATTCCATCAGAAATCCGGGGAATATTTTTTCGGAATTCGCCCTCGCCGAAAGTGTATGGACGTGCTATTGTCCCGCGCTCCGAGCCAGGAAGGCTGGGAGGAACGGCAGGGATGGCCATGAAACGACGTGACTTCTTCCGGGCGGCTGCTTCCGCGACTGCGGCGGCCCCTGTTCTGGGAATCTGTTATGGATTTGCAGAATCGATCGATTACCATGTTGTCCGTCGGTCGGTCGTGTTGCCGCGGCTTGCCCCCGCATTCGACGGAACCACAGTGGCGTTCTTGACCGATATTCACCTCGGCCCCTATTTGGCACCCGACACACTGGCCGCGATTGTGCGGACCACTCGCATCCTCAACCCGGATTTGATTCTCCTCGGTGGCGATTACACCTTGCGGGATGGGAGCTATGCTGGCCCCTGCTTCGATGTGTTATCCCAATTGCAGGCTCCGCTTGGCGTGTTCGGCGTACTCGGCAACCATGATTACATCCATGGCCTGGATGCCATTCGTGCCGGGATGCGATATGCGAGAATCGCCGAGCTACACAATTCCGGGGTGTGGATCTCACGGCGTGGTGAGCGATTCCGGGTGTGTGGTGTGGATGATTTGTGGCGGGGGCATCCCGATGTGGCGGCCGCGATTGGGGAGACACGCCCAGACGATGCCTGCCTGCTCGTCAGTCACAATCCCGATGTCGCGGAGACATTGACGGATCCACGGGTGGGCTTGGTCTTGAGCGGACACACCCACGGTGGGCAGGTGGTGATTCCCGGTTATGGTCCACCCATGATACCGAGCCGATATGGGGCAAAATATGCCTATGGGTTCGTCGATGCGCCGATCACGCAAGTGCTCGTTTCATCCGGGATTGGTATGAGCGGCATCCCAATCCGAATGAATTGTCGGCCCGAGATTGTTCTGTTGACGTTGCACGCTGACCGATCCCCTCATCCGCACGAGATGCCAGCTGGGGATTATGGGTTTCGCACCACAAAGGTCAGGCCGTATCGACCACTTCTAACATGATGGTTGAAACATTGTCGCGGGAGCCGGAGTCCAGGGCAAACTGGCCAAGCCCCTCGGCACATTGTTGCATATCGGTCTGATCTTTGATGAAGCCGAGCAATCCTTCGTCGTTGACAACACCGCTGAGGCCATCGGAACACATGAGGAAGCGGTCACCCGCTTGTAGCGGAATCACGATCACCTCTGGCCCTTCCCCGACTTCTTTACTTCCGAGGTATTTCCAGAGTACGTTTTTGAATCGGTGCGATTTGGCTTCTTCCGCGGAAATGGTTTTCGCTTCCACTAATGCCTGCGCCAGAGAGTGATCGACTGTCAGTTGTTGAATCGCTCCTTCACGCACCAAGTAAGCGCGGCTATCACCGACACCAGCAACAAAGAGTTCCCCGCCTTTGCGCCAGACGGCCATGACGACCGTGGTACCCATGTTTTTCATATCTTTATCGAGGGCACCCATCGCCATAATTTCTTCATTGGCGGTAACGATCGCCTTGCGGATGACGGCTTTGACCGCATCGGCATTCAAATTGGATGCAAGGTTTTTCCGCAGCTCGCGGGGGATGATTTCAATCGCGCGTTTGCTCGCGATTTCGCCAGCGGCTTGCCCTCCCATACCATCAGCCACGACTGTAACAACGAGATCGGGGAACTGTTTGACTTCGATGGAATCTTCGTTGTTATCGCGGTAGTTACCGAGAAGGCTGCACTTACCGATGTTCAGTGCGAACGCCATGTGAACCCTCTCTCAAAATACAACGATCGCCGCATGATTGTCGGCGAAGGGAAATATATAGGGTACGCAGACAAAACTCAGCGACAGTATCGGGCGATCTGCTAACTCTACTGTAGCCGACGTTTTCAACTTACAACCATAGTACATAGCCTGCAACAGGCACAATGGTTAGAACCGATTTACCAGAATCTGGCCCAATGGGATTGTAGCGAAAATGCGGTGCGGCATTCCACGCCATGCGGTTCCCGCTCCTTGGCAGCAGCACGGCCCGTTCCGCATTCGAGCGTGCAACGCGAAACCGTGCCAGCAATGTTCCACTCTACGAGTTCACTATTCCTGGACTGTTCAGATTACCCGTGCAGGAACCGCGATGCCGAATGTCTCACGGCTTGGCGGGTGGAGTCGACTGCAACCCGGCAAGAAACTCGATCAAGTCTCGCATTTCGTGCGGAGTCAACGTGCGGTCGATGGCGGGCATCGGAGAGAGCGGTGTCGTGCGGGCATCAATGTCCGCAACGGGGATCTGAACGGTTTGGCCATCGGGTTTCCTCACCGTGATGCCGTTCGGATCATCGGCCATCAATGTCCCCGCGATCACTTTCCCATCGAGCGTGGTCACGGCGATCCCCGCGAAACCGGGGGCGATCTTCGCATTGGGTTGCGTCAAAGATTCCAGCAAATGTTGGCGTGTATTTTGCGGATTCCGTTTCGCCACATCGGTCAGATTGGGGCCAGCCGTCCCCCCGACACCGTCAATCGTGTGGCAGCGGACACACTGAGCGGCCGTGTGACCGAAGAAGATGTCGCGCCCGCGTTCCGCATCCCCGCCGACCAAGCTGATACGGAAACGCCCGATCACGTCTTTGGGTAAAGTGCGTTCAAACTGTGAACGGAACCGGGTCCGGGTCGGTGTCGGCGCGGCTTTCAAGGCATCGAGGACATCCAGTTGCAGTTCCGCGGCGATGTGGCCCGCGGCCAGGTCTTCCGCGAGTCGATCCAGAGCGGCTCCGGCCAGAGGCGTTTTCAGCTGCGCCAGCGTGGTCACGGCCCGTTGGCGTTCCGCGACGGTTGCGGTGGGGTCCGCCAGCGCGGCCGTTAAGAGTGCGGAACCGTTCTTCGGGTCGAGCGTGGCAAAAATCTCGCGGGCGGCGGATCGCAGCATCGGCGAGGGATCCCGCAAAGCGATCAGCAAGGCATTGCCCAGTTCCCGCGCGTTGGCTTCCGCGAGGAACTGCAACGCGGCCACACGGGTGTTCGGGTGGGTCTGGGGATTGGCCACCCAACCGGCGAACGTGGCGGCATCGGCTTTCAATTTGAGCTTCAGAATCAGGCCGATGGCCGAGACTTGTAATTTTCCCGTGGTCTGGGCCAACAAGGTCGGCAAGCCGGCTTCGATGACGTTGCGCATGGTCGCGGGGTCACGCGGTGCCAGTGGCCGCCAGAAACCCGTCACCCGATCCCGCGCTGGTGGTTCCGCCCAGTCCCGCAAGGCATCGAGAGCTTCGGTTCGCACCGGCATCGAGTAATTCGGATTGGACACGACCCCCAGAACGGCTCGCGCATTCTCCGGCCCGCCGAGCCGAAACGCGGCGGAGATGGATCGACGTACCAGTGGGTCCAAATCTGGGGCGGGCTGTTTTCCCAGCGTCGGCAGCAACCGAGCGAGCGTGGGGTACGCACTCTCCAATGGCAAATCGTGAACAGCGCGGGCGGCTTCCGTGCGGACAAACGGGTCCGCATCGGTCAGAAACTGCGCCACCCGTTTGTCCCCAAGTTTCCGTTGCACGAGGACCACACCCATCCGCACGGCCGCGACTGGGTCTGCCGCCCGCGCCTGCACAGCTTCCGCGTCTCCGATTCGGGCCAGCGCCGTGGCACAGGCATGACGCAACCACGGGTCCGCATCGGCATGCGTTTTCAGAATCTGGAACAACGGCGTGATCGCGGGCTTGTACTGCAACTTTCCGAGGGATTGTGCGGCGAAGAACTGGACGCGTGGCGATGGATCGTCCAATAGTTTCAGTAGCGGAGTCGGTTCGAGCTGATGGTCGCCGACCAGTTTGGCCGCCTGAGCCCGAAGTTCCGTATCCGTGGATGTGAGATGCGGCACAATCGCGGAGCGAGCCGCCGGTGCTGTCCGTGCCAATTGGCCAAGCCCCCACAGTGCATGGAGTCGTGCCAAAGGTTCTCGGCCCGTCGATGCCAACTGGGCCAAGGCCGGAATGACCTTTTCCCCACGGGTGGCCAGGGTGAACTGCGCCCGCAATCGCACCCGCTGATCCAGGTGCCCCAACAGTTCCAACAGTCGTTCCGTGTTCTGTTTGCCGAACCCTTCCGCAAAAAGTTTCTTCACCTCCAGAACGTCCGTGCTATGAATCCGATTCGGGTCAAATACGGTATAGATACGACCACCAAGGCTTTTGCCGGTCCAGTCCAGGTTGACGAAATCGCTGACATAGAGCTTGCCGTCGTACCCGAATTCAGCATCCGTGGCGAACAGTGGTTTGAAGAAGTCGTGGTAATCCACGATCTCAAACCCCGCCCCCTTCGGCTTCACCTGGAAGGATTCGAGGCCGCCGTTGCCCGTGTAATTGCACATGAGGAACGAATTCTGATAGCGTTCCGGCAAACTGGTGCCGCTGGTGAAGAGGAAACCGCCTGGGCCGGTGCCGATCTTCCCAGCAGGCGGCACGATCCACGCGGGCTGGCCAGGGTGCGGCAGATGCCACATCCGTTCCGCGAACCACGGCCCAGCGACATACGGAGCGGGAATCGTCTGATAGGCCATGTTCCAGCCACTGTCTCCACCTTCGACGATGTACACGAGTCGGCCGTGGTCGCCCTTGTCGCAGTTGTTATCATCGGCGAAGAGGTTGCCGAACTGATCGAAAGCCAATTCTTGTGGGTTCCGCAAACCCCGGTGGATCACTTCCAGATTGGACCCGTCCGGCTCACAGCGAAACACGGCCCCCGTGCGTGGCCCCACGAGGTGCTGGCCTTCTCGCGTGGTGATGTTGAACCCACGATCACCCACGGAGAAATACAGCTTGCCATCCGGCCCCCAGGTTAAACCGTGCAAATCGTGACCGAGGAAAGCCAGATTGACACCGAAACCCGTCAGTAACGCCTTCCGTTCATCAGCAATGCCGTCACCGTTGGTGTCCCGCAGTCGCCAGAGGTGCGGAATGCAGGTGTAGAACACATCCCCATTCGTGGCCATTACCCCGGCACCCAGGCCGTCCAACGGCGCGTGGAAGCCACCAGCGAACACCGTGGACTGGTCCGCTTTCCCATCGTTGTCGGTGTCTTGCAGGAGTCGCACCTGATCGGCATGTTTGCGGAACCAATCCATGCCACCGGGGAACTTGTGCTTCCATTTCTCGAAGACCTTGAGGCGATCATCGAGTGTTTGAATCTGCAAATCGTCTTCCAGAAAGAAGAGGGTTGATAAGGCGGCGTTGTTGCGGTTCTCTTGCGTGCCGCGATTGAAGCGGTATTCCTCGGCGACGAACACGCGGTTTTGCTCATCCAATCCGATGGCTACGGGTGAGCCGAGCTTGGGTTCCGCGGCAAAGAGTTCGACTTTCAAACCGGACGGCACTTTGAATGTCGGAATCAACTGCTCCGCCTTAGCGGAACCATCCGGTAAATGGGGTTCAGGCTCAACCGCGGAGAGAGCGGTCGGTACGAGGATGAGTAGGAATAACATCCAACGCATTGGCGGCGTTCCCGAAAGGTGGAAGATGGGAACGATGATAACGTACGATCTTGGAAACGGGAGCGACAAAGATGCCGCGGAATCAGATCTTTCCGCGGGTTCTGGCTGCTCCGCGGATCATGAAGACCCGAAATGGGAACGGACGCAATGGAACATCGCCATCAGTATCCCCAACAACTGCCGCCATTTCCGTCGACTCACCGCACAATTTCGACGCGACTCAACATCAGCACAGGCGAACAGGATTCCGAATTATTTTCGGGGATTCACGCCCCGCGAACCGAGTCGGCCTGTTCGATGTCCGAAAAGGACGCTATA
This sequence comes from Bacteroidales bacterium, assembly GCA_026931725.1. Taxonomy (GTDB): domain Bacteria; phylum Planctomycetota; class Planctomycetia; order Gemmatales; family Gemmataceae; genus JAIXLE01. The sequence continues at coordinate 17,204 of JAIXLE010000139.1, forward strand.
AAGAGATCGTTCGGGGTGTAGCTCAGTTTGGTAGAGCGCCTGGTTTGGGACCAGGAAGTCGTCGGTTCGAATCCGGCCACCCCGATTTTGTTCGGAGGGAAGCCCTTCGGCGAGTAAGCCGAAGGGCTTTCTCATTTCGCAGACGAGGTTTACATCGATCAGGATGTAGTTCAAACCGATGATTTCAAGGATCCGACGCTTGGCGTCGTTGTCCGCCACAAGCCATTTCTCCTTCAGGCTTTGCGACAGTTCAAACGTCCTGATCGCCAGTTCGGCGGACTCGTCCCGGCTGCGACTGCACGCCTGAAGTTGCAGTTCGAGGCCGGCGACCCGGTCCCGTAGCTCGGTCCCCTTGCGGGCATAGGTGTCAGCGTCGATCTCGTCGGCCAGCCGCATGTTCACCAGCCGGTCCTGCTGTTGTCGGACCTGGGAGAGTTGCCGCTGAAGATCGTCCGCACGGACCCGTGACGCCTCCTGCTCGCCTTGCGTCTTGGCCCGCAACACGGCCACGAACCAGTCACGCACTTCCGGGTCGGCCACCCGCAGCCGGTCGAACAGGGCCAGCACCTCGCCCTCGACGTGGGCGTCCCGTACCCGGACCCGAGGGTGGCCCTCGGCCAAGTAGCCGGCGCAGCGGTAGTAGACGTACTCCCGCTCTCCAGACTTTGCCTTCTTGATAACCCGCTCGCCCGTGATCGGTCGCCCGCAATGCCCACAGCGGATCAACTCGCTGGCGTACAGGAGGTCGTGGGACCGGCGAACCTTGTCGCCGAGGAGAACTTGTACGCGGTCCCAGGTGGGCCGGTCGATCAGCGGCGGGTGCTTGCCGGGCATCCACTGCCCCTGGTACTCGATCTCGCCGATGTAGGAGCGGTCACGCAGAATCTCGTACAGCTTGCTCCGACCGAACCGAGGCACCGACGCAGTGTAGGTGACGTTCTCGGTGTGCAGGGCGTCGAGCAGGGTGTCCAGGGTGTGGTTGTGGAAGGCGTACAGGTGGAAGATGCGCCGCACCTTCGCCGCGTTCTCGGGGTGGACCTCGATCAGCCCCCGCTTGTCGATGCGGACGTTGCGGTAGCCGAACGGTGCCTTGCCCATAAACAACCCGCTCTCGACTCGGCGGGCCAACCCCGCCTTCACGTCGAGCGACTGCTGCTCGGTGAAGAACGCCGCCATGTTGGCCATCGTCCGCCGCATCATCCGGCCCGCCGGCGTGTTCTCGGTCGGCTGGGAGATGGAGATGAACGGCACGCCGTACTCGGACTCCAACTCCTCCAGCTTGACGTAGTCGGGTAGGTTCCGGGCCGCACGGTCGATCTTGTAGAACAGGATGCCGTCGAGGTCCGCCGCGTGCGTCTTGACGTACCCGACCATCTCCTTGAACGTGGTCCGCTCGTCCTTCTTGGACGCCGTCTCCGCGATCCGCCACAGCTTGACGATCACGCCGTCGTGACGCCCGGCGTAGGCCCGCAAGGCGTCTTCCTGCACGTCCAGGCTCAAGCCCTCCCGCTCCTGCTCGCGGGAACTGACGCGGGCCAGTGCGACGTACTTCTTCTTCATGGTTGCACCCCTCCCGCGTCTGCCGAGGTCAGCCCCAGAGCCTCGAAGAGTTCGCCGACGTGCAGGATCATCTCGACCGCGTCCTCACTGGTCACGGGCCGTGGCTCGTACCGTGACCAGAGCCGCATCGTGTGCTGGACGAGTTCCGGCGTGATCCAGGCGGGTGTTTCGGTCGGCAGACGAGGGAGATGACGGTCCTTTGTGGCGTTCGTCGTGGCCATTCCGGTTCCATCGCCCCGGTCGGGGCGGCAGGAACTTGCGTGGCCATCTTGCGTCCGCACAAGTCATATCGCGGTCGGCAGCACGTCTTGTTGCCGGTCGTACTAGACGGCGAGTTTACCCCAGATGACATCTGCGATCAAGACGTATCTGTTATCATCGCAGAGACTTGGGTTTACAACTGGTCAAGACGCTGACGCATTTTCGACATCTCGGAAATCATGCAGCCGTTCCTGCCGAGCGACACCCCATTCCGCTCCTCAGTCTTCGCCTGTCCTCTGTTCTCTTCTGTCCGCTGATCTCTCCCCACCGCCAGAGGAAGATCACATCGCATCGCAGAGCGACCGGGTAATAGCTTCGATCGCGGTCGGGATTGGGAGGGTGGTGGGAGCCGGACGCGAGGCCCGACTTGCCCGCTATTAATCCGCCCGCCGCCGAACCTCGGCACCGGCGGCGGGCGGATTAATAGCACTCAAATGACGGCGTATGAATTCCCGACCCGCTTGGCGAACGACTCGATGAACCGGAGCATCGGCACCTCGACCAAGCCCGCTTCGACCACGGCTTCGACCTCGCTGTTGCCGTCCGTGTCGGAGAACAACACGGCCTGGAAGACGAACTTCGCCCCCTCCAGCGAGACGACGAGGCCGTAGGCGTGGCATTCGTCGCACACCGTCTTCTCGACCAGCCGACGCTCCTCGTCCGTCAGCAGCGTAGCCGGTTGATCGTCGCCGTCCGCGTCATCATCGAGGTCAGGCACCTCGATGACGTTGCCGTCCGCACAGATCATCAGGCCGCAACCGGCGGGCATCGTGAACTGGACGAACAGGTCGAAGCCGGCCTGAAGACGTTCGAGCGGCGAGTTGGGAACGTCTACGAGGTCGTCGCGGTCCTCCAGTAGTTCCTCGCGGTGATCCTGCCACGACACGACCCTGCCGTCGTCCACGACCGGGAACGCTTCCTCCAAGCCGTGTGTCGTGGCGAACGTCGTGATCGCCTTTGAGAACGCCGACCAGTCGAACCGACGCCGGGGAATCGCCACCACGCTCATGACTGCGCCTCGCAGGAACGATGGATGTCCAAATGGGACACGCTCCCACGGCCAACGGCTCGGAAACCTGCCAGTTACGAATGCCCTCCGTTCAGCCTACCAACGGCGGCAAATCACGGGTGCAGTGGCTGCACACGCTGGCGAACGTATCCGTGTAGCTGTGGCAGTGCGGACAGAGGCTGTGCGGCATCCCCTGGAAACTTCCGCCGTAGAACCAAGCGTTGGCGATCTTCCCCAGGAGGCTCTTCCGCGTCCCTGGAATCAACTGCGTTCGCCCGCAGTATGGGCATTGGCAGTCGGTCCCGCGATGGACCTGACGCGACCGCAGCAACTGGCCGCAGTTGCAGCAGGCGAACAGATCGAGGGCAATGACGTGCATGATGGCTCCTGAAAGCTCGGAGGGGTTCAACCGCGAACACGGCCACGGCGGTGATCGCCATGAAGGTCACTTCTTCCGCACCTCGTAGATGTCCACCTTCGTACCGCCCAGCCCCACGTCGTTCCGCGACACGACGCACCGCAGGGTCGCCTCGCCGTCCTTGCAGCGGTAGACCCATCGCTGGGTGTCTCCGACCTTCAGGTTGGGAACCTCCGCGAACCCGGACGCCGGTCTACCGTAGGTGTCGAACGCCGCTTGGAGGCCCAGGCGTCGGTTGTTCCCCTTGCCGAAGATGCAGGTGTTGGCGGTGGCGAAGTCCTCGACGGTGCCGGATGCCGGATCGTAGCTCGTCTGGCCGTCGCGGAACGTGAGCCGCATCGACACCGTCCCGGCCTCGCTCCACCACGTCGCCGGGCCGTGCCGGACGCCGTGCTTAACGTGCAGTTCGTTGGCCTTCTTCCCGTTCTCCCACCATTCGATGTGCCGGCCATGCTCGTTGCCGTCCACGAAGCTCGACTCGAACTCCTTCGTGCCGTCCTTGTACCAGTTCGTTTCCGGCCCGTGCTTGACGCCGTTCAGGAAGAACTCCTCCTTCTGCGGCTTCCCGTTCTCATGCCAGTGCTGCCACTTGCCGTGCTTCTTGCCCTCCTTCATCACCCCCGCGAACTGCTTCTGCACGCCGTCGTACCACTCGGTGTGCGGCCCGTGCTTGATGCCCGCGAAGAAGTAGACCTCCATGATCTTCCTCCCGCCGCGAAGTTGGACCGCCGGGCCGTGGTAAAGGATTTTCCCGTCCGGCCCCTGGTACTGCTGCCACGTCTTGTTTCCGTCATCCTCCACCTGCTTCTCCAGCACCTGCCCCTGCGGGCCTTTGCTGTAGTCCACCTTGCCAATGTCGAAGGCGTAATCCACCTTCGAGAAGTCGGGCAGATCGACCTTCAAGTCGGGACCGGAATCGGCCCTGCTACCCGACCCCGGACGTGCGGTGTCGCCGCCCGATTTGACCTCCTCCCGGCCATTCGTCGTGGTCGGCTTGCGGCCCAGAGCCATGACGACAACTGCGACCACGACGATCATCGCCAGAAGGCCGCACCCACCGAGGACGAGGTACAACTTCATCCGGTTGGACTGTCCGGTCACGCGGCGGGAGGCCGGGCGTGCCTGTTCGGTCGCCGCCGCGAAGTCGTCGGGTTCGTGTAGTGGTGTCGGCTCGGCGGTCGGGAACAATCCCTTGACCTTCGCCGCCGGGACGGGCTTCGCCATGCCGTCCTTGACGACGAGATCAATCGGCAGGAGATGCCCGGACGCGGCGTACTTCTTCAAGTCGGCCCCCGAGTACGGGCCATGCCGTTTGCCGTCTCGCAGGATGAACCACTGGTCGGCCATCGTTTCTTGCTCCGGTGTGAATGGTTGGAGAACTACTTCTTGTCCGCGAAGAAGTCTTTGGCCCACTCGGGATCAAGGGTGCCGACGAGTTCCAGCCGCTTGTAGTGGTTCGAGGCTTGTTTGGGCTGGATGATGAGTTGACCCGCCTTGCCGTCCTTGATGGCTGCCGAAACCTCGA
>JAIXLE010000037.1 GCA_026931725.1 Bacteroidales bacterium
GATGGGATACAATAGGCTGCCGATGGGAATCCCTGGTCGGAGTGAACTTCGATCCGCGTCTTTCTTTGGAGGTAACCGATGCGACGATTGATGCTCGCCGCGTCTGCCGTGCTGATGTTGAACGGCGGTCTGCTCGCGGCCGAAAAGGGTGAAGAAGTCACTCTCGGTGGCTTGAAATCGACTGCCCCTGCGGAATGGAAAGTCGAACCGCCCGCCAACGAAATGCGGGTCACACAATTCAAATTACCCAAAGTGGCGGGCGACCCGGAAGATGCTGCCTTGGTGGTCTTCTACTTCCGCGCTGGGAGTGGGACCGTTGAACAGAACTTCCAGCGTCAGGAAGCTAAGTTCGACCTCCGCAACGCCAAGAAGGATGCGGTCAAAGTCACGAAGGTCAAGGTCGGAACCATCGATGGGCATAGCCAGGACATCACCGGCACATTTCTATCGAAGTTCCCCCCATTCGCTCCGAACGCAAAAATCACTCGCAAAGACGATTATCGGCAAATCTATGTCGTCTTTTCCGGGAAAGACGGCGAATACTACGTCAGTCTTCTCGGCCCCGCGAAAACAGTGGCGAAGTACAAAGACGGTTTTGACAACTGGCTAAAGAACTTCAAATAATTTGATGTTGTCATCTAATCCAACTTCCACCCACGCCCCGCCCGCGTGGGCTTTGTTCGGTTCCGTTATTGATGCATGATCTCTTCTTCGACTATGAACTCCCAGCATCCCGCATTGCTCAGCAACCCGCGGAACCCCGTGACACGGCCCGACTCCTGGTTCTCGACCGCCAGTCCGACACGATTCGCCATCGCACCTTCCGTGATCTGCCGGAACTGCTGACATCGGGTGATCGACTCATTCTCAACGATACCAAAGTGTTACCCGCACGCCTGTTCGGACGGCGGGTTGCCACGGGCGGAAAGTGGGAGGCGCTTTTCCTGCGAGCCACTGCCGATGGGCTTTGGGAGATGCTCGCTCAGACGCGGGGCTACCCTCAAATCGGGGAGGCGTTTGCGGTCGAACCCGGCCCCTTCACGCTCACGTTGGTGGGACGCACTCCCGATCGACACTGGTTGATGCGACCGGAACTGCCCGGCTTGCCGGTGGATCTGTTGACGCGGTTTGGCCAGATCCCGCTACCCCCGTACATCCGGCGTGGTCGAGCGGAGTTGCCGGATCAGGCACGCTATCAGACGGTGTTCGCGTCGCACCCCGGTTCGGTGGCGGCCCCTACGGCTGGGCTGCACTTCACTCCTGCACTGCTGGAACGACTGCACGCCGCCGGGATTGGCACCAGTACCGTCACCCTGCATGTCGGACTGGGTACGTTTGCATCCGTGAAGGCTGACGATCCCACGCAGCATGTGATTCACACGGAATGGTGCGAAGTCGGGACCGACACCATTGCGGAGATCCAGGCCACGCAAGCCCGTGGTCATCGGGTGATTGCAGTGGGCACGACCACGACTCGAACGCTCGAAACCGCGGCTCGACCGGATGGCCTCCGACCGTTCCGCGGGGAGAGTCAATTGTTCATCCATCCACCATACCGATTTGCCGTGCCGGATGCGATCATCACGAATTTTCACTTACCCCGCACGACACTGTTGCTGTTGGTACAAGCGTTTGCGGGAACCGAACGCCTACGCCGAGCCTACACCGAAGCGATTCATCAGGAATACCGTTTCTACAGCTACGGCGATGCGATGCTCATTCTCTAATTCGATGGGAAGAAGCCGATGCAACCTGCTCTGATTATTTTCCTGTGCGTTGGTTCCGCGATTGTGTATGGAATCATCCACGATCAAATCACGGCGAGAGTGTGTGTCGAATACTTCACCATCGGCCACCCGCCGGTGTTCTCGACCGATGATCCCACTCTGTTGGGCCTCGGTTGGGGGATCATTGCGACCTGGTGGGTCGGTCTGATTCTCGGGCTGATTCTGGTGCCGGTGGCGCGTTTCGGCAATTGGCCCAAGCGTTCCGCGCGTTCGTTGGTGCGGCCGGTGCTGATTCTGATGTTGAGTACCGCGATTCTAGCTGCGGTGGCCGGGGTGTCGGGTTCCATCCTGGCGAAAGGTGGGGCGATCACCTTACGAGGTGCCATCGCGGCAAAGGTGCCCGCCGATCGGCACGCGGCCTTTATCGCCTGCTTGTTCACGCACAATGCGAGTTATCTGGGTGGTTTCGTGGGTGGCGGCATCACGATCGCGGTGATCTGGTCGAAACGCCGCACCGCTTCTCGAAAGCGCTGTTCGGTCAGCCGTCAAGAACAACAACCACTCAATTCGTAATGAAGATGGTTAGAGCCAAGATTGTACGAAATCACGGGGACAATGATTTGAAGAATGCTAACAACGACTTGGGTTGAGGCCGCTCCCAGAAGGAGGGTATGCGATAATACCAGGAGCATGAGTGATTCCGTGCGGGCGGCATGACTGTGGGGGATGCTAGCCCATTTCCCAAAATCCTCTCCGAACCTGTTTCCCTTCGCCTGCGTCTCTGGTGTACGATGAATCATCCTCACATATCCCCTACACCAATCGCCACCATGACACCACTCCGTCAACTTGCGGAAGATCACAACTTTCTCCTCACGGCTGCCGCCAAGGCCGTCGGTATGGATGATCCGGTTGCGTTTGAACCTTCGGGGTTCCAATACGCTCTTCTCGATAACAGCGTGCGTGGTGCCTTCGTGCCCATTGCGGATGTCCTCATCCGCGATTGGGGGCGGCATTGGCCCAAATTTTATCCCGGCATGAACTTCGGGGCGCGGATCTACACTACGAAAGGGATTCGCTTTATCCGTGTCTCTGCCCTGGCACACGGCGAGACTCCCCACCATGCGTATGACTTCTTTGTGGTCGATCGGGCTGATTATTCCCAATTGTTCCGACTCGTGAATGTCTATCAACGCACCTCAAAACCCGCGGGGCTGCCACCCGTTCTTACCCCAGAGATTTTTACCACGCTGCGACAAAATACGCTCGACTTCCTGAATCCGAAGAATCTGAAGCGCATCAAGGATCTGGGTGGTCGCCCGAAACGGGGTTTACTACTGACCGGGCCGCCGGGGAACGGCAAGACTTCCGCTTGTCGATGGATTCTGGAGCAATGCACCACACTGGGCTACGAAACCAAGCAGGTGTCCCCAGACGATTACCGAGCCGCACGCACGGGATGTAATCCCGCAGCAGCGGTGAAGGAACTCTTTTCCGTGACCAGTCGGGGGGTGGTTTTCTTCGACGATATGGACTTGGCTTTGCGGAACCGGGATGCGGCTGATCAACCCGAGGATCAAGCCGTTTTCCTCGGAGCAATGGACGGAATTGATATCCATGAGGGTGTGGTCTACATCTTTACCACGAATCTTCCCGTGGATCGGATCGACCCCGCTTTCAAACGGCCAGGGCGGATCGACTTGGTGCTGCCGTTCCCAAAACCGGATACGACACTGCGGCGTGTCCTTCTCGATCGCTGGCATGCGGATGTGCGGGCAGGGCTGGGGGATTTGGAACGGATCGTAGCGGACACGGACGATTTCAGCTTCGCGGAGATCGAGGAACTGAAAAATCTGTTGGTGCTTCGGTTCCTGGAAACCGGCGAATGGGATTGGGCTTGGGCTCGGCATCAGTTCGCCACCTTCCGCCAGGATTTGGCCACAACTCGGAATAAACCGATCGGTTTTGGCACAATATCCAACACGAACGGCCATTTATCCATGGCCAACTGATGCTCCTGTTCCGACGCAATCGACCCGGCTTCGGTACAACCAAGATCGTGAAAATTGCGTGGGAACGGGAACAATTCCCCTCGGAGACTGCGCGTTTCGGTATAATAACGCAAAATCGGCAGGGTGACTGTCGAAACAACTCCGGCCGCGATACGGGGTAACTGCCGTGCGGGTTCTGCTTGTTGAAGATCAGGTCAGCCTTCTCAAAGCACTGCGTCAAGGTTTGGAAGAAGAAGGCTTCGCCGTTGACACTGCTGCCGATGGGGAAGAAGCGGATGCGAAGGCCCATAATACCGAATACGATGTGATCGTTCTGGACATCATGTTGCCGAAAGTCGATGGGCTTACGCTGCTCAAACGCTGGCGGGAATCCGGGATGGCCACGCATGTTCTCATGCTCACGGCACGCGGTACCACCGATGATAAGGTCGCCGGGTTGGATTCAGGTGCGGATGATTACCTGACCAAACCCTTTGAACTCGATGAGTTGCTCGCCCGGATTCGTGCCCTGATTCGTCGCCGACATCACGTCAAGACCCCCGTGCTGAAGTCGCACGATCTCACGATCGACACGGCGGCCCGACATGTGGAACGCTCCGGCCAACGTCTGCACCTAACACCGCGTGAATATGCGCTCCTGGAATTTTTGGCGTTCCACAAAGGTAAGGTGGTGACCCGGACCATGATCTGGGAGCACCTGTATGATGAATACGACGAAAACACGTCGAACGTCGTGGATGTCTATATCCGCTATTTACGCAACAAAGTTGACAAAGGGTTTGACCCACCGTTGATTTTGACGAAGTGGGGGGAAGGGTATTTGTTGCGTTCTGATGAATCGCTGGAACGAGCCAAGGCGGGTGGGTAGTTCACCGTGATTCGAGACGGATGATTTTCAGACGGGCGTACCCGTGGATTGCTTGGCAAGTTCCACGGCGCGGGTAGTGAGATAGTATTTTGCCAACTGGTTCGCCCGTTCCCACATGGGCACCTGGCGCGGATTGTGGAAGTAATGCTGAAATGTATGAAACACTTCCGCAAAATGAGACTCATGCCCCGTGCGGAGGCGGTCAGGAATGACAATTTGAATTTGCTGTCCGCGTTGGAACACTTCAATTCCCGGAAATCGTGGTTGTAACAACTGGCAACGGTGCTGGACAGCAGCGAGCAGTGCGGTATGGTCCTTGGCTTGAGTCGCCATGACCATAATTTCTGGCAGATTGCAGACTCCCGATACCGCTGGCGCTTGATAGACCAACACCCGTGAGCGCGTTCCATTAACGATCGTACCGTGACGGTCACCGTTTCCAGGCAAGGCTTCAAAACCCCATTGTACCCGGAGCCGTACATGAATTCCCTTGAGGGTGTAAGAAACTTCACCGTTCCCATCGTATTGCAAGCCAGCCTGTTGCACATGTTCGCGGAGCATGGGCGGAAAATCCGGTAAACCGCTCAAAACGGAAAACTGCTCGCGGGTTAAATACAACGCGGAACGCGTGGCCGCCAGAAGCTGAATATCTCGGCGATAATCAATCGGTTGATCCGGGAAAAGGAGCCACATCGCCAGGTCGGCGAGATGCGTGCCCACATCCGCGAGTCCCTCTCCCGCTTCGCGAGAATCGAACCACCATGCCGGTCGAATCAACGGTCGTCCGGCGACGAGCTTTTTGAGATAGTGGACACTTTCCAAAACCAATCCTGGCCGTTCGGGTGATCCGGGAATGATCTCGCCCAGTATTTCTGGGTCACGAATCAACTCACGTTGGATCAAATTGGTGATCTCGAATCGTTCAGTCATCATGTCCCAAACGATGAGGTCTTGGAGTTCCGCCTCATGGAGGAGTTGCTCCAATTTCGGAAAATGGGCCCAATCTACAATCCACGGCTTATCGGCCAGCACATGAAGCCCAGCGGAAACGGCGGTGAGGATACGATCCACTTTGGGGCGATTCCGACCCGCGATCACGGCGGTATTTCCAACTGGTTCTCGTGCAAACCGCTCCAGATAGTTCCCTCCAGCGCGGACATCCAGTTCCCAAGCGGTGGGCTGTGAGAATCGGCTATTGAAGCCTTGAACCCGCGACAGATGGGCGAGTAAATCATAGTCCAGCGGGGCGTACACATAGACTCGTGGGTGAACCCCCGCGATCATTTCCTTCTGCACCAGAGCGGCATGAAAATGCCCTGGTGCCAACGTGACAAGTCGGATCGGGCGTTGCACGGGACACCGGAACATCAAGAAGAAACAGGCGAACCGCTTTGCCTCCGTATCGCATGCGCGGTGGCACCAATATTGTTTTAGTAGAACAAGTTTCCGTTGTGGCAAAAACGTGAGAAAATCGGGCCGTGATCGGTGGTCGAGCCAACAGGTCGGTATCTGGTCCGATCCCTGTGACCGTCTCGGGAATCTGAGCAACTCACGGAGACGATTGCAACGATGGTGATGTTCCACCACATACGAAAAACTGCCGCCTACCTTTTTGAGGAATGGTCTTGCATCCGGTGGTAGGGCGGAGGATCAAACGCAGCCTGTTCGGGTGGCGGTAACCGACAATCCCACGGGGGAGACTCCGTGGGATTGCCTGGATTTTACGCATTATCACCGCCGGTGTCATGAGTCAGTTGGCTGGCCGTGTGTTTCTGCCAACCCCAGCCGGAGATTTCGGGCATGTCCGTTCCGTGCGTGTCGATGTAGTTCTTGTGGTCGATCAGCTTTTCGTTGATCGCCTGCAAGGCATACGCGGAACGCTGCATCAGACCCGGCACCCGTGCAATGACATCTTTCACTAGGTGAAATCGGTCAATCTGATTCAGCACACACATATCAAATGGCGTTGTGGTGGTGCCTTCTTCTTTGTAACCGCGCACATGGAGGTTTTGGTGATTGGTCCGGCGATACGTCAATCGGTGGATGAGCCAAGGGTAGCCGTGGAAGGCGAAGATAATCGGTTTGTCCGTCGTGAAGATGGCATCGAACTCCTTATCTGGCAAGCCGTGGGGGTGTTCCCGCTCCGGTTGCAACTTCATCAGATTCACGATGTTCACGACGCGAACTTTCAATTCCGGCATGTGTCGACGCATCAGATCGACCGCCGCTAAGGTTTCCAATGTTGGCACATCGCCACAACAGGCCATGACGACATCGGGTGAGGAACCCCGATCGTTCGAGGCCCATTCCCAGATGCTGAGCCCGGCCGTGCAGTGCTTGACGGCTTCATCCATCGTCAACCATTGCGGCGCGGGTTGCTTGCCCGCCACGACGACATTGATGTAGTTGCGACTCCGCAAGCAATGATCCGTCACACTCAGCAGGCAGTTCGCATCGGGCGGGAGGTACACCCGCACGACTTCCGCTTTCTTGTTGACGACATGGTCAATGAAACCGGGATCCTGATGGCTGAACCCGTTGTGATCCTGCCGCCAGACGTGACTGGAAAGCAGATAGTTCAACGAGGCGATCGGCCGCCGCCAGGGAATGTGACGGCAGACTTTCAACCACTTCGCGTGCTGGTTGAACATACTGTCAATGATGTGGATGAAGGCTTCGTAACAGCTGAAGAATCCATGACGGCCCGTGAGCAGATAGCCTTCCAGCCAGCCCTGACACTGATGCTCGGACAGCATTTCCATGACACGGCCATCCGGGGCCAGATGGTCGTCGTAATCGTGCTTCTCCGCGACCCAGGCGCGGTTGGTGACGGCGAGGACATCTTGCCAGCGGTTGCTGTTGTTCTCGTCCGGGCTGAACAGGCGAAAATTGCGATGGTCCCTGTTGGCCGCCATCACATCGCGGAGAAAACGGCCCATTTCGCGGGTAGCCTCGGCCATCGTTGTGCCGCGTCCGGGCACGGGCACGGCATAATCCCGAAAATCGGGCATCCGTAGATCGCGGAGTAACAGGCCGCCGTTGGCATGGGGGTTCGCCCCCATCCGGCGGTGCGGCGGCGGTGTGAGGGCCGCGAGTTCGGGAACCAACCGCCCATCGGCATCAAAGAGTTCTTCTGGCCGGTAGCTTTTCATCCATTGTTCAAGAATGCGAACGTGTTCCTCCGATTGCATGTCCCCCATCGGCACCTGATGGCTGCGCCAGTAATCCTCACAGCGTTTGCCGTCGATTTCGGCCGGGCAGGTCCAACCTTTCGGGGTGCGGAGAACGATCATCGGCCAGCGGGGGCGTTCGGTCTTTCCGTTTACGCGGGCCTCGTGCTGAATTTGTCGAATCTTGGCCATGCAGACATCAAGCGTCGCCGCCATCGTCTGATGGACTGTCGCGGGGTCGCTTCCTTCGACACAATGCGGGTCGTACCCATAGCCGCGGAAGAGGTTCTCCAGTTCATCGTGCGGAATCCGGGCCAGAACACACGGGTTGGCAATCTTGTAACCGTTCAGATGCAAGATGGGCAGAACAGCGCCATCAGATTTCGGATTGAGGAATTTGTTCGAGTGCCAGCTTGTCGCCATGGGGCCGGTTTCGGCTTCACCGTCGCCAACGACACAGGCCACGATGAGATCGGGGTTGTCGAACGCCGCGCCGTAGGCATGGCTCAGAGCGTAGCCGAGTTCCCCGCCTTCGTGGATGCTGCCGGGCGTTTCCGGGGCAACGTGCGAGGGGATACCGCCAGGGAAGCTGAATTGTCGAAATAGTTCCTTTAGTCCGGCTTCATCTTGGGTGATGGCCGGGTAAACCTCAGAATACGTTCCTTCCAGGTAGACGTTCCCCACGAGTGCCGGGCCACCGTGACCGGGACCAGCCACATAAACCACGCTGAGATCGTCCCGTTGGATGACCCGGTTCAAGTGCGCGTACACTAGGTTCAACCCTGGGCACGTCCCCCAGTGGCCAAGTAGGCGTGGCTTGATGTGTTCCTTCTGCAAAGGCACCCGCAATAGCGGATTGTCGAACAGATAAATCTGTCCAACCGATAAATAATTCGCGGCTCGCCAATAAGCGTCGATCCGGCGAAGTTCATCCGGGGTCAGGGGCGCTGTGTTCATCTTCGCATCCTTGTGTCAGAATGTAGAGTCATCACGGTTCAAAACATACAGGAGAAAGTCACGCTTCCCACGGCAATCCCAGAATACGCGCGGTGTGTCGGGCGATAATGTTTTCTTCTTGAACAGGCACTCGGACGACACACACCCGGCTCGATGCGGTTGAGATCCGATCCGCGCCGGCTTGATTCGCCGTGGAATCCCAGGTCATACCGAGCCAATCGAGTCGGGTGAGGATCCGCTCACGGATGATGGCGGAATTCTCGCCGATGCCGCCGCTGAAGGTGATCGCGTCCACGCCGCCAAGGACAGCCGCCAGGCTACCAATCTCACGAATAATCCGATGACAGAACAGATCGACCGCTTCCCGCGCGATCGGACTTTCCGAAGCGAGAAGATCCCGCAAATCGGAACTCAATCCGCCGGACACACCGAGTAACCCCGATTCGTGTTCCAGCAGTTGATCGACTTCCGCGGTCTGCATCCCGATGTGCCGTTCCAGGTACAACACTACCCCCGGATCAAGCGACCCACAGCGGGTTCCCATCAGCAGGCCATCTAGCGGGGTGAATCCCATTGTCGTGGCCACGCTGTGCCCGTCACGGATGGCACACAAGCTCGCGCCATTCCCCAGATGACAGGCGATCAGTCGTCCCAGTGCGGAGGCAGGATCATGCGAACGCAGATGTTCCACCACGGATTCGTAAGCCAAGCCGTGAAAGCCATAGCGTCGAATGCCGGATTCATAAAAGTGACGGGGTATACCGAACATTCGCTCCACCAACGGCATCGTGGCATGGAACGCGGTATCGAAACAGGCCACCTGCGGGATACCCGGTAATGCCGCCATCATGGCACGAATGCCCGCGATGTTGTGCGGTTGATGCAGTTGAGCGAGCGGTGTGAGTCGGTCCAACTCCTGCAACACGGCATCGGTGATGAGTACAGGTTGATGAAACTGATCGCCACCATGTACGACCCGATGCCCGACTGCTAGGAGCGATTCTGAACCCAGCACTTGTCGGATTTCGGCCAAGACCGACTGAATCGCCTGCTGTTGGCCATCTGCGGTCAATCGCTCACGCTTTCCCCCGTGGAGGCGTTCGGCCTCGCGGTACACCGCATACTTCAAGCTGGATGAACCGGCATTCAGTACCAACAGGCAGGACATGGATGCTCACCTCTCAGGCCGCGAAACCGATTCCAGCAACCAATGGATGCCCGGCCATCATATCTCGTGGCCCGTCGTCTACCAGGACGATGAGTTGCTTTTCATGATTCATTTGATCCATCCCCAAGCCTGTATCAACGAACAACCCCGCGCGGTGATTGCACCACGCGGGGTTGAAGGTCGGTTCTGGGGAGATCGTCAGGGTCGTCTAACCCACTTCGAGTTCGTTCAGGCTGCCCCGTTCGGCGGAGTCTTCCCGAAAGCGGCGCACCGTATCGGCGAGTTCCTCCACATCCAGGCCGATCGCGGCCAGCAGTTCTCCTCGTTCTCCATGTTCGATAAACCGATCCGGTATCCCCTTGCGGATCACGTTGCGGGTATCGCACCCCGCCGCGTGGGCGGCTTCCAGCACGGCACTGCCGAAACCGCCTTCCAAGGTGCCTTCTTCCACCGTGACCACCACCGGCAACGTCTCAATCGCCCGGAGGATCACTTCGCGGTCGAGTGGCTTCACGAATCGGGCGCTGATGACTCCAATGCTCAAACCTTCATCGCGGAGTCGGTTCGCGGCGGCCATGCAGGCTCCGGCCATCGGGCCGAACGCCAGGAAGCAACCATCTTCGCCCCATTCCAGAATCTCGGCCTTGCCCAGTTCGATCGGCTGATAATCCGCGGTACGCGGCAACCGTTCCAGGCTCGCCTTCGGATACCGAATGCTGACCGGGCCGGAATGGTGCAACGCAAACCGGAGCATCGGCTCAACATCGGTTTCATCCGCCGGAGACAAGCACGTCATGTTCGGGAACATACGGAGATAGGGAATGTCGAAGACTCCATGATGGGTCGGCCCATCCGGTCCCGCCAGCCCGGCGCGGTCGAGCGTGAAAACCACCGGGAGATTCTGTAAAGCGACTTCCTGAAAGATTTGGTCAAAACTCCGTTGGAGGAACGTGGAATAAATATCCACCACGGGTTTGACCCCTGCTTTGGCCATCCCCGCCGCGAAGGCGACGGCGTGCCCCTCACAGATGCCGGTATCGAAGAAGCGATTCGGAAAATCTTTGCGGATCGGTTCGAGTTTGTTCCCTTGGCACATCGCCGCTGTCAGCACCGCAACCGTCTTATCTTCCGTCATGATCTGATGCAGCGATTGTGATACCGCATCCGTGTAGGATTTGGAACCGCCCGCCTTCATGGAGACGATCACTCGGCCCGGCGCGACTTTCTCAAAGACGGCTGGGCTGTGGAACGTCACCGGGTCTTCGGCGGCCTGCGGGACACCATGACCTTTGTTCGTGAAGACGTGCAGGAGGATCGGGCCGGTCTGCGATTTCAAATCCTTGAGAATCTTCCGCAAACCGAAGAGATCGTGACCGTCCACCGGGCCGAAGTAACGGAAGCCGAACTCCTCGAACAGCATTCCATCCTTGAAATATGCCTTCATCGCATCGCGGAACGATTCCAGAGAAGCCCGCGCCGCGTCGCCCAGCAGGGGAATCTGATGCAACAACTGGTTGAGCGTCCGCTTGCCACCCTGGTACAGCCCAGTCATGCGGCACTGGTCCAGATATTGAGCGAGGCCGCCCGTACGGGGGCAGATGCTCATTTTGTTATCGTTCAGAATGACGGTCACATCTTGCCGCATCCCCGCGATATTGTTGAACGCCTCGAAGACGATCCCGCTGGGCAGGGCACCATCACCGATGACCGCGACCGCTTTGCGTTCCTTGTGGCCCAGCAGATCATCCCCGGCCTTGAGTCCGCTAACCGTGGAAACGCTACAGCCCGCGTGGCCGGTCATGAACAGATCGAACGGCGATTCCACCGGGTTCGGGAACCCCATCAGTCCGCCGAGCGTGCGGATGGTGCGGAAGCGGTCGTACCGTCCGGTGATGAGTTTGTGTGGGTAGATCTGGTGCCCGGTATCCCAGATGAGCCGATCCTGGGTGAAATCGTGGGTGAGGTGCAATGCCAGACACAGTTCGATCACGCCGAGGTTACTGGCAAAATGTGCCGGGCGCATACTCAGGACTTGCATCAATTCATCACGGATTTCCTGCGCCAACCGGAGCAGTTGCTCGTCGGAGAGTTTATGCAAATCCGCAGGCGACTGGATGCCCGGTAGTATGTCGGCCATAAATCACCTCATCGTGAGGGTGGATGGTTCATGCGTCTCAGCGGTCGCGGGTCAGTAAGTAGTGGGCCAGTTCCACGAGTGGGCGACCGGCGGAGCCGAATCGTGTGGCGGCTTGGATAGCGAGATCCACTTGTTGCTCCGCAGCCCGTCGGCTCTCGGCAACACCCAGCAATGCGGGATAGGTCCGTTTTCCGCGGTGCGCATCCTTGCCGACTCGCTTGCCGGTCTTCTCGGCGGAACTTTCGATATCCAGTAGATCATCCGTGATTTGAAAGGCCAACCCGAACCCGGCCGCGTACTGATCGACACTGGCGAGTTGCTCTTGCCGAGCAGGCGTGGCAACGCCGTTCGTGGCCGCGTGGATCCCGTTTCGCAGAGCGGCTCGGAACATCGCACCCGTTTTCCGATTGTGCAGGTTTTCCAGATGGCCGCGTGTGGCAGGCACCTCGCCCGTGATGCGGCCATCGCCGATCAGGTCGAGGACTTGCCCGCCGACCATTCCCGCTGGGCCAGCGGCTCGGGCCATCTCCAAAGTCATAACCGCAGCAGTGGCAGCATTGTAACGGGAAGAAATGAGTTCAAACGCGGCGGCCAGCAGGGCATCGCCGACGAGAATCGCTAGGGCTTCCCCATATTTTCGATGACAGGTTGGCAACCCGCGTCGCAGGTCGTCATCGTCCATTGCAGGTAGATCATCATGAATGAGCGAATAGGTGTGAATCATTTCGATCGCCGCCCCCGCCGGCAGTGATTGTGCCGGTTCACCGCCGACCGCCTCACAGGCCAGCATGGTCAACAGCGGGCGAAGACGTTTTCCCGGAGCCAGCAAGCAATACTCCATCGCCTCAACCAGTGGGGCGGGAGTATCCACGCAAACGCGCTGAAGCGACTCGCTCAAGGCTGAGGCGATGGCTTCCTGCCGCGATTTCAGGTCATCCCAGATCGAACTAGCCAACGAACCGCCATCCCTTCACGGGGAATACACACCTTTAACCATGATAGCCCCTTCCGCCGATTTTGCACCCCCTTGGTGCCAATTCGTCACGGTTCCACGGGTTTCACGGCTCAACACCCTCTCATTATTGGGGAAACCCAAATGGGAAACCCAAAATGTTCCTGTGTCTGCTGATCGAACATGCTAGCATGGAGGAGCGGTAGCAACCGTAATGATTGTGCCGAAAACGTGTTTCTCCTTCTTCCACGATAATTCCTTCATGTCATCTCGTGTCCTCATCATCGACGATGAAGAAGCGATTGCCTGGGCGCTCCGCAAGGCGTGCGAACGGCAAGGATACCGGGCTACGGTTGCCGCGTCCGCGGAGACGGGTTTGGCGTTGGCGAAGAAAGACCCGCCGGATGCGGTGTTCCTGGATGTCCGCCTGCCCGGTATGGACGGCCTCACGGCGTTGGGGAAATTCGCCACGTTGGCCCCGGACGCTGCGGTCGTCGTGATGACCGCGCATGGCAACCTGGATACCGCTGTCCGAGCCGTGGCGGGTGGGGCGTTTGATTATCTAGCCAAACCGTTCGACCTGAATGCCGCGCTCGATGCCGTGGAACGGGCCGTTCAGCGCCCATCGCCTCAGCACGGCAACGTCACACCATCAGAACCCCGGCAGACGGAAGAATTTATTGGCTCATCTCCAGCCATGCAAACGGTCTTCAAACGGATTGCCTTGGTTGCACCGACGGATGCCTGTGTGATGGTGACGGGTGAATCCGGGACCGGGAAAGAACTGGTCGCCCGTGCGGTTCACGCCCACAGTCAACGGCGGAATCAGCCCTTTTTGCCGGTTCACGTTGCGGCGTTGAACCCGAATCTGGTCGAGAGCGAACTCTTTGGCCATGCCCGTGGCGCGTTCACCGGAGCCGACCGGAACCGACCCGGCCTGCTCACCCTGGCCGATGGCGGCACCGTGTTTCTGGATGAACTGGCTGACATTCCGTTGCCGGTGCAGGCCAAGTTGCTGCGAGTTCTCGAACGTCAAGAGGTTCTGCCCGTGGGGGGAATCGAGGCACACCGCGTGAATGTGCGGATTGTCTCGGCGACCCATGCGGACTTGGCGGCTCACGTTGCGGCGGGGACGTTCCGACACGATCTGTTTTATCGACTGAATGTTTATCCCATTCACATTGCCCCGCTGTGGGACCGGGTGGAGGACATTCCGGCCCTGGCCGAGTATTTCCTGCGGAAGTTCGGCGCGCACTCGCAACTCCCGGCGGAAACTGTGGAGTTTCTGAAATCTCAAACGTGGCCGGGCAATGTCCGGGAACTGCGGAACGCGCTCGAACACGCGGCCATCGAATCCCGAGGCAGTGCCTTGCTTCCGAGTCACTTTCCCCCACCGATGGCGTACCCCGGTGGAGTGCAAAATCTGCCGGAACGACTGGCCACCCTGATCCGCGAATGGGTACGGACGCAGGGGGAAACGGAAGAACTGTACCCCCGGCTCCTGGCCGCGATGGAACCCGCCCTCATCGGCGAGGTGCTGCGAGAACTGGATGGCAACCGACTCGCCGCGGCCCGGCGTTTGGGTCTGGCTCGCGCCACGGTGCGCAAGCTGATTCGCAAGTATGAACTCGAACCGGAAACCGGCGATGAGGATCCCGAGGAAACCTGAACACGCATCTGATTGTTGTGATGAAATCTCGGGTTCTGACTCCTGTTCCCCGGCATGAGCGATCATAATGCAGACATAGCCATTGCCAGTGGGTTACTCTCCCCATCCCCGAGGCGATTATGGGCCGCGAAGACACGATCCCCGCCGCAGAATGCCCGGAAGCGTTCACCGGACTGCGAACCACGGAACCCGCTACCACCGCCGCTGGGATGCCAGCCGTGGTATCGTCGATGCGGCATGTCTGGGGGGAAGCTGGAGTCGCACGCGGAACCCGCACGCTGATGCTGCTGAACCAGAAAGGTGGAGTGGATTGCCCCAGTTGTGCTTGGCCCGATCCCGATGGTTCCCGCTCGATGACTGAGTTTTGCGAGAACGGAGCCAAAGCCGTCGCCTGGGAGACGGACACACGCCGCCTGACCCCGGATTTCTTCCGCACGCATTCGATCGACGCACTCGGCCAACTCTCGGACTATGAACATGGCCAACTGGGTCGGCTCACCGAACCGCTGGTCCTCCGGCCCGGTTCCCGACACTACGAGCCGATCAGCTGGGATGATGCCTTCCAATTGATCGCCGCGGAACTCAATGGGCTAGCCTCACCGCACGAGGCCGCGTTCTACACTTCGGGCCGCACGGGCAATGAGGCTGCGTTCCTGTACCAACTGTTTGTCCGCCAATTTGGGACGAACAACCTGCCCGATTGTTCCAACATGTGCCATGAGTCGTCGGGCGTGGCTCTGTCGCAGACGGTCGGTATCGGCAAGGGCACGGTGAAACTGGACGATTTTGAAAAAGCGCAACTCATTCTGATTCTCGGCCAGAACCCTGGCACGAATCACCCCCGTATGTTGACGGCTCTGCAAGCCGCAAAACGTGCGGGTGCCCGGATCGTGGCGATCAATCCGCTGAAGGAGGCGGGCCTGTTGGCGTTCCGCAATCCGCAGGAACCGGGGCAACTGTTGGGTCTGTCCCGCACGGCACTGGCCGACCGCTATTTGCAGGTCAAAATCGGCGGCGATCAAGCATTACTGCAAGGGTTGCTCAAGCATCTTATTGAACGGAACGCATGGGATTCGGCGTTCGTCTCAGCGCAAACCGACGGTTTCGACCGTTTGCGGAATGCGGTGACGCAATTGGCCTGGGATCCGATCGTCGAGCAATCCGGCATCGCCCGCGATCAGATCGAAGCCCTAGCCGAGGAAATCGGCTCCTGCGATCGGATCATCGCGTGTTGGGCGATGGGGTTGACGCAGCACAAGCACGCGGTGCCCACGATTCAGGAATTGGTGAATCTCTTACTCTTGCGGGGCAGCATCGGCAAACCGGGAGCGGGGCTGTGTCCGGTACGCGGCCATAGCAACGTCCAAGGCGACCGGACGATGGGCATTTGGGAACACCCGCCCGTCTGGTTCCTGGATGCAATCGAGCGTGAGTTTGGGTTCGCGCCGCCGCGTGAGACAGGTTTTCACACGGTCGACACAATCCGGGCTATGCTCGATCATCGTGTCAAAGTTTTCTTTGCTCTTGGCGGTAATTTCCTTTCCGCCACGCCCGACACGCAGGCAACGGCTCGCGGACTGCAAAACTGCTCGCTGACCGTGCATGTCTCCATCAAACTGAACCGCTCGCATCTGGTGACGGGACGCACCGCGTTGATTCTCCCCTGCCTGGGACGTACCGAACGCGACCACAGCGGCGGGAAAGAGCAGTTCGTCACCACCGAAAACTCGATGGGTGTGATTCAGTTATCCCGTGGCTCTCTGGCACCGGCATCTCCGCACTTGCTGAGCGAAGTGGAGATCGTTGCCCGGCTCGCCACCGCGACCCTCGGCTCACGCTCGGCGATCCCCTGGCTCGAATTGGCTGCCGACTACGACCGCATCCGCGACCATATCGAACGAGTTGTCCCCGGCTTTACGGATTATAACCAACGTGTTCGCCAACCGGGCGGCTTTTATCTGCCGAACAAGCCGCGAGAAGGTCAGTTCCCGACCGCCACCGGCAAGGCCCGGTTCACGACTTCCCCGCTTGTGGAACTGCGACTGGCACCGGGCCAACTGGCCATGATGACGATTCGCACACACGATCAGTTCAACACGACAGTCTATGGTTTGGAAGACCGTTACCGCGGCATTCATCACGAACGGCGAGTAGTCCTGTTGAACCGAGAAGACATCGCGGAACGGAATCTGAAACCGGGTGACGTGGTTGATCTGGTGAGCCATTATCACGGGGAAACCCGGCGAGCGAACCGATTCCTGATCGTGGAGTATGACATCCCCCGTGGTTGTGCCGCGACTTACTTCCCAGAAACGAACGTCCTCGTTCCCCTGAACAGCACTGCTGATGGCAGCCACACGCCCACATCGAAGTACGTCATCATGACGGTGGAGAAATTGCAATAGTTCAGGCTCAAGGGTTAACACTTCGGAACTGTTCCTCAGATCCGCGGTGTTCTTTCCAGGTTATTCGTCATAACGGCGTGGTAACTCCGTTATCAGCAAAAATATTGAGAAGTTTTTGGGTTTGCTTTCCCATGTACTAAAGCTAATCAGTCATTTAACTTATTGAGAGATTGTTTAAGTGATTGTTCTTGAATAACAATTTGACACCGTGTGTGAATAGTGTAATCGAAGGGATGATAAAGGGTTGACTGCGGGAGGAATCGGCTGTATCCTATAACACATCGCTTCGGTTCGCAGCAAATTGCGGCTTGGGTAAAGTGGCGAATGTATAAGTTTGCGACGGTAGGGAAATGCGTTTGTAAAGTGAACGGTGGCGGTTCTGACGGGGGACGAAAGAGTCAGAACAATTCGATATTAGCCGACTTAGCTCAACGGTAGAGCAATGCTTTCGTAAAGTAGACCGTGTTGGTTGCTGGAGGTGACGGACTGGACGCAACGATTTGACGTAAGCCGCCTTAGCTCAGCGGTAGAGCACAGCTTTCGTAAAGCGGCTGATGCCCAGTAGAGCCGGAAGTAGGGTTGGACACAGGTAGACAGAGGTGGCGTGACGCAAGTGATTTAGAAATGCCGACTTAGCTCAGTTGGTAGAGCAATGCTTTCGTAAAGCATAGGTCCGGGGTTCGAGTCCCCGAGTCGGCTCTTAGCCTTGGTTGCACTTCCGGTTGCATCACTTTCCTGTCGGGCGACCAAGCCTCGCACATCCAAACGACCGTTCGCCGACTTCTACCCGATTCGCTATCCTTGTCTAAAATCTTTGGTTGCATCTGACGAAACAGGGGTAACGAGAGCGAGCTACGTCACAATCCTGCGGGGTGTTCCACCATGTCCATCACCGGCGGCTTGCTCGCCTCCGGGGTCCGATACGTCTTCAACGTGTCCGCCGATCACGTCGTCAGCGTGATCGAGAAGCGGATGACCGACCACAGCCAAGCACTCCCGAAGGCGCTCTCCAAGGCGAACGACCGGGCCTGGACTGCGGTCGGGCTGGCACTGAACGGGGACTCCCTGTTCGACCGCGTCAAGGACATCTTCCGTGATGCCGACATGAAAGGTGTCCGCGACCAGATCAAGAACTTCCTCGACCACACCCCGACCGGCTTGGAGGATACCACCGCCAGCATCCGAGCGAAGGCTGCTGAGGAGTGGACGCGGTTGCGAAAGGCCGGGCGGTTCGTCGCCGCCCCGGTGTCGGCTGGCGAACTGGCCCGCCGGGCGGCCACGATGGAGCGTCACGGCGACCCGGCCCGGATGACCGCCGCCGCCCACCACGCCGTCAAGGACACGGCGGAAGCTCTCCGGGACGAGGCTCCCGTTCTCGCCGATCTCCTGACCGCCGCCCCGGACGGCGGCACGCCCCTCCTGGCCGCCGCGTTCGCCTTCTTCTTCCGCCGCGAGGTGGAAACCAACACCGAACTCGCCCACGGCCTGTCGTTCGACTACCTGAAACTCATCAGCGAGCGGCAGGAACGCGGCCTCGACGTTCTTGACTTCCGCACCGCCGGCATCCTCGACCAGATCAATGTCCTGTTCGACGCCCTGGAGAAGTGGTTCGCCGCCCAGGCCGCCAAACAGGAGGCGATCCACGTCGATGTCACCGAGACGAAGGAGGCTGTCCGCGATCTCACGGTGAAGTTCCAAGCCTTTCTGCACAAGCAGAGCGAGGAGCAGAAGGCGGGGAGGAAGGGCGGCACGTTCAGTTCCATCTCGGACGATGAACGCAAACTGCTGCTTCAAGTGCTTGCGGTGTCTCGTCGCAATCCGAAGGCGTTCAGCACGGAGATGCTCGACCAACTTGGCGACACCATGAACACCGAGAGGATGTTCGACCCCGCTGCTCAGGCACACGAAGCCGCCGCCGCAGCCGCGAACGCCAGCGCAAACCGGGATGCCGAAGCCGCCCAGCACTACAAGGCGTACCTCTCCGCATGTGACGGCGGCGACTGGGAGAAGGCCGCCGACTTCCTCCGGTCGGCCGCGGCACTTCGCCCCGATCTGTACCGACCGTTCCACCCGTCCGATTACGAGTTCGTTCGCATCCTGGGGGCGGGTGCCTTCGGGACCGTCTTCCACTGCCGTAACGAGTGGCACGAAGACGTGGCGATCAAATCGCTCCGGTCGGCCACGGGGGCTACGGAGGCATGGACGCTGCGGAACGTCCAGCACCCGGCGATCATCGGGGTTCGCTCCAGGGGGTACGGGAACAAGGACAACAAGACCCGCCCGTACATCGTCATGGATTTCTTCCCCGGCGTGACGCTCGACCAGTTCGCCGCCGGGAACCGCCCGTGGAAGATGAGCGAGTTCCTGTTCATCGCCCGGCAGGTGGCCGAGGCGGTCAACGCCGCCCACTCGCTGCCCGAACCCGTGTACCACCGCGACATCAAGCCCACGAACATCATGGTTCAGCGGAAGCCGGACGACTCGCTGGTGGTGAAGGTGATCGACTTCGGTCTGGCCAGACGCACGGGTGCGGTCCAAACCAGCAAGGGCGTGCCGAAAGACAAGCTCTCGACCAGCGAAATGAGCCAAGCGGGGACGGAGCGGTACGCCCCGCCCGAACAGACCGGCGAGATCACAGCGCCCATCGGGCCGTACTCGGACGTGTACGCCTGGGGCATGACCTTCAAGGATGTGCTGTTCGGCCACCTCAATCCGGGTGGCCGAGAGTGGAAGCTGATTTCTGAACCGTACCGCTCAACGCTCCAGACGCTGTTTGAGGACAGCGTCTCGCCGTACCTCGACCCGAAACACCCGCTCGCGCGGTTGCAGAGCTTCGGCCCGGTGCTGGAAGCGTTGAAGGGGCTTGAACCCACAGACAAGCCAGAACCAACCGGCGGCGACGAAGACGACATCCCCATCGGCGATCCCATCGAGGAGCCGACGCCCGAACCGACCCTGGCCGAGCCGCCGCTCCAGCCTGGGGAGGTACGGCTGGTGGTGAACGACCACTACAACATCACCCGGAACCTAAACCCGTGGCTCACCGAAGACGTGTGCCGGTCGTCCGTGCTGACCGTCGAGTGCGTCGGCATGGCCGGGAACCCCTCGTTCCGCTTCACGCCGTTCGACAAGGGACCGGCGTATGGGATGAAATTGGCCGCGGACACCGACCGGGCCGCCTGGGGGCGGATCACGGCCGCGGCCAACGACAGCAACCGGGTGTCGCTCCGCGTCAAGTTCAAGGTGGCTCCGCTGAAGCGTGGCCCCGAAACCCCCATCGACTTCTTCATCCGGGTCACGGGCGAGATCACCGCCCTCGGCGACGAAGCCCGCGCCCTGGCCGGGCCGGATCACGGGTACGACTACACCGCCGCGGTCGAGAAGCTGACCCACCTGACCGACGAGCAGGCCAGGGTGTGGGCCGAGAACCCGCTCCCGGAGAAAGAACTCCTCCGCGACCTGACCGACAAGTGGGACCGCCTGAGTGATCTCCGCAAGAAGATCGACCCGCTGTACCAGAAGCTCAAGTTCAACGACCCGCGGCTCGCGGTGTGGGTGCCCCAACTGCTCGAACTGGACCCAAGCGACGACCAGATGCGGAAGTTGCAGGGGCGACTCCCGCCGCCGAACGAGCCGCCGGCCAACCCGAAGCAAGGTGACCTGTACACCCTCCAGATCGTGGCCGCGGACGACGACCTACGGGCCGGTCGCATCCTTACGGTCCCGATTCCGCCGCCCCGCGAGGGCGATTTGCGGGCCGGCTGCGTGACCACTCTGAAGTGGAAGCCAGTCCCGCCCCGCGCGAACCCGAACAAGTAACCCCGCCCCCGGAGAACGCCCGATGGATGCCGAGATGAAGTTCGCCTACATCCCCGCCGGGACGGTATCGGTCGGACCAGTGGTGCAGGTGGCGGGGTTCTGGATGGGAGTGACCCCCGTCACCCAGGCCCAGTTCAAGGCCGTGATGGGGTACAACCCGTCCCACTTCACCGGCGACGAGAGCCGCCCGGTCGAGCAGGTGTCGTGGTTCGACGCACGGGACTTCTGCACCGCGATGGTGAAGCTCACCGGCAAACCGATCCGCCTGCCGACCGAGGCCGAATGGCAGCACGCTTGCCGGGACGCGGGCGATAACGAGGAGGTGCTGAAGCGGGTCGGTTGGTACAGCGGGAATAGTAATAACTCGACTCAACCCGTTGGCAAGAAGGAGGCCAACGCCTACAAGCTCCACGACATGCGGGGGAACGTCTGGGAGTGGTGTGCCGACATCTACCGCGACCCTTATACCAATCAAGGACAGGCCGAGTTTAGCAATAACGATCAAACAAATGCCCGCATCCTGCGTGGGGGCGGTTGGTACTACAATGCGTCCGTCTGCGTCTCGACGTACCGTAACTGGGTCGCGCCGGTTACCCGCCTCAACAGCTACGGGTTCCGTGTCTGTTTCCGCCTGGACGGCTGATTTACTATTTTCTGTTTGTCTATTTTATCATTTATTTCCTGTCTTTTGTCTTCGCCGTGGTAGCGGCGCAAAGAAAAAATTGAATCATTCTGTCGTGTAACTGATCGTCTCGGGACTCGACGTGTTCATGTGAGTAGTGTAACGCAGCGTGTGTCCGTAGGCCCGCAGTTCTTCCCGTTGTTCACTCTCATTCTCTGCTACCGGAACGGGTTGAAGCGGCACCCAACCGGCAGCCGATATACTCCGTAGTGGAATAGGGTCGCTTGCCCGTGTGTTGCGTGGTGGACTGCTGTTCCTGGATTCGATTCTCCAT